>NZ_CAIZIZ010000206.1 GCF_903933125.1 uncultured Lamprocystis sp. | reverse complement strand
GGGCTTCTTGCGGCCGGAACGTATTCGGCATGTGCCCACTTGGAGTCCAAGGCTTCAGCCTTGGCGCGCGTTGGCCAAGGCGGAAGCCTTGGACTCCAGCGGCGGACCCCAGTGGCCTGGGGTCCGCCGCCCGGATCGGGCGTCCTAGCCCGCGGCCTTGAGCTTGAGCCGCATGGCGTGCAGCGTCGGCTCGGTGTAGCCGTTGGCGATCTCGCGGCCCTTGAAGATCAGGTCGCAGGCGGCCTGGAAGGCGGTGCCGTCGAAGGCTGGTGCCATCGGCTGGTACAACGGGTCACCGGCATTCTGGCCGTCGACCACCACCGCCATGCGCTTCATGGTCGCCATGACCTGATCGCGCGAGATGACACCGTGGTGCAGCCAGTTCGCCAGAACTTGGCTCGCGATGCGCAGGGTTGCGCGGTCTTCCATGAGGCCGACGTTGTTCAGGTCCGGCACCTTGGAGCAGCCGACGCCCTGGTCGATCCAGCGCACCACATAGCCCAATACGGCCTGACAGTTGAGGTCCAGTTCCTGCTGGGTCTCTTCCGGAGTCCAGGTGCCCTTGGGGTCGAGCGGGATCTGCAGGATGGTGTCGAGGCTGGCGCGGCGTCCGCCGGCGGCGATCTCGGCCTGCCGGGCGGCTACGTCGACCTGATGGTAGTGCATGGCGTGCAGGGTGGCCGCGGTGGGCGAGGGGACCCAGGCGCAGTTGGCCCCGGCCTTGGGGTGCATGGCCTTGGTTTCGACCATGGCGCGCATCTCATCGGGCATGGTCCACATGCCCTTGCCGATTTGGGCATGACCCGGCAGGCCGCAGGCGAGGCCGATGTCGACGTTCCAGTCTTCGTAGGCCAACAGCCAGGGGGCGGTCTTCATGGCGCCTTTGCGCAGTACCGGGCCAGCCTCCATGTCGGTGTGGATCTCGTCGCCGGTGCGGTCGAGGAAGCCGGTATTGATGAAGATGACCCGCTCGGATGCGACGCGAATGCACTCCTTGAGGTTCACGGTGGTGCGCCGCTCCTCGTCCATGATGCCGAGTTTGATGGTATTGCGGGGCAGACCCAGCGCGGCCTCGACCTGGGCGAAGAGGTCGACGGTCAACTGGACCTCTTCCGGCCCGTGCATCTTGGGCTTGACGATGTAGATACTGCCGGTGCGCGAGTTGCGTAAGGTTCCCGTGCCTTTCAGGTCATGGACGGCGCACAGGGAGGTGATCAGGCAGTCGAGCATCCCCTCGGGGACCTCGGAGCCGTCGGGCAGCAGCACCGCGTCGTTGGTCATCAGGTGGCCGACATTGCGCACCAGCATGAGCGCGCGGCCGGGCAGGGTGAGGGTCCCGCCGTTGGGGGCCGTGTAGGTGCGGTCCGGCTCCAGGGCGCGGTCGACCATCTTGCCGCCCTTGCTGAACTGGGCGGTCAGGGTCCCCTTCATGAGCCCGAGCCAGTTGCGGTAGACGCCGACTTTATCCTCGGTGTCGACGGCGGCCACCGAGTCCTCGCAGTCCTCGATGGTGGTGACGGCGGACTCCAGCAGCACATCGGCGACCCCGGCCGGGCTCGCCTTGCCGACCGGATTGGCGCGGTCGATCTGCAACTCGACATGCAACCCGTGGTTGACCAGCAGGACGGCAGTGGGTGCGGCCGCGTCGCCCAGATAGCCGGCGAAGCGCGCCGGGTCTTGCAGTCCGGTCCGGCTGTTGTTCGGCAGGTCGACGACCAGTTGGCCTTGCTCCACCCGATAGCCGACGGCCTCCCGATGGGACCCGGCGGCGAGCGGGGCGGCCTGGTCAAGGAAAGCCGCGGCGCGGGCGATGACCTCGGCGCCGCGGTCGGCGTTGAAGCCTTTGCCGCGTGCCAGCTTGCCCTCGTCCGGGATGACGTCGGTGCCGTAGAGCGCGTCGTAGAGACTGCCCCAGCGGGCATTGGCGGCGTTTAGCGCGTAGCGGGCGTTGCTCGCCGGGACCACGAGCTGAGGCCCGGCGATCGACGCGATTTCGGCGTCCACATCGGCGGTGGTCACGGTGAAGTCCGGACCCTCGGGGACCAGATAGCCGATGTCGGACAGGAAGGCGCGATAAGCCCCGAGGTCGATCGGCTGGCCGCGATGGTTCCGATGCCAGGTGTCGATTTGGGCCTGGAGCGCATCGCGCTTGGCCAACAGCGCCCGGTTGCGCGGCGCCAACTCGGCCAGGATGGCGGCGAAGGCGCTCCACAGGCGGTCAGGGTCGACCCCAGTGCCTGGTGTGATCTCAATCTTCACCAGGTCATACAGGGGCTTGGCGACCTTGATGCCGCTCACTTCCACTCGCTCAGTCATTGCTTGATTCTCCGACCCCCGGTGGTGAGGGCCTGTCGTTGTAGGTTTTGGCACGGGCGGCGGGACGCCCCCGATGCAGCCCCCAGATTGTCAGGTCAACCGGTACGCGGCACAAGTGGTGCGCGCCGGGTTCTCGCGCGATCCGCCGTGACGGCCGTCTCGCGGAGGCGTCGTCGACCCGGCCGCGGCGGCGCGGGTGGGCGAGCACGACCGGTGCAGTTATTTGAATCCGCACGGGTTAGCCGACCGGCACCGAGTGTTTCTCCGTCCTTGACGCTGGGGCCTCCCCTGACTACCCTGCCAAGGTCATGTGGGCTTTCCCGCCCGCCGTGTCGTGCGGGTTTGTCGACGCCAACACGCTGTTTTCCTGAAGAGCATCATCTTGTATCCCAAGTATTTCGGACTCAAGGAGCCGAGTTTCTCGATCGCCCCGGACCCCCACTACCTGTTTCTGAGCGAACAGCATAAGGAGGCTCTGGCCCATCTGCTCTACGGCGCCGGTGAGAGCGGCGGCTTCGTGTTGCTTACCGGCGAGGTGGGAACCGGCAAGACGACCGTCTGCCGGGCCTTCCTGGAGCAGTTGCCGGAGGGGGTGGACGTGGCCCTGATCGTCAATCCGGCGATGACCGCCAGCGAGCTGCTGCTCAACTGCTGCGACGAGTTTCGCATCCCGGTCGGGGCGGGGGAGCATTCGGTCAAGGTCCTGGTGGATCGCCTGAACGACTATCTGCTCGCCGCCCACGCGGCCGGTCGTCGTCCGGTGCTGATGATCGACGAGGCCCAGAATCTTCGCCCCAAGGTGCTGGAGCAGATCCGCCTGCTCACCAATCTGGAGACCACCAAGGCCAAACTGCTGCAGATCTTTCTGGTCGGTCAGCCGGAACTGCGCACGATGCTGGACCGTGAGGGGCTGCGCCAGATCAACCAGCGCATCACCGCTCGTTATCACTTGCGTCCACTGAGCGCGGCCGAGACCGGTGACTATATCCGCCATCGGGTGGCGGTGGCCGGGGTCGACCGCCCGCTGTTCACGGCGGGGGCGATCCGGCGCATCCACCAGCTCGCGGGCGGGGTGCCGCGGGTCGTCAATATCCTGTGTGATCGCGCCCTGCTCGGGGCCTGCGTCTCGCGCGCCAGTCAGGTGACGCCCGCGGTGGTCACCAAGGCCGCGCGCGAGGTCCGTGGCGAGGGGGTCAAGACCGCGCGCCCGGCGGCGGCACGTCCCGCCGTTGCGGGAGCCGCGGCCTTGACCCTGATGCTGACCGCGCTCTGGCTGTCCGTCGATCGGTTTTACGGTGACCCGCTGGACCTGATCGCCGGGGGATCTGAGTCGCGGCCTGAGCCGCGGCCGGAGGTGGTTGGTGCGGTGGCGGTGGATCCCCCGGTCGTCGCGTCGGCCCCGGCGGCAGCCGAAGTCAGGGGTCCGGAGGCCGCTGTCGCAGTCGTTGAGCCGGCTGCCGCGCCCCTGCCTCCCGATGCGGTTGCGCCGGGTGTTGCTGCCCTCACCCCGGTACCCGCAGCGGCGCCGCTGGCGGCGGCAACGGCGGTGCCGGTTGATGCGCCGCCGACGCCAAGCGGGGTCGCGGCCGACACCCTCGCCCCATCCCTGCCGCGCGTTTCCCTGGCCGCGATTCAACCCGAGTCCGCGGCGGATGCGCTGGCGCGGATCAGTCTGCCGGAGGAGGCTGCCTTGCGTGTCCTGTTACGCCGCTGGGGAATCGCGGTTCAGGATTTGGGTTTCGGCGATCCCTGCGGGCGGGTGGCGGTGTTTGGGCTGCGGTGCGAACGTGAACAGGGCAAGCTCAGCCATGTCCGGTTTTACGACCGGCCGGTCCTGTTGCGCATGAAGGACGCCGGTGGCGAACGTCGGTATGCGGTGCTCGGTGCACTTGACGCGACCGATGCCATCCTGGATCTGCCGGACGGCAGCGAGCGGGTTCCACTCGACGGGATCGAGTCGATCTGGAGCGGTGACTACACCGTGGTCTGGCAAGCGCCGCCGACCGGGGCTTCGGTGATCGGTCCGGGAGCCGCGGGCGAATCCGTGCGGTGGCTGCGGCGCCTGCTCGCACAGGCCCCCGGTATCGACAGTGCCGACAACGGGTCGGCTCAGTACGACGCTGCCCTGGGTGCCGCGGTGCGCCGATTCCAGGTGTCGCGCGGGCTGTCGCCCGATGGCATCGCCGGCCCCCGGACTCTGGTGCAACTTAACAACGCCTTGACTACGCCCGGCATTCCTCACTTGATGACCGCGCCGCTCGCGGCCGCGGCGCAGAGCGCCGCCGTCCAAACAACGGTTGACGGCACGGCGGCCGATCCAGGTCGCTCGCGGATCGGCCTATCGGCTGATGCTCAGAACCTGTCCGTACCGCCAGGGAGTCGCGGTGCGCCATGAGCTATATCCTGGAGGCCTTGAAAAAGTCTCAAGCCGAGCGCGAACTCGGACAGGTGCCGACCCTGCACGGGGCTGGCCTGTTTACCGAGGATGAAGCGGTGCCGACGCGCAGCCCCTGGATTCTGGTCTCCGTCGGGCTGGCGGCCGCGGCGGTGCTGATCGCACTCTATGCTGCGCTGCGTCAGCCGCTTCCGGTCCCGCCGCAGGTCGCGCTGCCGACCGCGCCCCCCGGCGCAGTCGAGCGCGCGTCCCCGGCGCGGCTCGCCGTCACGCCGGCAGTGCTTGACCCCGCCGTCACGACGCCGGATCGTGTGGATCGCCAGACCCCGATCGTGAATCCGCCGGTTGCGGCAGCGGCGGCACCGGTTGCCATGAGCCCGGCGTCGGGCACCGAGGGATTGCGGTCATTCGCGAGCGGGGCGCCCCTGGTCGAGGCGCCGCCGCCCAAAGGCGCGGTACGCGCACCCCCGGCGGTGCTCGATCCCCGTGGCGCGGCGCTTGGCCGAACCCCGCGCCCATCCGACCAAGGCCACCACCAGGATGCGCTGGAAGCCGAACTGGAAGTCGAGATCCAACGCCAACTGGAAGCCGACGAGAGTTATGCCGAGGACACTGATGAGTGGATCCCGGTTGCGCAGCCGGAGGATCCGGCTCCCACCCCGGTGCCGCCCGACCTGATTGCCGATATCGAGTCGTTCAAGAACAAGACGGGTCAGGTCCAGGGGCGCGATGGGAACAGGCAGCCCAACGAATCCAAAGTGAAGGCTGAACTTTCAGCGCCGCCGCAGGAGCCGCGTTATGCCGGTGACCTGACCAAGCTGCGCCTGACGCGCGACCAGCAAGCCGGCGTGCCGAGCTTTTTAATGACCGTGCACGTCTTCGAGGCCAACCAATCCCGTCGCTTCGTCTTGATCAACGGACTCAAGTACCGCGACGGGGAGAAGACGCGCGAGGGGCTGGTAGTCGAGCAGATCGTCGCGGACGGGGTCGTCTTGAGTCATCAAGGCAACCCGTTTTTCGTCCATCGGTAGCAGGGGTAACCGCTCTGCATTGGGTCGAACGCGCCCGGTGTTATGGGGAGAGCGAACCGCCGGTCAGCGACGCAGCGCCCTTCGCGGCAAGCGGCGGCAGCTAGACAACCCCGACCTGAGGAACCGGGCTGCCGGCTCCAACAGCCAAACGGCGGCGCAGGCGACGCACATTGCGCATTGCCGTCCCAAACACCTCGCTGATGGCCTCGGCCGGATCCTTGCGTGCATCGCGCACGATGATCTGGCGACCTTGTCCCAGATTCGCGCGCAACTCGCAACGAACGCGGTGACCGTGCAGGGGATCGAATTCCTCGTTGATACGCGCCAGGGCGTCGATGCTTTCATCCGGGAAGCGGTCAGCGAGCTTTTGCGCCTCGCTTTCGATCTGTCGGCGGATCGCCTTATCCAGGGCCAGGGTGTCGCCGCTGATCTTTATCGGCATGGGTTGAGTCTCCAGGACTTCATTGTCGTTCAAAAGGTGACCTGCGGCTTCGGGGTGAACCCGGAGTGCAGGAATGGGCGGCAGAGTCGCCGCGTCAGTGGATATGTCGGGTGGAGCGGTCGCACGCTCAACAGTGCGACGCGAGCATCTTCTTGGGTTGTCGCGGTGGGTGATGTGCTCGGGCGCAGTCTCGTGCCGACACTATTCATAGCGTCTACGGCCGAAAATACAAGCCCGGCTGCTCTACCGCCGCGGTGGTGGCGACGACCTCGCCCGCGGTCGATCGCTCGGGCCAGGCCAATCGCTGTCTGGCGGAACCTGAAGGTGATCTTGCGAAAACTCAATGGTTGTTGGCCGGTTGCTGTCGAACTTCTCGATCGAAATGCACTCGAAGCTAGGGAGTTTCCATGGAAGCTCGCTGACTCCTTTGTCATCGTCCCCGCTTTGTGCGGGGATTTTTTTGCCACGGGCGTTGTGTCTTAATCGTAAGTATGACAGTTGCGTATACTGTCTTCTTGTCTAACGACCGCGCGGTTCCCACGCGGCACCGACATCCGATCCGAAACCACCACCGAGCCCCGCTATGCCCGAGGGAGACACCGTTCACACCATCGCTGCTGTCCTTGAGCGCTGGCTTACCGGGCGTCGGCTGGACGCGGTTTGGGTGCGAGGACAGCACCTGTGCGAACTGACCGCGCGTCAGGTTGTGGCAGTGACCAGCCGCGGTAAACATCTCTTCATCGACCTGGATGACGGCCAGCGACTCCGCAGCCACTTGGGACTCCATGGCGCCTGGCACCACTATGGGCGCGCGGAGCCTTGGCAGAAGCCGCGGCATCAGGCGTCATTGACCCTTGAGCTCGCAGGACGCGTCTACGTTTGTTTCAACGCCCGCGAAGTAGAACGCATGCGAATTCAAGGGTTTCGGGATCTGGATCTGCGCCGTCACCTGGGGCCGGACCTGACCCGCGAGGCGTTCGCCCCGGGTCGACTGTGGGACCGCGCCTTGGTACTGCTGCCGCGGGACACGCTGATTGTGGAGCTGTTGTTGGATCAGCGGGTGGCTGCCGGCATCGGCAACGTTTACAAGTCAGAGGTGCTGTTTGTGACCCGTCGCTCGCCGCTCCTGCGGCTCGACGACCTGTCTTGCGCGGACTTTGGTACACTGTACAGGACGGCGGGGGATCTGCTCAACGGAAATCTTTCCGGCGGACCGCGTCGGACGCGGCCGTCCGGCGCTGGACAGGCGCGGCTCTGGGTCTATGGTCGCGCCGGGCAGTCCTGCCTGTGCTGCGGCACACCGATACGCCGCGACCGGCTCGGACGCAACCCGCGCTCGACTTACTGGTGTCCGGTCTGCCAGGGCAGCGCGCATTCGGGAGGGCTAGTCGAAGAGGTCCCGAAAGGCCTTGGCGAATGACTTGTAGGCATCCCAGCCGTCCTTGTCCATTACCTGGTCGATCACCCAGCGATTCTCCTGGCCCGCCCCCATCAGGTTCTGAATTTCGAACCCGAGGTGTCGCAGAAAGGCGTAGCTGGGTCCTTCCTGATCGAGTTGGTACTGCGCATAGTCCTCGGAGCGCCGATTGAGCAGGTCGATGAAGGGGCTGCCGTAGTCCCCCGGACCGAGCAGATCCTGGCTGTTGTCCTGGCAATGCGCGATCACGCTCCGCACGAGGCTCGTAATCAGGAGGCGGCGCTCGTCGTCGGCGAATCGCCCGTGGGCCAGCCGGTCGGCGACCTGGATCAGGAAGGCGAGATATTCGCGGATGACACCGAGGCGCTGGGCGTCGTCCGCGTAGACGAAGCGCTCGCAGTGCAGGTTGATGGCCTTATCCAGCGCGATGCGCCAGGAGATGAAGGCGAGTGCTGAGGCAATTTCAGGTAGCGTGCGGTTAGACGCTTCGTTCCACCAGTGACTCTTGATGCGTATTGCCATGCCTGAATTCCTGCACTCGTTCAGTTACCGCGGCGCCGGACCCACCCGGGAAAGAAAATCCCAGATTGGGGCCGTGAGCGCCACCCCAAGACCCCCGGTAGTGGTACCGTACCCGCGTGTGCGTCCGGACAGGGCGCAGTCGTGTCCATCCGGCGGAGTTTGCGGCACGCAACAGCGATCGTTGCTTCGAACCTTTCGACACCTGACGACGTGACCCATGGACAATTGCTATCAAGTCGCCCCGCCGCCCGAGCACGCGCAGTCCCATCGGGAGTTTGATTCGCCGGTCTTCGCTGCCTGGGTCAAGCGGCTCAGTGGGCAGGGCCTCTGTCAGATGTTGGTGTCGCTGTTGCTCAAGTTGGAGCGACTGGCTCAGGCACCGGTCGAGGGTCCCCGTGCATTGGCGATTCTTCAGCAACTGGCGATCGTCCTTCGTGATGTCGCCGATGACTTGCCCAAGGGCCGGTTACCGCCGACTGACTCGACGGCACTGTTGTCCCTGGAACAGCGCCTGTGCTGCGTCATGTTCAAGAACCTCAAGCTGACCTTGGAGCGCCTGGACCGTTCCGCGCGAGGAATGCTGCTGAATCCTGATGCGGAGCGCGCCTGGTTGGTTGGTGAGATGTTCGACTGGCTGGGCCGACAAATCGAGCTCGGGGTGCTCCGGGGCAGCACCTGGCCCCCGCATACCTGGCAGGAACTGCATGATCTGTTTTTCTACTTCAGCAATCGCATGAAGGCGGCACGGCCGCAGATGGCGCAAGCGGTCGGTCCCCATTCGTTTGATGACCCGCAAACCGCTTACAAGCGGCTCCTGATCCTTGGCTTGTACGCCGAGCAAAGAAGCGACACCCTACTCGGACCGGATCAGGCGCAGCGGCTTGACGACTGGGCGCGCGCAAGCACACTCGAGGATCCTGGTTTGTACTTCGGTTATCTCGGCACCTACCTCGTCGAGGTATCGCGCGACACACCGCCGCGCCTGGTTACGGGCGCCCTCGGCTCAGCCAATCGGGCCTGGGTCTTGCGTTTGCCGACGGATCTTCTCGCCATCATTGAGGCCAACGGCAAGCGGTTCCGCCCCGGCGCTGACTGAGACCCCATCTGAGATCAGATCCCCGGTTCAGGGCCATGCTCCGCGCTGCCTGTTGTCAAACTGGGAGCTAATCGGCAGATCCTGAGCGACCGCAGCGGCTAGCATTCAATGCGGAAGGGTGCCGCCGTCGACGCGCTTGGGAATCGTGGGGGGCGGGGGTTTACTCAGGGCGATTTCCGTGAAATCCGATATCATCTCGCGTGTCTTTTCGCCCGCCTTCCGCGTCGCGCCGACAGTCACATAGCGCTGCTATGCTCCTGTCGGCGCTCCTTGAAGGCAGACGAAAATCCTTCCCAACCTGGTACAGGATTTTTCGGCAATCGCCTAGCGGCTTGCCGTGGTTTGTCGATCGAGTTCGATTGGAAGGTCATCATGGGCTCAGACTCCCTTCAGTTAGCGACCGCGACCATCCGTGACCTTGCCACGCCGCGCTTCATCGCGGACTTGCCTGATGCGGGTGAGTGGCTTCGTGACTTGCGGGCTGCCGGGGTGCGCCAATCGGGCCCCGCGCTGGTCCTGGCGCTCGATGGCCTGCGCCGGGCGGACTGCTCACCATCGCGTCGCTTTTCGGTGCTGCGGTTGCTCAAGCGCCCCGTGCTTAAGACTTGTGCCGGTCTGCCGAAGCCTTGGGTGACGCCCTTGCCGCTGGGATCAGCGTCGGCTGACGATTCGGTTCAGCGCGGGGTGACGGTCGAGCAACGACTGTACTGGCTGATGTTCCAGAATTTGAACCAGGCCTTGCATCAGTTCGATCGTTGCTATCTGGTCCAGGATGAGCAGCAGGTTCAGCGGCGTGACTGGGCGACGCATAATCTGTTCCGGTTCTTTGGCCGCCAAATTCATTATGCTGCCCTGTGGGGTCGGCCGTTGCCGGAAAACGCCTGGCGGGACCTGCACGACCTCTATGTCTATCTGCTGGTCCGGCGCATGACCCAGGGTACCCATCATGGGCACCCTCGCAGCGGTCAGGACGATACGAATATAGATAATGAATACAAGAAGTTGCTCTTGTTTGGTCTGGCGGCACAACGCTCGGCGGCGGGCGCTCGCAGTGGGCCGTTCATGGCCGGACTGGAGGAGTGGGCGCGCCGGACCGTCCTCGAAGACCCTCACGGAATGTACGGGGATGTCGGGCTCTATGTGGTCGAGGTCGCAGAGGACCGGCCGCCGCGTCAGTTGTCGGTGCCATTGGGCGCCGATTTTCGGGGTTGGGTGTTGGTGCCGCCGGCCGCGTTCCTTGCGCAGCTCGAGCGCAGCGCCCGCGATGACGAGCGACAGGTTAGGCGACTGCCGGAAAATCTGGCCCAGATCGCATAAGGATGCGCTCTGAAGCGTTACTCATCCCGCCCGCGCGGCCGATACCCATCAGGAATGAGGATGGTGGGTGCGCGTTGGCTGCGGTCCTTGTTGGGGAAGTCGCTCGTATAATGCAGCCCCCGACTCTCGCGCCGCCGTAGCGCCGATTGGATGATGAGGTCCGCCACTTCGAGCAGGTTGCGCAATTCGATCAGATCATTGCTGACACGGAAATTGCTGTAGTACTCGATCACCTCCTGATGGAGCAGGTCGGCGCGTCGTTTGGCGCGGCGCAGCCGCTTGTTGGTGCGGACAATGCCCACGTAGTCCCACATGAAACGACGCAGTTCGTCCCAGTTGTGGGTGACGACCACTTCTTCATCGGGCTCGGTAACCCGGCTCTCGTCCCACGGCGGCGCCTCGGGCAATTCACCGCCCTTCGCCATCAGGCGGGTGATGTCAGCAGCCGCCAGCTCCGAATACACCAGACACTCCAGGAGCGAGTTGCTGGCCATGCGGTTCGCCCCGTGCAGCCCGGTGTAGGCCGTCTCGCCGCTGGCATAGAGGCCGGCGAGGTCGGTGCGGGCCTGATCGTCGACCATGACGCCGCCGCAGGTATAGTGCGAGGCCGGAACCACCGGAATGGGCTCACGGGTGATGTCGATGCCGAGTTCAAGGCAGCGGGCATGGATGGTCGGGAAATGCTCGATGATGAAATCGGCCGGGCGGTGCGAAATGTCCAGGTAAACGCATTCGCTGCCCAGACGCTTCATCTCGTGGTCGATGGCACGCGCTACGATATCGCGCGGAGCCAGTTCGGCGCGGGCGTCGAAGCGCGGCATAAAGCGCTCGCCGTCCGGGAGGAGCAGTCGCGCGCCCTCGCCGCGCAGGGCCTCGGTGATCAGGTAGGAGCGGGCCAGCGGGTGATAGAGGCAGGTCGGGTGGAACTGCATGAACTCCATGTTTGCCACCCGGCATCCGGCCCGCCAGGCCATGGCGATCCCGTCACCGGTGGAAACGTCCGGGTTGCTGGTGTACAGGTAGACCTTACTGGCTCCGCCGGTGGCGAGCACCACGAAACGCGCCAGATAGGTCTCTACCCGGCCGGTCGCGAGGTTCAGGATGTAGGCCCCGAGACACCGATGCGCGCGCTGATCCCCGAGGTGACGCGAGGTGATCAGGTCGACAGCGATATGCTGCTCGTGCACAGTAATATTGGGTCGGTCACGCACCTGGGCTTCCAGTGTCGTGGCCACTGCCAGACCGGTAGCGTCTGCTGCGTGTACAATGCGCCGGTGCGTGTGGCCGCCCTCGCGCGTGAGGTGATAGCCGCCCGCCGACACATACTCCGCGTTGCGGGTGAAGGCGACGCCCTGGTCGAGCAGCCACTGGATATTGCGGGGACCGTGCTCCACCACCATCCGGACGACGCGTGGGTCACACAGACCGGCCCCGGCTTTCAGGGTGTCCTGGACATGGGATTGCACTGAGTCGTTGGCGTCGAGCACCGCTGAGATACCGCCTTGGGCGTAGACGGTGCTGCCCTCGCTCAACTCCCGTTTGGAGACGACAGCCACCGCGCTCTGCGCGGGCAGACGCAGGGCCAGGCTCAGGCCCGCGGCCCCGCTGCCGAGGATCAGGCAATCGTAACGGTGGACGGTCTCGGTCATCGTTCAGGCTCGCTCGCGGATCGGTTGGTGGCGCAACAGTGAAGGTCGGGCCGAAAGTCCGGCCAAGTCGCTACACTCACCGATTTCATGTCCTGGATCAAGGTTACGTGCTTTACTTGGAACCTTCTCGACCGCACTTTGATGTACCAGCGAACTAACCGAACGAGGAATTGTCAATGCCATCGGACCCCGGACCTGACGGACGCGAGGTCAGCGGGCGTGTCTGAACGCGACACCGACCACGCCTTGGTCTTACGTGCTCAGGCCGGAGACAAACGGGCCTTCGATCTCCTGGTGTTGAAGTATCAGCAGAAGGTCGCCAACCTCATCGGCCGTTACATCCGCGATCCGAGCGAGGTTCTGGATGTGACCCAGGAGGCGTTCATCAAGGCCTATCGTGCCTTGGCGGGTTTTCGTGCGGAGAGCGCCTTCTATACCTGGCTCTACCGGATCGCCGTGAACACGGTGAAAAATCAGCTCGTGGCCCAGGGCCGCCGCCCGCCGGGGGACGATCTGGATACCGAGACGGCCGAGTTGATGGACGCGGGCGGACGGTTGCGCGATTACGCCACCCCGGAGCGTCAACTGTTGACGGATGAGATCGCCCACAGCGTGCAGGATGCGCTCGATGCCCTGCCGGAGGATCTGCGCACCGCCATCGTCCTGCGCGAGCTCGAGGGGCTGACGTACGAGGAGATCGCCCAAGCCATGGAGTGTCCGATCGGGACTGTGCGATCCAGGATTTTCCGGGCCAGGGAGGCTATTGATAAGCGGCTGCGTCCGCTCCTTGAACCCTAAGTTCTGGCATCTACCAATGACTGCTGAGCAAGTTTCCCAGTTGTCGGCCCTCGTCGATGGTGAGTTGATGATCCGCCATGCCGTGCCCCTGGTCCACTCGGTCGGACAGGATCCGGCGTTGCGCGCAACCTGGGAGCGTTACCACCTGATCGGGCAGGTTCTGCGTGGTGAACGGGTCCAGGTGGTGGTGCGCGATGTGGCGGCAACGGTGGGTGAGCGACTGCGCTCCGAGCCGACCCTGGTGATGCCCCGCGCGGTCGTCGGCGTCCGGTCACGGATCTGGCATTCACCCCTCGCCGGTGCCGCGATGGCGGCCGCCGTGGTCTTGCTCGCGGTCTTCGCCGTCCCTGGTGTTAACCAGGGACCGGTGTCCGGGTCGGCGTCGCGTGCTGACGTGGCCGGTGGGGCGCAGCCGGAGCGTGCCGTCGCGGCCGGCGACGCCGCGATCGAGCACGCGCTGCGCCGCTGGCATACTGATCGGGATGCGTTGGCCAGCAAATTGGATGTGTTTCTCGTCAATCATCAGGAAACCGCACCCGCTGCCGGGGTTAAGGGGCTGCTGCCCTACGCGACGCTCGTGGGCTATGAGCGGGTTCGCTAGGGTGCCGGGCCGGGAGCGTGTGGGGTTGCGTGTCGCCCGCGCGGTGCCGACCGGCAGCTGCCGCCGGTGGTCGCGGCGGCACTGGTTGCCGATCGGACTTGCCATGCTCTTGGGCTGTGGCCCGCTGCCCGGTGTGTCGGCACCGGGCGCGGATGCGATCGACCTGGGTCCAGTGACCCGACTGTTGGATCGGATGAACGCGGCCCTGCGCTCACTCGATTACCAGGGAACCCTGGTCTACCTGATCGACAATCAGCTGGAAACCTTGCATCTGGTGCACCGGATCGAAGAAGGCCGTGTGCAGGAGCGGCTCATTTCCATGAGCGGCCCCATGCGCACCGTGACGCGTGAGCGCGACCGGGTGACCTGTGTGATGCCGAACGGCCATCCGATTCTGGTCAAGAGCCATGCGCGCCGCGCCTTCATGCAGCCGGAGCCCATCGACCCGCGCGCCCTCAGTGATCGCTATCGTACCGAGCTGCTCGACAGCGCGCGGGTTGCTGGTCGGGACACCGACGTGGTGGCGATCCGGCCCCTGGATGAGGTGCGCTATGGGTATCAGTTTTATCTGGATCGGGCCACCGGCCTACCCCTGAAGTCGGACCTGATCGACCACCGGGGAGAGGCGATCGAGCAACTCCTGTTCACGTCCATCGAACTCAGCGGAACCACCGCGGCGCCCTTGCCCGAGTCCGCGGATGCTCAGCCGCCGGTCGTTGCGGACCGGTCGGCCGACCCGCCGCCACCCGCGTGGCGGTTCGATCAGCGCCCCGCGGGTTTCGAGTTGACCATGTACGACGTGATGGAGGGGCCGCAGGGGGCGCAGATCGACCATTTCGTGTTTTCAGATCGCCTCTCATCGTATTCGGTCTATATCGAGAGCAATGCCGTGGACGGGTTCGACGGGGTGACCCGCATTGGGGCGGTGCACGCCGCCGGGCGGGTGGTCGACGGGCACCAGGTGATCGCGGTCGGCGAGGTTCCCGCCGGGACCGTTGCCGCTGCCGTGTCGGGCGTTCGCTCAGCGGTGAACGCGAACCCCTGAGTGGGTATCCAGATCCAGGTCAGCAATTCCAAATTTGGGCGGCACCGCGCGACCTCTGGTGGATGCGGCGCGCGCGACCGCCGTGCCGAGTCCCCGAGACCGAGCGGCGCGCCTTATCCACCCTACAACGGAGCCGGTTTCGTAGGGTGGATAAGCGC
>NZ_CAIZIZ010000205.1 GCF_903933125.1 uncultured Lamprocystis sp. | reverse complement strand
CAGGGTGTTGGTCGATGAATCGGCCGTGTCGAGAATCGCCCACGCCACTCCATCGGCCTCGCGCTCGAGTTTCCAGTGCTTGTAAGGACGGATATCTACGCGGCCGCCGCGGTGCTGTACCGGATGCTGACCGGCAGCGCGCCGCCGGATGCCCATGACCGGACCCAGGGCGAACCCCTGCCGCCGGCCGCGCGGTTCGGTGTCAGCGCCACGGTCAGCGCCGCGCTCGACCGGGCGCTGGCGATGGCGGCCGGCGAGCGGCCGCAGAGCGTGGTTGAGTTGCAGCGGGCATTGGCCGGGGCCGCGGGTGAGGCGGTCGAGGGGAAAGGGCCGGGGCCGACCCCGCCGCCGCGCGAGCCGCCGCGTCCGGGCCGGAAGACCGGCCGTTCACCGCCGCCGCCACCGGCGGGCGGTGCCGGACCCTGGCGCTGGGTCGTCGGCGGTATCCTCGGGGTCGCCGGCATCGTCACGATGGATTATGTGGCCATGCGCGTTGCGGCGCCGGTCGCGCCGATTCCGGCACAGCCTGCGTTGGTCACGGCGCCGCGCCCAGAGAAGCCGACACCGGCGCCCATCCCGCCCGCACCCGTGGTCGTTCCCAAACCCAACACGCCGAACACGCCTGCACGGCTCGCCTTCGAGCCGGAGATGGTGCCTATCCCTGCCGGAAGTTTCCTGATGGGCTCACCGGCGGAGGAACCGGAGCGCAAGGATAGGGAAGGCCCGCAGCACCAGGTGCAGATCCCGGCCTTCGCGTTGGGCAAATACGAGGTCACTTTCGAGCAATGGGATGCCTGCGTCACCGGCGGCGGCTGTGCGCATCGGCCAGCGGACCAAGGTTGGGGCCGCGGCACCCGCCCGGTCACCAATGTCTCCTGGGACGATGCCCAAGAGTATGTCAAGTGGCTGAGCACCCGGACCGGCAAGCACTACCGCCTGCCAAGCGAGGCCGAATGGGAATATGCTGTCCGGGCGGGAACCACGACCCCCTTCAGCACCGGCAACTGCATTATCACCACGCAGGCCAACTATGACGGCAACTACGACTATGCCGGCTGCGGGGCCAAGACCGGGGTCTATCTGGTTAAGACCCAGCCGGTCGGTAGCTACCCAGCCAATCGCTGGGGTCTGTACGACATGCATGGCAACGTCTGGGAATGGGTGCAGGACTGTTGGCATGACAGCTACACCGGCGCGCCCAAAGAAGGTTCAGCTTGGCTCGATGTGTGCGGAACCAGTGGTCGGCGCGTGCTCCGTGGCGGTTCCTGGATCGTCTATCCCCAGGATCTCCGTTCCGCCAATCGCCTCGAGCTCGGTACCGGCTTCCGGTACCACCTGCTCGGTTTTCGCGTGGCCAGGACGCTTACCCCTTGATCCTTTACCCCTTCACCTCCTGGGGGGTCCAGGGGGGTCTCAAGCCCCCTGGTCGCGATTTTTTTGGCCCCGCGATGCGCGATGAGGCCTGCTGCGCGCTGACGGCCATAGGGTGGACAAGCGTAGCGCAGTCCACCATCCGCCGCGTCCGATCCCCGTAATGACAAATTGACGCAAACCAATGCACCACGAGTGACCGCGGCATGACGACCCCGAACCCGGCAACCCTCTGTCCCGGTTGCTTCAAGGAGACCGGCGGGGGCAATCCGTGCCCGCACTGCGGCTTCGACGCGCAGGCGCCGCGCCCGGCCAAGACCCTGGCACCGCGCACCCTGCTGCACGGCCAGTTCCTCGTCGGCCGGGTGCTCGGCAAGCCCGGCGGTTTCGGCATCACCTATCTCGGCTGGGATCTGGGACTGCACCGGCGGGTTGCGATCAAGGAATACTTCCCGCGCGACATTGCCGGGCGCGACGCCGACCGCACCACGGTCACCCCCGACTCGACCGACGATGCGCAGGGCTTCCGGTACGGCCTGGAGCAGTTCCAGGCCGAGGCCCGCACCCTGGCCCGGCTCGACCATCCCAACATCGTGCGCATCCACCAGGTCCTCGCCGCCCACGGCACCGCCTATCTGGTGATGGAGTATTACCCAGGGCTGACGCTCGCCGAGCACCTGGACCGCCAACCGGGCAGCCGTCTGCCCGAGGCCACGGCGCTCGCTCTGATGCAGCAGATCCTGGACGGCCTGCGCGCGGTTCATGCCGAGGGCTTGCTGCACCGCGACATCAAACCGCAGAACATCTATCTCGCCGCCACCCGCGGCGGCAACGCCCGCCCGGTGCTGATCGACTTCGGCGCCGCCCGCCAGGTTGCCGGCGAGCGCAGCCGTTCGCTCTCGGTGTTGCTGACCGAGGGCTATGCCCCGCTGGAGCAATACAGCCGCCGCGGCCATCAAGGCCCCTGGACCGATATCTACGCGGCCGCCGCGGTGCTGTACCGGATGCTCACCGGCAGCGCGCCGCCGGATGCCCATGACCGGACTCAGGGCGAACCCCTCCCGCCGGCCGCGCGGTTCGGTGTCAGCGCCACGGTCAGTGCCGCGCTCGACCGGGCGCTGGCGATGGCGGCCGGCGAGCGGCCGCAGAGCGTGGTTGAGTTGCAGGAGGCATTGGCTGGGGGCAAGGTGCCGCCAGCGCCAGCGCCAGCGCCAGCGCTGCCGCCAGCGCCTCGGCCGCCACCACCACCGCCACCGCCCGAACCCGGGTGGAAGCCTGCGCCCTGGGTCGGTGCTGCCGCGCTGTTTGCGATAATGGCCGTATTGATCGGTCTTAGGCTCTGGGTGAATCATCAGGACGCAAAGGAGCGCGCGGAACAGGAGCGGGCGGCAGCGGCCGAGCAGGTGCGGCGCGTCGAGTCCGAGCTGGTCCGCATCCCGGCCGGTCGATTCCTGATGGGCTCGCCACCGGGCGAAGCGGAGCGGGAGGATAACGAAGGCTCGCAGCACCAGGTTGAGGTGCCGGCCTTTGAACTCGGCAAGTATGAGGTCACCTTCGACCAATGGGATGCCTGCGTCACCCTCGGCGGCTGTACGCACCGGCCGGACGACGAAGGCTGGGGCCGCGGCACCCGGCCGGTCATCAACGTCTCCTGGGACGACGCCCAAGAATATGTCAAATGGCTCAGTGCCCAAACCGGTACAGCCTACCGGCTGCCGAGCGAGGCCGAATGGGAATACGCCGCCCGCGCCGGCACCACCACGGCGTTCAATACCGGCAACTGCATCACGACCGCACAGGCCAACTATGACGCCAACGATGACTATGCCGGCTGCGGCGCGTATGGGGTCTGGCTGAAAAAGACCCAGTCCGTCGGCAGCTACGCCGCGAACCGCTGGGGTCTCTCTGACATGCACGGCAACGTCTGGGAGTTGGTGCAGGACTGTTATCACGACAGCTACACCCTTGCACCCAAGGACGGATCGGAATGGCGTGATTTTTGCTTTAAACGTGGGCTGCGCGTGCTCCGCGGCGGGTCTTGGTACTTCAGCCCCAGGAACCTGCGCTCTGCCAACCGCAGCTCGGTCAACACCTTCGTCCGGGGCCACGACCTCGGTTTCCGCGTGGCCAGGACGCTTACCCCCTGATCCTTTTCTCCTTTGCCTTTTGGGCGGTTCATGGGGCTCTTGGGGGCCAGGGGGCATAGCCCCCTTGGTCGCGATTTTCTTGGCATCCGCGATGCCCGATAAGGCCCGCCGCGCGCTGACGGCCGTAGGTTGGACGAGCGAGAGCGAAGTCCACCGAGCCCCGCGCGGTGGTCGGTGGACTGCGCTGCGCTTGTCCACCCGACCTGGCTGTTGTTGCAGCGAGGTAGCAGTAACGGTAGCATCGTGAGTAGCAATATTTGGAGAAAAGCCTGTGAGCACCGAGAAGCTATCCATTTCACTCACCCCCGAGGCGATGGGGGTGATCGATGCCTATCGCGCCGCCCATGCGATCAAGAGCCGCTCCCAAGTCATCGAGCGGGCCTTGCGTCGGCTGCGCGAAGATGACCTGGAGTCGGCCTACCGGGAGGCGTCCGCCGCCGATGCCGCGGACTGGGACGCGACGGCCGGCGACGGACTGACCCATGAAGCGTGGTGAGATCCTCTATGCCGATCTCAGCCCCACGGTGGGCTCCGAGATCAATAAACGCCGCCCGGTGCTGATCGTGAGTAACGACGCCAATAATCGCGCGGCGAGCACCGTCACGGTCTTGCCCATCACGTCCAACCTGACCCGGGTCTACCCCTTCGAGGTGGCGCTGTCGCGGGCGGACTCCGGTCTGCCCAAGGATTCCAAAGCCCAGGCTCAGCAGATCCACACCATCGCGAAGGAGCGCATCACCGGCACGGCGCTGGGCCGACTCGCCGGGGACAAACTGCGGGAAGTCGACGCGGCGATCCGTTTGCACCTGGCGCTGTAGGCAGCGTCTCTTGACGCGATGCCACGGAGAAAACCCCAAATGTCAGCCGCCCGATCTTTGTTCCTGACTGGCTGCGTGCTCTTACTCGCGGTGGTACTTGCCCAGACCGCGGCGGCCGGGCCGCCGGCCAGCCTGCAGATCTCCCAGGCAGTGGCCGTGGGGCGGGAGATCGGCGTCTATCTCGAGGTCCGCGACGAGGCGGGAGCGGCGGTGGCCGGGGTCACCGCCGGGCAACTCCATGCCACGGTCGGCGGGCATCCGGCGACGGTGTCCAGCGTGACGCCCTTCGCCGCGGCGCCGACCGGGGTGTTGTACCTGTTTCTGGTGGATCGCTCGCGCTCGCTGTCCGCGCCGCGGTTCGCCCGCATCCGGCAGGCGCTGACCGACTGGGTGGGGGCGCTTGGGGCCGGGGATCGGGCGGCGCTGATCGGTTTTGGTGACCGGGTCCAGGTGCTGGTTGAACCGACCGCCGATACCGCGGCATTGCTGGCCGCCATCGCCGAGCTGGCGCCGACCGATGGCCATACGGCCCTGCACCAGGCACTCGCGCGGGCGATCGATCTCGGGCGGCGGCGGGCGGCGGACTTGCCGGAGCGGCGTGTCATCGTCACCCTCACCGACGGCGTCGACGACGCCCCCGGCGGGATCAGCGCCGAGGAGGTCTACGCGATGCTCGCCGAGGGTCCGGTGCCGATCTATGCGGTCGGGTTCAGCAGCCTCCGTGACCGCGCCCGCCGCGAGGCCGGCCTCGATGCCCTGGGCCGCTTCGCCCGCCGCTCCGGCGGGGTCTTCGTCGACGGCGGCCGGGACGACCCGAGCGCGGCCTTCGCGGCCATGCGGACGCGCATCGCGGAGGTCTATCGGGTCCAGGTCCAGTGTGCGGACTGTCCGCTGGACGGCAACCGCTATCGGCTCCAGATCGACCTGCACGACGCCGGGGTCACGTTGACCGCGGGGACCGACCTGCGCCTGATGCCCGAGGCTTCAGCCGCCGCGCCGCCTCCGGCCGAGCCCGGCACGGCAGTGCCGGACCCGAGCGGGTCGGCGGCGCCCGCCGCCGATGCGGGGCCGAGCCCGGAGGCCGCGCCGCCGGTGCCGATTCCCGCCGAGGCTGTGCCGGCCGCGCGTGCCGCAGCTCCCTGGGCCTGGCTCGCCGGTGGTACTGGCCTGATCGGGGCGCTGATGGTGGTCTTTTTGTTCCGCCGACGGCGCGACCCGGCCGTCTCCGGGGCACTGCGCGAGAGCCCCGCGCCTGAGCCCCTGGCGTTGGAAGACCCCGCCCCGGTCCCCACCGTGCCTGTCGTCACTGCCGCCGGGAGCGGGGGCGCGGCACCGTCGGTGTCGCGGGCGACCGTGACGGCGACCTTCATGACCGGCCGGCGGCGCGGTCAGCAGGTGGTGCTGACCGCGGCCCCCAGTGCGCTGTTCGGGCGCATCCCCGGTTGTGACCTGATCCTCGCCGATGACGCCGAGGTCTCCGCGCAACACGCGGAGATCGAGGCGCTGGACAATGGCTGCCTGGTGCTGCGTGATCGGGGCTCGACCAACGGCACCCGACTCAACGGGATCGCCATCCAGACTACCCATCCACTGCGCGACGGCGATGTGATCGGCATCGGCCGGACCGAGTTGCGCATCGCCCTGTGACCGAGGCCGCCATGGAGATTCAACCCGGAAATGCGCAATGGCAGGGTGCCCGCGACGAGCAGCAGGATGCCTTTGGTTTCCTGGGCTTCGACCATCCCGCCCTGCGTGCCCACGGGGGCGTGCTGCTGGTGCTGGCCGACGGCATGGGCGGCCTGAGCGGCGGGCGTCAGGCGAGCCGGCTCGCGGTGGAGCGGATGATGGCGGCCTATGCGGCGAAGCGCCCGGACGAGCCCATCCCCGCGGCACTGGAGCGGGCGCTGCAAGCCGCCAATCAGGCAGTCTACGACCTGGCCTGCGCCCGCGAGGGCGAGGGGCAGGTCGGCACCACCCTGGTGGCGGTGGTCGTGTGCGGGGCGCAACTGCACTGGGTCGGGGTGGGCGACAGCCGTCTCTATCACTATCGGGCGGCCGACGACACCCTGACCCGGTGCACGGACGACCATACCTACGCCAATCAGCTTTTGCGCCAAGTGGCGGAGGGCCTGTTGAGTCCCGAGGCGGCCGCCGCGGACCCGGATCGTCAGGCGCTGGCGAGCTTTCTGGGGCTGGCGCGCATCCCGGAGATCGACCGCAACCTGCACCCGGTGCACCTGGCTCCCGGCGACCGGCTTCTGGTGTTGAGCGACGGGGTCTACGGCGTCGTGCCCGAGACTGAACTGAAGACCCTGGTCCGGCAAGACCCGCAGGTCGCGGCGCAGGCGCTGATCCAGGCCGTGCAAGCCGCGGCCCGGCCCGACCAGGACAATGCCACCGCGGCCCTGCTGGGACTGGGGGCTGACGCGCCTCCTCCGGAATGTGCGCCCGGCGAGCGGGGGCCGGGCGCGGGCGCCCGGTCTGCGTGGTGGCGCCGGCGGTTGATCGCCGTCATCCTGCTGGGCGTCCTGGCGGCCTTGCCCGGTTTTTATTTCTTCTGGACCAGGAGCACCCAGGACAGCGCGCCCGACCCCAAAGCTTCTGGAGCGGCGGGCCTGGATCTGCCGTCTTCGATCGAGGCCGGGGCAGGGCGGGACACTGAACCGGCTCTTCCGCACGAGCCCGAGGCCGACACCGCACTGCCCAAGCAGCCGCCGCACGGCGCGCCGGTCAAGCGCGAGGGTGGGGCAGCCGCAATGCCAAGTCCGGGCGGCATCCCGCGACCCTCGGTGGATGCGGCGCGCGCGACTGCCGTGGCCGGGTTCCTGACACCGAACAGCGCGCCTTATCCACCCTACAGCCGAGCCGGTTTTCGTCGTCTGGGCTTGAACTCGGTCCGCCACTGCGTTTAGCCTCGCCGCACTCCACCGGCGGCTCGTGCGCCGGCTTCACGAACGACGAGTAAGCGATGAACGACGAACACAGTCTGGGCTTCGCCACCCGCGCGATCCATCAAGGCTATAACCCGCTGGAACACGAGGGGTCGCTGAACCCCCCGGTCTATCTCAACTCCACCTTCGCTTTTCCGGACATCGCCGAGGGTCAGCGGCGCTTTCGCGGTGAGTCGCCCGGCTATGTCTATTCCCGGGTCGGCAATCCGACGGCCACGGTGCTGGAGACCCGTCTGGCGAGTCTGGAAGGGGGCGAGGCGGGGCTTGCCACGGCCTCCGGGATGGGCGCCATCACGTCCGCCTTGTGGACCCTGCTCAAGGCGGGCGACACCATTGTCGCGGATCAGACCCTGTACGGCTGCACCTTCGGCTATCTTGAACACGGGCTCGCGCGCCTGGGCATCGCGGTGCGGTTCGCCGACCTGACGCAGCCGGCCGAGTTGGCCGCGGCGCTGGATGCGCAGACCCGGGTGGTCTTTTTCGAGACTCCCGCCAACCCGAACATGCGCCTGGTGGACATTGCCGCGGTCAGCGCCATCGCCCGGCGGCATGGGGCACTGACCATCGTCGACAACACCTATTGCACGCCCTGCCTGCAGCGCCCGCTGGAGTTGGGGGCGGATCTGGTGGTGCACTCGGCGACCAAGTATCTGGGCGGCCATGGCGATTTGCTGGCCGGGGCGGTGGTCGGGACGCGCGAGATGATCGATCAGATCCGCTTCTTTGGTGTCAAGGAAATGACCGGCGCCTGTATCTCGGCGCTGGACGCCTATCTGGTCCTGCGCGGGCTCAAGACCCTGGAACTGCGGATGGAGCGCCATTGCGACTCGGCCCAGACGCTTGCGGAATTGCTTGAAGCGCACCCGGCGGTGACCCAGGTCTGGTATCCGGGGCTTGCGTCCTTTTCTCAGGGTGAGCTGGCGCGCCGTCAGATGTCGCGCGCCGGCGGCATGATCGCCCTGGAACTGCGCGGCGGCTATGAGGCCGGCGTGCGCTTCATGGACCGCTTGCACCTGGTGACGCGGGCGGTGAGCCTGGGTGACTGCGAGACCCTGGCGCAGCACCCGGCCTCGATGACCCACGCCACCTATGCGCCGGAGGAGCGCGCCCGGCACGGCATCAGCGAGGGCCTGGTGCGGTTGTCGGTCGGGCTGGAGACCTGTGCCGATCTGGCCGCCGATCTCACCCAGGCGCTGGCCGGGGTATGACGTGGCTGGTGCACTGGCGGTCCGACCAGGTCGCGTGGACATTGATCACTGCCGACGCAGCGCTTCCAAATTTGGGTGGCTGCTGCCGACAGCGTGCCGGCGGCGAGGCTGATGG
Organism: uncultured Lamprocystis sp.; assembly: GCF_903933125.1. Classification (GTDB taxonomy): domain Bacteria; phylum Pseudomonadota; class Gammaproteobacteria; order Chromatiales; family Chromatiaceae; genus Thiodictyon. Next base: position 29,261 of record NZ_CAIZIZ010000205.1, on the reverse strand, counting down.
TGGATGCGCTGCGCTTATCCACCCTACAAAACCGGCTCCGCTGTAGGGTGGATAAGGCGCGCCGCTCGGTGTCAGTGACTCGGCACGGCGGTCGCGCGCGCCGCATCCACCAGGGGTCGCGCGATGCCACCCAAATCTTGGAGCTGATGATCCCGATAGTATCTGTTGACTGGTCAAAAAAAAACGCGTACTCTTCCGGGTCTTCGTTTTTGGAACTGTATCCAAATCCGGGGTATAGCGCAGTCTGGTAGCGCGCCTGCTTTGGGAGCAGGATGTCGGGGGTTCGAATCCCTCTACCCCGACCAAACGCCGGATTTCCACGTCTCGCAGGCGCCCGTAGCTCAGCGGGATAGAGCAACGGCCTTCTCAGCCGTGGGACGCAGGTTCGAGTCCTGCCGGGCGCGCCAATTCGATGACTGGCGAGGGGCGTGCCCTGATCGTTCAGTCCGATGTCGGTCAGTCAATGGTGGACGTAGCTCAGTTGGTAGAGCGCAGGGTTGTGGCTCCTGTGGTCGTGGGTTCGATCCCCATCGTCCACCCCACCATTCAAGGTGTCGCGCAGTCGGCAAATCAGGTTGACAACCTGATTTCAATCATTAAACTACGTGGCTCGCATGATTCGGGTCGTTAGCTCAGTTGGTAGAGCAGTGGACTCTTAATCCATCGGTCGTAGGTTCGAATCCTACACGACCCACCAAGTAAAACAGCCGGTTGCGTGATGAGCGTATACCGGCTGTTTTCGTTTTCGGCGGTTATATTCCCAAAATGGGAATATCTTTTCGTCCCTGACCCCGGAGCGCCCACGATGACCGCAGACATTGAAAGCCTGGTACTCGAACACTTGCGCGCGATGCGAGGGGATATCGCAGACATCAAGCAACGGCTCGACCGGATGGATCTTCGGCTGTCTGTCATGGAACAGACGCTAGGCGGCCTGTATGCCCTTTCTGCCAGTGATCGGGAAACCCTACAAACCGTTATTCATCGCGTTGAGCGCATCGAACGGCGGTTGGAACTGACCGACCACTGACCTGGTACGGCCGGGCGTCCGTGCCCGGTGTTCTAGATCGCACAGTGCACCGCAAGGTGTTCGTTTGGGGATTTCCGTGGGGGGCTCTACCTTTTTCGAGTCGAGAGCGCTGCCGAGCGGATAATCCGCCTGGCCGGCGGAGTCGATCAGATGGCCGCCTTGCGCGGCGCGATCTACCGTCCGGTCACGGGTCAACCGTCGCTCAGTTCCAGGCGCCGTTCGATGCGCTCGATTCGCTCCACCAGCCGATCGTGGGCGACCTGCTGAAAGGCCACACTCTCCTCCGCGCCGAGCGCATCGCGCTTGACACGCAACATGGCCGTTTCCAGTCGCGCCATGCGGTCTTTCAGATCGTGAAATCCGCTTTGCATCTCGGTGCGCATCTCCTTGATGTCGGAACGCAGCAGGCGCAGGTGCTCAAGCACGAGGTTGTCAACATCAGCGGTCATCGCGGTATCTCCGGGTGGTCCTCGTCGGGAACCTAGGCCCGCAGCGGTGGGTTGTCAACTCACAGCAGCTTGGTCAGGGCCGCGATCAGCGCCGCCTGGGCGATCAGCAACCCGGCCATCCACTTTACGAGATCGGCCTGAGTGGCGGCTAAACGCGCATCCAGGTAGTCTCGGGTCACCAGTTCCTCGCTGGTGGCCTCGCGGAAGGCGTCGGCAATCGCTTCGGCCTGAGGCGTCGGCAACCCCGCCGCTTCCAGTTTCTTGGCAAAGCGTAAGGTGTCAAAGGTGACTGCGGACATGGTTTGCTCCTGATGTTAACCCTGGGCACGCTAATTCCGGGAGGCGTGGCGGTCAAGTGCCGCAAACTAAACCGTGTCGGCTCCAGCAATCGTCGAGTCTGCCGGGCCGACCTCATCCAAGAACATTGCATACCGCGCTGGGCGCGGTTTAATGCAGTGGTATGAAGTTGACGATCGGGTTGCTCGGGGTCGCGATGGCGGCGCCTTGCCCTTGGGCCGTCGTGTAGTGGACATGGGCTTGCCGCAGGGCCGGAAAGCCGACGAAGAGTCCGATGGCGGCGGAGTGCAGTTCGCCCGGCAGGGCGCAGCCGAAGCGGTAACTTGCACCCAGGTCGGCCGTGCCTTTGCGTATCCGTGGATCAGCGTCGACCTTGGCGCTTTCGAGCACGCACCTTGCCTGGGTGTTGAAGCGCACGAGCGCGTCTCCGGATTGGAGGTTTTCCGCCGCGAGCTTGAGGTCATCGCGTTGAGCCGCGTTGCCGGGGTCCCCGGCGAACCCCACGAGCGTCAAGGCCGGGGCGGTCAGTTCCACCCGGACGGTGCCGCCGTCGGTGCGAATGGTGACTTTGGCGATGCCCGCGTCGGGCGCGGCACCCTGGGTCAGGGTAACGGCGGTGACCGCCAGTATCCCGCTGAGGAAGGGTAAGCAGCGGGGTCTTGCTCGCAACGCTGCGGTCGCCGCAGTTCGCGGCAGCCGATCGCGCCGTGCGCCGTGTCCGGCTTCCACGCGAGGGGGGCGGGTCATGTCCGGGTGGGCGTGCGGCGAACACCCGGTCAGTCGGTGGTTCATTTCAGCGCGCGGCAGACCCCGTTCTGGCACTTCAACAGGTAGCCCGCGGAGTCGACACAGGATACCTTGTGGATCTCGCCGTCAGAGTGGGTCTCGATTAATTGCGATCCGGCATCCGTGACGGTGCACCCACGCAAGCGCGCATATTGCTCGGCATAGTAGGCCCAGGTACCGGTGCCGCCCGCCTGGCTTAGTGTCAGCATGTTGTCCTCTGGGGCAAGCGGTGCGGGCGTCGGCTCCGGTTCCGGCAGCGTGAGCGGGCGTGTGGCCGCGCTGTCGGTGGTGAGCGCACTGCTGCCGTCAATCACCGGAGCGGGTGACCGGGTGGTCTCGGGCGATCGCGGGGCAGGGCTCGCCACGGGCGGCGGCGTCGGTGCGGCCGAGGGGCGAGGCGCCGCCGGGGTGGCGACGGGACCGCTGGTGGCACTCGGATTGGCCGGGGTCGTTTCGGTCAGCGTCTCTCCCCATACTTTCACCAGTGGGTTGTCGGCGGGCGCGTTGGCCGGATCGGCGACTCGGTTCTGGGTGCCGTCCGTGTGCGGCGGGATGGCGTTGGTGACGCGCTGCCCGTTGGCACCCCAGTTTGACCGCAGTGACTCGAGCGATTGGGTCAAGGCATCCCGATAATTTTCAGTGTAGTCGACACGTTGGGGCGCCCGCCCGCCCGGCGGCTGACTAACCAGGGTGGCGCGCAGGGCGACATTGATCCCGCCCGACTGTTCGGTGAAGGCCGAGGTCACCTCGATCATGGGCGGGGGGGCGCCGCCGACCGCGCCGAGTGCAGCGGCGGTCGGTGAGGCGGGGGCGACCTGCCGCTGAACGACCAGGAGGTCATTCGTGGATTTGACGATGGTCCAGCCTTTCGCACGCGCGGAACCCATGGCCAGACCCTTGACCTCGTCACGACTGGCGCCGGGGATCAGCAGTTGTGGGCGATGGCTGGCATTGAAGCCATCCGCCTCCATGGTCCCGGCGCACCCGGCCAATAGCCAGGCGCCGAGTGTCAATACGCTGACAGTCGCGAACGAACGCATTTTCAATCGATCCTCCGGACGAACAGCCGACGCGGGCACGCCCGTTGCGGGCGCCCGTAAGCGCACGATGCTAGCATAGTGGGTGCGGCGGCGGAGCCCATGTCGCGGCGCCGTGCGACCCTGACCATGCCGCGATCGACGGAGGACGTCGCGAAGGTCCGGTTGTTCGGGTGCCCGGTCGGGTTAGGGTTCGTCCCAGGTGGCCGCGAAACCGTCTCTGGTCCACCAGAGGATTGCCAGGAGGCCGCCGATGAGGACCGCGGCGAAAAGTGCGAATAAGGTCCAGATCATGTGCGTCTACCCCTTTTATAAAAGGTTTTTTGGGTGCCCGCGTGCAGCGGACCCGACCATGGGGGCGCCGTCGCTCTGGTTGGAGTGATGCGGGCGGCGCCAGACTCATGCTCAGTGTCACTATTGCACGGGGTACGGGCCGGTTGCTGAGGAATGCTTCACAGAAGCACGGTGCGGACGAACACCGCTGACCGCGCTGGGATGGTAGGATTGAGGTTTACGGCGACCCAGAGAGAGTACCGACGATGGCCTATGAGAAGATAACAATCCCGGCGGACGGCGCGAAGATCCAGGTGAACCCGGACTTTTCCTTGTCGGTTCCCGACCAACCCATCATCCCTTACATCGAGGGCGACGGCATCGGCATCGATATCACCCCGGTGATGATCGCGGTGACCGACGCGGCTGTACACAAAGCCTACGGGGGCCAGCGCCGCATCCACTGGATGGAGATTTACGCCGGCGAGAAGTCCACCCGCACCTACGGCGAGGATGTGTGGCTGCCGGACGAAAGCCTGCAAGCGGTCAAGGAGTTCGTGGTCTCGATCAAGGGGCCGCTGACGACTCCGGTGGGCGGCGGCATCCGTTCGCTCAACGTCACCTTGCGTCAGCAACTCGACCTCTATGTTTGCCTGCGGCCGGTCCGCTACTTCAAGGGGACGCCGAGTCCGCTCAAGGAGCCCGAGCACACCGACATGGTGATCTTCCGCGAGAACGCGGAGGATATCTATGCCGGTATCGAGTGGCAGGAGGGCACTCCGGAAGTCAAGAAGGTCATCGACTTCCTGCAGCGCGAGATGGGTGTGACCAAGATCCGCTTCCCGGCGACCTCCGGCATCGGCGTCAAACCGGTCTCGCGTGAAGGGACCGAGCGCCTGGTGCGCAAGGCGATCCAGTATGCGATCGATAACGATCGCGCCTCGGTGACCCTGGTGCACAAGGGCAACATCATGAAGTTCACCGAAGGGGCCTTCAAGCAGTGGGGTTATGACCTGGCGAAGTCTGAATTCGGTGCGGTGGAAATCGATGGCGGACCCTGGTGCCGGTTCAAGAGTCCCAAGACCGGCCGGGAGATCGTAATCAAGGACGTGATCGCGGATGCCTTCCTTCAGCAGATTCTGTTGCGGCCCAAGGACTATGCCGTGATCGCGACCCTTAACCTCAACGGCGACTATATTTCCGACGCGCTCGCCGCTCAGGTCGGAGGCATCGGCATGGCGCCTGGCGCCAACCTGTCGGATTCGGTGGCCATGTTCGAGGCGACGCACGGAACCGCCCCCAAGTACGCGGGGAGGGACCAGGTCAACCCCAGTTCCCTGCTGTTGTCAGCCGAGATGATGCTGCGGCACATGGGGTGGGTCGAAGCGGCTGATCTGATCATCAAGGGCGTGGAGGGTGCCATCGCGGCGAAGACCGTGACCTATGACCTGGAGCGGCTGTTGCCCGGCGCCACCAAGGTCAGTTGTTCAGGATTCGGCGAAGCGGTCATCGCCGAGATGTAGGTCGTGAAAAACGGGCGTGCCGCACTGGCGGCACGCCCGTTGGTCCGGTGGCCCCGTCGTCAGACAACCGACGGGGGTGCGGGTTGTCAGCTCACGCGATGGACCGCGGCAGCGTGCAGACCTTTTGGCCCCTGGCTGACCTCGAACTCGACCTTTTGGCCTTCTCGCAGCGTCTTGTAACCATCCATGTCGATCGAGGAGAAGTGTACGAACACGTCTTCCTCGCGGCCATCGGGCTTGACGAACCCATAACCCTTTGCATTGTTGAACCACTTAACAATACCGGTGATCATTGAAACGTACTCCTCCGGGGTTTCCGAGGTTCGCTCGGTGTAATCTTTGTTGTTTGGCATGGCGCCATACCTTGAATCCGGCGAGCGGCGCCATACGTCCCTAGTATAGTGAGTTGATTTGGTTGGTCAAACAGGATGCGCGTCCGGTCGTCCTGCACCAGTATGGCGCGTCCGGCAGGTGGGCCGGCGCGGGTCGCAGATGCTTCCCGTATTTCACGGCGCGTGACCAGGGGTCATAATGTCCGTCGCATCCAGGCGAAATTTGTCTAGAATCCCGAATCATGAGCAACGCAAATCCCAACGAGGAACGTGAATCCGGGCTGACGGTTCAGGAGACGCGACCAAAATTGCGCCGCCCTCCGTTGTTCAAGGTGTTGTTGTTGAACGATGACTACACCCCCATGGAGTTCGTGGTCCAAGTGTTGGAAACTTTTTTCGCGATGAACCGGGAAAAGGCGACACAGATCATGCTCCATGTGCACACGCGGGGGGTGGGGGTCTGCGGTGTCTATACGAGAGACATCGCTGAAACTAAGGTGGTGCAGGTCAACGACTTCGCCCGCAGTCATCAGCACCCACTGATGTGTACCATGGAGGAAGCCTGATGCAGACAGTCAGACTGAGCGTGCCTCGCTCGGGCGAGACCCCGCCGCGGCGCCAGGCGGCACCAAGGCAGACATATTCGGTTTCACTAACCCCGCTTGGACAAGTCCGATGCTGAGTAAAGAGCTTGAGTTCACGTTAAACCGCGCCTTCAAAGAGGCGCGCGAGAAGCATCACGAGTACATGACCGTGGAACACATGCTCTTGTCGCTTCTGGATAATCCAGCGGCAGTCAAGGTGTTGCGCGCGTGTGGAGCCGATGCTGAACGTCTGCGCCGTGAAATCACGGCCTTTATCGACGAGACCACGCCCCTGATTCCGGTGCACGAGGAGCGCGATACCCAGCCGACTCTGGGTTTCCAGCGGGTGCTTCAGCGCGCGGTCTTCCATGTGCAGTCCGCCGGGAAGAAAGAGGTCACGGGTGCCAACGTGTTGGTGGCGCTGTTCAGCGAACAGGACTCCCAGGCGGTCTACCTGCTGAATCAGCAGGACATCAGCCGTCTGGATGTCGTCAACTACATCTCACACGGCATCTCGAAAGTCCCGGGTGAAACGGCCGAGGATGAGAGTCAGGGCGAGGTCGAGGAAGCGCGCGGGGAGGAGCGCGAGGGGGCGAGCCCCCTGGAGAGTTTCGCGAGCAACCTCAATGAGATGGCCCGCCAAGGGCGCATCGATCCATTGATCGGGCGCGCGGCGGAAGTCGAGCGGACGATTCAGATTCTCTGCCGTCGGCGCAAGAACAACCCGCTGTTCGTGGGTGAGGCGGGCGTCGGCAAGACCGCGATCGCCGAGGGTCTGGCCAAGAAGATCGTGGATCGTGAGGTCCCGGAGGTGCTGAACGACGCCGTGATCTACGCGCTCGATCTGGGCGGGCTGGTGGCCGGCACCAAGTACCGCGGCGATTTCGAGAAGCGTCTCAAGGCCGTGCTTGCTCAGCTCAAGCGTCAGCCCCACGCCATCCTGTTCATCGACGAGATCCACACCATCATCGGCGCCGGTTCGGCCTCGGGCGGGGTGATGGACGCCTCCAACCTGATCAAGCCGGTGTTGGCCTCGGGTGATTTGCGCTGCATCGGCTCGACCACCTATCAGGAATATCGCGGTATTTTCGAGAAGGATCGGGCGCTCGCCCGGCGTTTTCAGAAGATCGACATCGACGCGCCGAGTGTCGAGGAGACGATCGAGATTCTCAAGGGACTGAAATCGCGGTTCGAAGCCCATCATCAGGTGACCTACACCAATCCGGCGTTGCGGGCGGCCGCCGAACTCTCCAACCGCTATATCAACGATCGGCACCTGCCGGACAAGGCGATCGACGTGATCGACGAGGCCGGAGCCAATGTGCAGCTCATGAGTCCGTCCAAGCGCAAGAAGCGCATCGACGTGGCGGATGTGGAGTCGATCGTCGCCAAAATGGCACGCATTCCGCCAAAAAAGGTCTCGGTGTCCGATACCGAATCCTTACGCAACCTGGATCGCGACCTGAAGATGGTGGTGTTCGGTCAGGATGCCTCCATCGACGCGCTGACTGCCGCGATTCGCATGAACCGATCGGGTCTGGGTCACGAGGAGAAGCCGATCGGCTCCTTCCTCTTTACCGGCCCGACCGGTGTCGGCAAGACCGAGGTCACCAGGCAACTCGCCCGTGTCCTGGGCATGGAGTTGATCCGCTTCGACATGTCCGAGTACATGGAGCGCCACACGGTGTCCCGTCTGATCGGCGCCCCCCCCGGCTATGTCGGTTTCGATCAGGGTGGTCTGTTGACCGAGGAGATCAACAAGCATCCCCATGCCGTGCTGCTGCTCGACGAGGTCGAGAAAGCCCATCCGGATGTGTTCAACCTGCTGCTCCAGGTGATGGATCACGGCACGCTGACCGATAACAACGGCCGCAAGGCGGACTTTCGCAGCGTGGTGCTGGTGATGACCACAAACGCGGGGGCGGCCGAGACCGCGCGCCGCTCCATGGGCTTTTCCGAGCAGGATCACGCGACGGATGGGTTGGAGGCGCTCAAGCGCTACTTCACACCCGAGTTCCGTAACCGGCTGGATGCGGTGGTGCAGTTCAGTCCCTTGGGGCCGGAAACGATCAAGAGCGTGGTCGACAAGTTCATTTTTGAACTCGAGCAGCAACTTCTGGATAAGAAGGTTTCACTGTCCGTGGACACGGCCGCGCGCGCCTGGATCGCCGAGAAGGGGTACGATCCCAAGATGGGCGCACGACCCATGGCGCGGGTGATTCAGGATCACATCAAGAAGCCGCTGGCGAACGAATTGCTGTTCGGATCACTGGCCGGCGGGGGTGCCGTCCGCGTTTATGTGGATGCCGACGCCCTGGCGTTCGAGATCGACGTGGCCAAAGCGCCCCATTAAGTGATTGTCGGAACAGGATGCGACTGAAATCGCCCGAGCAGAACGTGGTCAGCTGCTGAACGGCGCGTGATGCACACCGGCCCGGCACGACACCGAACTCCAATGACTGGGGTCCGGCTGATGCCGGTCTGGGGTTCTATGGCAGTGTCCCCGACGCTTCGCTACGATTGAGCGAAAGACGCTGATCGCGCGCGTTGCCTCATGTCGGGGTGGGGCGTGGCCTAAGCATCAGCGGGCGCGGTAGACGATACGTCCTTTGGTGAGGTCGTACGGTGTCAGCTCAACTGTGACTTTGTCGCCGGTCAAAATACGGATGTAGTGCTTGCGCATTTTACCGGAGATGTGAGCGGTCACGGTGTGACCATTCTCCAGTTGTACTCGAAACACGGTGTTGGGCAAGGTCTCCGTGACCGTCCCTTCCATCTGGATAACGTCGTCTTTAGACATGGTTCATAGATATTAAAAAAACAGCTCCGGGGCTGGTGAAGCGCCGGGAGTATAACACAGGATCAGCCGGCGATCCCGAACAGAGCGTGCCGCGGGTGCGATCAGACGTGATGTGGTTTGTTGGGGCCAGGCCTTTCGGTCGGATGGGCAGAGCGAGCGCGATGCCCATCCTCGAGCGTCGCGGTGGCCGGATGGGCATCGCGCTCGAGTGTTGGCAAGCGCTGAAATGTTGGGGTTCGTTCCTCACCCCAATCTACGGCATCGCGATGTTTTCGGGTTCGGAGCGAATGAGTTCACAATCAGTGTTCCCCATCTGTCCCGCCGGCAGTGGTCACGACCTGTGGCATCAGGTGAGACCAGCGTCGTCCGTCCCAGGCCTCCAGCGGCGCGAAGTGTGCCTTGTAGGCCATTTTGCGCGATGCTTCGATCCAGTAGCCCAGATAGACATAGGGCTGTCGCAGGCGTCGGGCGCATTCGATCTGAGTGAGTACCGCGAAGGTGCCCAGTCCGCGGCTGGACAGGTCGGGGTCAAAGAAGGTGTAGACCGCGGACAGTCCGTCGGGGAGCAGGTCGGTGACCGCGACCCCCGCCAATTGGCCGTCCAGGCGTAGCTCCAGAAAGCGTGTCACGCCGCCCCAGGGCTCGACCAGGAAGCGCCGATAGCTCTCCAGGCTGGTGTCGCCGGCCATGGCGCCGTCCGGATGACGGCTGGCCAGATAGCGCAGGTAGAGCCTGAAATGGCCGGGATCGAAGGCCGCCGGGGTATCGATGACCTGCAGATCCTGGACATTGCGCGCCCAATTGCGCCGTTGGGAGCGGTTCGGGCGGAAGGCGGCGACCGGGATTCGCACCGGTACGCAGCGGGCGCAGCCCCGGCAGGCGGGTCGGTAGACATGGGCGCCGCTGCGTCGAAAGCCCTGACTCACCAGGGCCTGATAGGTGTGCGAGTCCATGCGCGCCAGCGGGTCGACGAAGAGCGTTCTGGCGTTGCGCCCCTCCAGGTAAGCGCAGGGGTGTTCGGCGGTCAGGTAGAGCGCAAGTTGACGCGCGCGGCTGGCCTCATCGTCCGGGTTCATGAGGGGGCTCCGCTGGTTTCGGTGGGTGACGGGTCAGTGGGTTGGACCGCGGGATAGTGGCGGGCGCCGTCATCCCAGCTTCCGGGAACCCCGGGGGCGTCGCGGTAGCGCGCGAGCGCGGCGACGAACCGACTGCGCGGCACTTCCACCGCGCCGAGACGCATCAGGTGCGCGGTGCGCATCTGGCAATCGATCATCCCGAAGCCCCAGGCCGCAAGTCGCTGACAGAGCGCGACGAGTGCGATCTTGGAGGCGTCGGCCGTGCGGCTGAACATGGACTCGCCGAAGAAGGCCCGACCAAGGGCGACCCCATAGAGCCCGCCGACGAGTTGGTCGCCAGCCCAGACTTCCACCGAGTGGCCCATCCCCAGATGATGCAGGGTCGTGTAGGCGGCGATCATTTCCGGTGCGATCCAGGTGCCATCGGCACCGTCGCGCGGGGCCGCGCAGGCGCGGATGACGTTGCCGAAGTCCCGATCCATGGTGACCGCCAGTTGGCGCCGCCGTAACCGCTTGCGCAGGCTGCGGGAGAGATGGATCTGGTCCGGCAGGAGCACGGTGCGCGGGTCGGGTGACCACCAGAGGATGGGGTCGCCGGGATTGAACCAGGGGAAGATGCCGTGTCGGTAGGCGCTGGTCAGGCGCTCCGGGCTCAGGTCCGCGCCGGCGGCCAGCAAACCGTTGGGCTCACGCAGGGCCCGGCGCACATCCGGAAAGGGGCGGGGATCGTTGGGTGCGAGCAGCGGGATCATGCGCGTGGATTCAGGTCCCCGAGCGCCGACGGGTCGGGTACGGCAGGCGGCTCGCGGTAGGGGCTGTGACCGTGCATGTCCTCGTGGTACTCGTTCATTCCCTCGGTTTCGTTGGCGAGAAAGCGGGCGATGGCCGCGCGAAAGCGCGGGTCGGCGATCCAATGGGCCGACCAGGTGGGGGTCGGCAGGAAGCCGCGGCTGACCTTGTGTTCTCCCTGAGCGCCCGGCTCGAAGCGTGTCAGTCCGTTCTCGATGCAATAGTCGAGGCCCTGATAATAGCAAGCCTCGAAGTGCAGGCTGTGAAATTCCTTGGAGCAGCCCCAGTGGCGTCCGAAGAGCGCGTGCTCGCCGATCAGGTTGAAGGCGGCGGCGACGATGGCGTCCTTGCCCTGCGTCTGACCATGGTAGGCGAATACCAGGAGCAGGTCGGAGCCCATGGTCTCGCCGATTTCTTGAAAGAAGGGCAAGGTCAGGGTCGGCAGTCCGCCGCGCTTGTCGAAGGTGTCGCGGTACAGCCAGTGGAATCGGACCCATTCCGCCTCGCTGACCGTGTCCCCGCGTCGCCGCACGATGCTGACCCCGGCCTCCTGAACCCGGCGCCGTTCCCGCTTCACCTTCTTGCGTTTCTCGGCGGTGAAGGTCGCGAGGAAATCATCGAACGCGTGGTAGCCCGGGTTGGTCCAGTGAAACTGGCAGCCGACCCGGCGCAGCAGGCCGCGGGTTTCCAGTAAATCGGTTTCCGGTCGGGTGGTGAAGAGCCAGTGCAGCGACGACACACCCAGCCGTTCGGCGACCCGTACCGCGCCATCGGCCAGTGCGCGGGCATACTCTTCCCGCTTGGGGGTCTCGCCGGTCAGCAGTCGCGGGCCGGTGGCGGGGGTGTAGGGCGAGGCGACGACCAGTTTGGGGTAGTAGGCGAGTCCCTGGCGTTGGTAGGCGTCGGCCCAGGCCCAATCGAAGACCAGTTCGCCGTAGGAATTGAACTTGATGTAGCAGGGCGCCGCGGCGACCAGGGTACCCGTGGCGTCGCGCAAGGCCAGGTGGTGCGGGATCCAGCCGAGCGCCTCGCCGACGCAGCCATGACGTTCCATAGCGGCCAGGAACTCGTGACGCAGGAAAGGTGAATCGTTGCCCGCCAGTCGGTTCCAGTCGGTTGCCGGAATCTCGCGGATGGCGTCGTGGGTGCTGAGGGTATACATGGGCCCGGGTGCTCGGCGTCTCGATGACCCGGAGAGATGCGGGCTGCCGGTGCTGAGAAAAACCGTGTGTGCGCACGGGCCACAAGTCGCGTCGTCGGACTGACCGGACGTCGGGGCGGGTTCCACCCCCGCCCCGCCACCAAGGGTTTGTCCGGATATCAGGTACGATGCCTATACGCCGTGCCAGGTCCGGCGGATCGGCGCGCATCGGCCGCTGGCGGCGCCCGGCGCCGACCGGTGCGTCTTATTTGCCCTGAGCGGCCAGCGCGTCCAGATATTTCTCCGCATCCAGGGCGGCCATGCAGCCCGTGCCCGCGGAGGTGATGGCCTGCCGGTACACATGGTCCATGACGTCCCCGGCGGCGAAGATCCCAGGCACCGAGGTCGCCGTGGCGTTGCCGTCGGTGCCGCTCTGAACCTTGATGTAGCCGCCGGCCATCGCGAGTTGCCCGGTGAAGATTTCGGTATTGGGTTGGTGGCCGATTGCGATGAAGACCCCCTGGAGTTCGAGGTCGCGCGTGGTCTCGTCCAGGGTGCTCTTGATGCGGATGCCGGTGACGCCGGTGGCATCACCCAGGATCTCATCCAGATTGCTGTTCCAGGCGAGCCGCACGTTGCCGTGCTCGGCCTTCTCGAACAGATGCTTCTGGAGGATTTTCTCGGCGCGCAGGGAATCGCGGCGATGGACCAGGGTCACTTCCGAGGCGATGTTGGACAGATACAAGGCCTCCTCGACCGCCGTGTTGCCGCCGCCGATCACCGCGACCTTCTGGCCGCGAAAGAAGAAGCCGTCGCAGGTCGCGCAGGCGGAGACACCGCGACCGCGGAACTCCTGCTCGGAGGGCAGGCCCAGGTAGCGCGCGCTGGCGCCGGTGGCGATGATCAGCGCGTCGCAGGTATAGACCGCCGAGTCGCCGGTCAGCGTGAAGGGCGGTTTGCTCAGATCGGTCTGATTGATGTGGTCGAAGATGATCTCGGTCTCGAAGCGTTCCGCGTGACGACGCATCCGGTCCATCAGGTCCGGCCCCTGAACGCCGTCCGGGTCACCCGCCCAGTTGTCGACGTCAGTCGTGGTCATCAGTTGGCCTCCCTGTTCCAGGCCCGTGACCAGGACGGGGCTCAGGTTGGCCCGCGCGGCGTAGACGGCGGCTGTATAGCCCGCCGGCCCCGACCCCAGGATCAGCAGTCGGCAATGCTTGGTGTTGCTCATGGATCTACTCCGTGGATCGACACTGGATCGACACTGTGGATCGATGTCCGGGATCGACCCTGGGAACTACCGGGACTGGCGGCGCCGGACCTCTCCACGGACGCCGCGTCGTCGGGCGGGCGGCCCGTACGTGCAGTCGATCCGCAAATGTAAGGGTTATGCACAATCCCGTAAAGCGTTCCGGTGCCGGTGGCGTCGATACTCGGGTTGACAGCGACGCTTCTTCAGTCTAGAACTATCCAAAACAGCGCCTTGAAGCGTCAATCGGGGGTAGTTTATGAAGAAGCGGCATCAGCTGTCCGTAGGGCTCGGTTTCGGTGTTGCTGTTTTCCTGCTGGGCGGCTGCGCGGGGCTCAGTTCAGGGCCGGACGGCAAGCGGGCCGAGGTGGTGTCGGCGGCGCTCTCGCAGGTGGGTACACCCTATCGCTACGGCGGCAATGAGCCCGGACGCGCGCTCGATTGCAGCGGCCTGACCTACTACGCCCATGGCGTCGCGGGACTGCGCATCCCGCGCATGTCGCTCGACCAGCGGCGCGGCGCCAAGCCCGTCAATTCCAAGGCCCTGCGTCCCGGTGATATGGTGTTCTTCAAGACCGGTCCGGGCTCGCACCACGTGGGGCTGATGGTGGATGGGGACCGTTTCGTGCACGCATCCGTGTCCCAACACAAGGTCGGCTACGCGCGCCTGGGTGCGCCCTACTGGAAGGCGCGTTATCTCGGCGCCGGCACTTATCTTGAGTGAAAGACGCGGCCGACCGGCTGAACGGCTCGCCTTTTTCGCTCCTATGTTGCAGAATGGTGGTCGGTCCCGAGGTTGTCTCGGGGCAGGGTCCCAACGCCATCGCGAATCCTATCGCGAAAACATCTGGAGCTTGTAGACATGTCCGATACGCCAATGAGCAAGAGCCGTCGCGACGCCGTCAAGATGATGCTCGGCACTGCCGTCGCCATCCCGGTGATCAACCTGATCGGTGTCGGCAGCATCCGCGCCGCTGATGCCCCGGCGAATGCCGTCGCCGCTGATGATCCGACCGCCGTTGCCCTGAAGTACAGCGCGGATGCCACCAAGGCGGACCGCGCCGCGGCCGCCCGTCCCGGTATGGCCGCTAACGAGCAGCGCTGTGCCAACTGCCAGTTCATGCAGGCTGCGCAGACTTCGGGCGACTGGACAGTTTGCACCCTGTTCCCCGGCAAGATGGTAAGTGTGAACGGCTGGTGTTCTTCCTGGACCCTGAAGGCCGGCTGAACACGCACCCGGCGATCCGCTGTTCAGGATCGCGAAGCGGGGCCCGCGTGCCCCGCTTTCTCTTTTGAGGCATAGTCATGACCGTCGCACAGCAGGCAGCGGTCCTGCGTTCTTCATCTCCCGCGCTTGCGGACCCTCATCACCCTGATACCCGGCAGCCCGTGCACACGAATCGGCGTATATTGATCCTGGCGCGCGGGATTGTCTGGGGCATTATCGGACTCATTTACGCGCCCCTGTTCCTCGCCCTGGTGGTGATCCTCGAACGGCTCGGTGCCGGTCCCATGAGTTACGTCGGGGCCGCGGCCTTGGCCGGTGCGGCCGGTGCCGCTTTGTATGGTGCGCGCGAACTTGCGTTGGTGGGCACGGGCGTCGGCGTCATTGTTGGCTTACTGTTGCTGACCACGGCGTCGACCCTGATCTCGTTCGAAGTCTCAATTCTGATCGCTGCCGGCGTGGCAACCGTGCTGGGGCTGCTGATGGCCGTTCCGCAGCACTGCACGCGGCAGGTCCCCGGCAAGGTCATGGCCGGACTGGCGACGGGTGCGGTTTGTGGGGCTGTGCTGGCGGTGGCGGAACCGTTTCATCCATCCGCGTTCTCTCCCTTCGCGCTCCTGGCTGTCCTGGTGAGCGCCAATGGCATCTTGTATGTGGCGGGCGTGCGCTGGTGGATCATGCTGAGTCGCCGGGTGGGCGGCACCGGCGGACCCTGCAAATTGGTCGCGTCGCTGGCGTTGGCGACTCTGGCCGGGATCGCGTCCGGCAGTATCTGGATCATGGCTGGCCCGCTGCTCGGTGAGTCCGCCGGTCTGGCGGTCGAGGTCAGCAGTGCGGTCTATCCAGATCTGCAATTCGCCATGTTCGGCGCCGCCTTCGGCGGTGCCGTGGCGGGCATGTTGCTCGAGATCTTCGGTTTTTCCTGGGTCCACGACATTTGAGCCGCGGCACCACCGATTGTTGTCAACAGGATGCTCCAGCCGCTCATGGCCCGCAGTAAATCCAGCCGCCGCTGGCTCGACCGCCAGTTCAGTGATCCCTATGTCAAGCGTGCCCAGCAGGAGGGCTACCGTTCGCGCGCGGCCTACAAACTCCTGGAAATTCAGGAGAAGGATCGGGTGCTGGCATCCGGGATGCGGGTCGTCGATCTGGGTGCGGCGCCGGGGAGTTGGTCGCAGATTGCGGCCCGTCTGGTGGGTGGGCGCGGCGCGGTGTTCGCGCTCGATCTGCTCGACATCGAGCCGCTGGCAGGAGTGCAATTCCTCCAGGGGGATTTCCGTGAGCCGGCTGTCCTGGAGCAACTGCGCCTCAATTTGGGCGACGGGCCTTTGGACTTGGTGTTGTCGGATATGTCGCCGAACATTTCCGGCACGTCCGCGGTCGATCAGCCCCGCACGATCTATCTGGTGGAACTCGCCCTGGAGTTTGCACGGGAGTGCCTGAAACCGGGCGGAAGCCTGGTGGTCAAAGCGTTTCAAGGCGAAGGTTTCGACGCGGTGATGCGACGTTTGCGCGGCAGTTTTCGGCAGGTTGCGAGCCGCAAGCCCAAGTCCTCACGAGCCGCGAGCCGGGAGCTGTACCTGGTAGGGAAGGGCTTCAAAGCCTAGGAAAAATTCCTGGTATCCTCTTATATGGAACGGTCTTGAGTTTTCGGTGTTTCGTTTTCAGTTAAGGACTATTAAACATCGGGTTACGAAAAACGAGAAACGAGAAACCAACAACGACGGGTATGGTTGAGAATCCGGCGGGTGGCAGGCACCTTTCTTCGACAGCCCAACGGTGTTACTTTCCTTCAATCGAGCCAAGTGCCGCTGCCCAGGCACCTATTTGACCAGAGGCCAGATGCCGTGAGCGATATGGCGAAGAATTTGATTCTGTGGGTGGTCATCGCCGTCGTGCTGATGTCCGTCTTCAACAATTTCACGACGACCCGGTCCGCGCCGCGTGGTCTGACCTACTCCGATTTCATCGAACAGGTCAAGCTGGGTGAGGTGAAAGAGGTCACCATCCAGGGACGTACCATCCAGGGCATCAACGGTGCGGGCCAATCGTTCACGACCTACAGTCCAGGTGATGCCGGTTTGGTGGGCGATCTGCTGAACAACAACGTCATCATCAAAGCGGCGCCACCTGAGAAGCCGTCGATCCTGATGCAACTGATGGTCAACTGGCTTCCGCTTTTGATCCTCATCGGGCTGTGGATATTTTTTATGCGTCAGATGCAGGGCGGAGCCGGCGGGCGCGGTGCCATGTCGTTCGGCAAGAGCCGGGCGCGGATGCTCTCCGAGGATCAGGTCAAGGTTACCTTCCAGGACGTCGCCGGGGCCGAGGAGGCCAAGGACGAGGTTTCGGAGATGGTCGATTTCCTTCGCGACCCGTCCAAATTCCAGAAGCTTGGCGGCAAGATCCCCAAGGGTGTCCTGATGGTCGGCCCGCCGGGTACCGGCAAGACGCTGCTGGCGCGGGCCATCGCCGGTGAAGCCAAGGTGCCTTTCTTCACCATCTCCGGCTCCGACTTCGTCGAGATGTTCGTCGGTGTCGGCGCTTCGCGCGTGCGCGATATGTTCGAGCAGGCCAAGAAGCACGCCCCTTGCATCATTTTTATCGATGAGATCGATGCGGTCGGGCGTCACCGCGGCGCCGGCCTGGGCGGCGGTCATGACGAGCGCGAGCAGACCCTCAACCAATTGCTGGTCGAAATGGATGGGTTCGAGGGCAACGAGGGCGTCATCGTCATCGCCGCCACCAATCGCCCGGACGTATTGGATCCAGCCTTGCTGCGGCCCGGACGCTTCGATCGCCAGGTGGTCGTGCCGCTGCCTGACGTGCGCGGGCGTGAGCAGATTCTCAAGGTCCACATGCGCAAGATTCCAGCCGCGGAGGACGTGAAGGCGTCCGTGCTGGCGCGCGGCACCCCTGGTTTCTCGGGTGCCGATCTGGCGAATCTGATCAATGAGGCCGCGCTGTTCGCGGCCCGCGGCAACAAGAAACTGGTCGACATGGAAGATATGGAAAAGGCCAAGGACAAGATCATGATGGGCGCGGAACGGCGGTCGATGGTCATGTCCGATGAGGAGAAGCGCCTGACCGCCTATCATGAGTCCGGTCATGCGATCGTTGGCCGGCTGGTGCCGGAGCACGATCCGGTGCACAAGGTGAGTATCATCCCGCGCGGGCGCGCGCTTGGGGTGACCTTGTTCCTGCCCGAGGATGACCGTTTCAGCTACAGCAAACAGCGCCTGGAGAGCAGTATCTCCAGTCTGTTCGGCGGGCGCGTGGCGGAGGAACTGATTTTCGGGGCCGACAGTGTGACCACCGGTGCCCAGAATGACATCCATCGGGCCACCGATATCGCTCGCAGTATGGTGACGAAGTGGGGCCTGTCGGATCGTCTCGGACCCCTGACCTACAGTGAGGAGGAACAGGAGGTTTTCCTTGGCCACTCGGTGACCCAGCACAAGAACGTCTCGGATGAGACCACGCATCTGATCGATGACGAGATCCGCCGCTTCATCGACCGCAATTATGAGCGGGCGCGGACGCTGCTGACCGAGAACCTCGATAAGCTCCACGCCATGGCCGCCGCATTGATCAAATTCGAGACCATCGATGCGGGCCAGATCGACGACATCATGGCCGGGCGCGCGCCGCGCCCGCCCAAGGATTGGAACGATGAGGAGCCGACCCGCTCCGGGCAGACGACGCGCGCGGACGAAGACCCTGGCCCGGGCCGAACGGTCGATGACACACCGCTGGGCCGCCCGGCCGGCGAGCACTGAGCGGGCGCTCCAGGCAGCATGCGCCAACTCGATTGCGGCGGCCGTGTGATTGACCTTGCGCGGCCGCAGGTCATGGGCATCCTCAATGTGACCCCTGACTCCTTCTCGGATGGGGGGTGTTTCTCCGATCCCAGGATTGCCTGCGCGCACGCCTGGGCGATGGTCGAAGCAGGCGCTGACCTGATCGACGTGGGTGGTGAGTCCACCCGCCCCGGCGCTGACCCGGTGAGCCTCCAGGAGGAACTGGAGCGGGTCATCCCGGTGATCGCGGCCTTGGCCGGTTCACTCCCGGTGCCGATCTCAGTGGACACCTCCAAGCCGCAGGTCATGCGCGCGGCGGTCGCCGCGGGCGCTGGTCTGATCAATGACGTCTGTGCTTTGCGGACCCACGACGCACTGGTCACCGCGGTCCAACTCGGCGTGCCGGTCTGTTTGATGCATATGGCCGGTGAGCCGCGCTCAATGCAGGCGGCGCCAGCGTACACCGACGTCGTGAGCGAGGTTTACCGCTTTCTGGCCGAGCGCATCGATCAGTGCGTTCGCGCCGGTCTCCCGCGGGAGCGCCTGGTCATCGATCCGGGCTTCGGTTTCGGTAAGAAACTGGAACATAATCTCAGCCTGCTGGCGCACCTCGCGGTCTTTGGCGACTTGGGGGTGCCGATTCTGGTTGGTCTGTCGCGCAAATCCATGGTTGGTGCGCTGACCGGTCGTCCACCGGGCGAACGGCTGGCGGCGAGTCTCGCCGCCGCTGTCCTGGCTCTGGAGCGGGGTGCAGCGATCCTGCGGGTGCATGACGTGGCCGAGACGCGGGACGCGGTGGCGGTCTGGGATGCGGTGCGTAGCCGCGGGGCCGCGGACGCGCGGTACGGCTTTGACTATCGTGCCGGCTGTAGGGTGCACAAGCGATAGCGAACAACCAACAACGACAGGGGCCACTCCTGTCCATTCGTCTTCAGGCGAGAAGTCATGCGGAAATATTTTGGTACCGATGGGATTCGCGGTCGCGTCGGTGAGGCGAACATCAGCCCTGACTTCGTGCTCAAGCTGGGCTGGGCCGCGGGTCGGGTGCTTGGTCATGGCGTAGGTTCCAAGATCCTGATCGGTAAAGATACCCGGATCTCGGGTTATATGTTCGAGTCGGCCTTGGAGGCCGGCTTGGTTGCGTCCGGCGTCAATATCCGACTCTTGGGTCCGATGTCCACTCCGGGCGTGGCCTATCTCACCCGCACCTTCCGCGCCTGTGCGGGGATCGTCATCACGGCGTCGCACAATCCGTATCAGGACAATGGCATCAAGTTCTTCTCGGCCGACGGCGACAAGTTGCCGGATGCGGTCGAGCTGGCTATCGAGGCGGAACTCGAACAGCCGTTGCGGACGGTCGACGCGGCGGCGCTCGGCAAGGTCAAGCGCATCGAGGACGCCAACGGCCGCTATATCGAATTCTGCAAGAGCACCATCCCCCCGGCCATGGACTTCCATGGGCTCAAGATCGTGGTGGATTGCGCCCATGGCGCAACCTACAACACGGCTCCTTATGTGTTCGACGAGCTGGGGGCGACGGTGGTGTCGATGGGTAACGAGCCCGATGGGCTCAACATCAACCACAATGTCGGTTCCACTCATCCCCAAGCCTTGTGCGAGACGGTCGTCCGCGAGGGCGCCGACCTGGGTATCGCCTTCGACGGTGACGGTGATCGTGTCCTGATGGTCAACTCCCGCGGTCAGTTGATCGACGGCGATCAACTCCTGTATATCATCGCCCGTGCGCGTCTGCATGAAGGAACGCTGCGCGGGGAGGTGGTCGGGACCCTGATGAGCAACCTCGGGTTCGAGCACGCCCTGCGCAAGATCGGTGTCGGTTTCGCCCGCACCGCGGTCGGCGACCGTTTCATCATGGAGTACATGAAGCGGACCGACGCCATCCTGGGGGGCGAGCCCTCGGGGCACATCATCTGCCGTGATCGCACCAGCACCGGGGACGGTATCGTGTCGGTCTTGCAGGTGCTGGCGGCCTTGCAGCAGTTGGATGCCGGCTTGGATGACCTGTGCGCCGAGGTGGCGCTGTACCCGCAGATTCTGATCAACATCCGCTTGAGCGAGCAGCGGGATCTGGTGAACCTGCCGGTCGTCCAGGATGCCGTGTTCGTTGCCGAACGGGAGTTGGCGGGGCGCGGTCGGGTGCTGTTGCGGCCTTCCGGAACCGAGCCACTGGTGCGGGTCATGGTGGAGGGTGCGGACGGCGACCAGGTTCGGCGGCTGGCCGAGGATCTGGCGGCCGTGGTGCGCAACCAGCAGCCTGGCTCGGTCTGACTCGTGGCCATCGTCAAGAAAAGCGCATTGGTCGCCCACTCAGCCAAGTGCATGTTCGATCTGGTTTACGACGTCGGATCCTATCCAAAGTTCTTACCCTGGTGTGCGCGTACGACGGTGATCTCCGAGACGGCCGAGCAGATCTGCGGGCGGATCGAGGTGTCGCGTCTGGGGATTCACCAGACTTTCAGCACCTGCAACCGCTTCGAGCGTGATCGGCGCATGGACATTTCGCTCCTCGACGGACCCTTCCGCAAGCTGCACGGCGGTTGGCGCTTCACGCCTCTGCGCGCGGATGCCTGCAAAGTCGAGTTGGAATTGGAGTTCGAGTTCTCGGGTCGGTTGATCGACAAGGCCTTTGGCGCTGTCTTTAACCAGATCGCCAATACCCTGGTGGATGCATTCTGCAAACGCGCGGATGACCTGTATGGCTGAGCCGGCTGCGCATCCGCTCGGGGATCGGGTCGATCATCAGGGCGGTGAGCGCGTGCGGGTTTCGGTGGCCTATGTCGGGGCGGCCGAGCAGTTTCTCCGGCCTCTCGAGGTCAGGCCCGGAAGCACCCTGCGCGCGGCGATCGAGCAATCCGGTGTGCTGGATAAATGCCCGGAGATCGACCTGGAAATCTATAAGGTCGGGGTCTTTGGCCGAGTCACGGACCTGGATCAGATCCTGGCGGATGGGGATCGTGCGGAGATCTACCGCCCGCTGATCGCCGACCCCAAGCAGGCGAGAAAGCGGCGGGCCGAGGAGGGTAAGCGGCTGCGCCAGGTGGGCGAGTGATGCGCGCCTTATTTTTTGCGCCCGATGCCCACCGCTTCCAGTCCGCGTCCGATCCATCCTTTGTGCTCCTGGTAGTCCGGCACCGAGACGACGATCTCCTTGGGTTCAGCGGCGGTCACCGTCCCTGGTTCGGGTCGCACATTACCCTCGGTGCGGACCAGGACATCATCCTGGAAAAACACCGTTAGTTTGCGTTGCTCCTCGGGCGCATGGCCGCGGCGGATGGTGTAGACATAGTCCCAGCGGTCGCTGTTGAAGAAATCGGTCAGCAAGGGGGTACCGAGCAGATAACGTACCTGACGTTTGTTCATGCCGGGTTGGAGCTGGTCGACCTCCTCCTTGGTGAGGATGTTGCCCTGCTGTACCGTCATCTTGTGAACGAACGGCAGGTCTTCGAGCAGCGACTGATGATACACGTCCGGCTTTGTCTCACCGGCACAGCCGGTCAAGACCGGCATGACGATGGACAGCATGGGGAGAAACAGACAACTGAGAAGCTTTCGCATCTTGCTATGATAGGAGAAGAGCGGGTGATTCTGTGCATGATACAGCAGCCCCGCCCCCTAATCATCGAACGCCGTGGCGGCGCGGCTCACCACGCGGGAGACCTATGGACAATCAACAGATCAAAGACGCGGGGCTGAAGGTCACCCGGCCACGGGAGAAGATCCTCGGTATCCTCGAACGCAGCGGGCGTCGGCACCTGAGCGCCGAGGATGTCTACAAGGAACTCCTGACCAACGGCGATGACATCGGTCTGGCCACGGTCTACCGGGTTCTGACCCAGTTCGAGGGCGCGGGCCTGGTGTGCCGCCGCCATTTCGAGACCGGCCAGTCGGTGTTCGAGCTGAACAGCGGCGACCACCACGATCACCTCGTCTGTGTGCGCTGTAACCGGGTCGTGGAGTTCGTGGACAGCGTGATCGAAGAGCGCCAGAGCGCCATCGCTGCCCAGCATGGATTCCACATCGAGGACCACTCGCTGGTTATCTACGGGGTCTGTACCGACTGCGCGGTCAAGGGTTAGGGAACGCCTCTGGCGACAACGATTCTGTTTAACTTGTTCTTGACTCGTTCCTTAGCGACCCGAGGTTATCGAGACGCCCATGGACATCGACCGGATGCTCGCGATCGACCGCGACCACGCCTGGCACCCCTACGCGGCGCCCGGCGCTCCGGTCTACCCGGTCCAGTCCGCCCAGGGTTGCCGCATCCGCCTGGCGGACGGCCGCGAACTGATCGACGGCATGTCGTCTTGGTGGTGTGCGATTCACGGCTACAACCACCCGGTCCTCAATCAGGCCCTGGGCGATCAACTTGCCTCCATGGCGCATGTCATGTTCGGCGGCTTGACCCATGCGCCCGCGATGCGTCTCATCAAGCACCTGGTGGATTTGACCCCGGACCCGCTCCAGTATGTCTTTCTGTGTGACTCCGGATCGGTTGCGGTCGAGGTGGCGATCAAGATGGCCATCCAGTTCCGGCAGGCACAGGGGCAACCGCGGCGCCACCGGCTGATGACCATCCGCTCCGGCTACCATGGCGACACCAGCGGCGCCATGGCGGTCTGCGATCCGATTACCGGGATGCACCACCTGTTCAGCGCGATCCTGCCGCAGCAGATCTTCGCACCGGCGCCGGCGTGCCGTTTCGATGAGCCTTGGGAGGCCCGTCACATCGACGCCTTCGCCGCGTTGATCGCCCGTCACCAGGACGAACTGGCGGCGGTGATCCTGGAGCCCATCTGCCAGGGCGTGGGCGGGATGCGCTTTTACGCGCCCGACTACCTGCGCGCGGTGCGCGCACTCTGCGACCGCCATGATGTCCTGCTGATTGCCGACGAGATCGCGACCGGGTTCGGCCGGACCGGGACCCTGTTCGCCTGCGAACACGCCGGGATCAGCCCGGACATCATGACCGTCGGCAAGGCCCTGACCGGGGGTTATATGACCCTGGCTGCCACCATCGCGACGGCGCGCGTCGCGCAGGGGATTAGCGCCGGCGACCCCGGCGTCTTCATGCACGGCCCGACCTTCATGGGCAACCCGCTGGCCTGTGCCGTGGCCAATGCCAGTATCGAACTGCTGCTCGAATCGGAATGGCAGGCGCGTATCCGGCGGATCGAGCAGGCACTCCAGTCGGGCCTCGCTCCCTGTCACGGCCTCCCCGGCGTCGTCGATGTGCGGGTGCTCGGCGCCATCGGGGTGGTGGAACTGGCAAGCCCGGTGCCGATGCGATCGATCCAGCAGCGCTTCGTGGACATGGGCGTCTGGATTCGGCCGTTCGGACGACTGATCTATCTGATGCCGCCCTATGTCATCGACGCTGCCGAGTTGGAGACGCTGTGCACGGCGGTCGTGCGGGTGGTGGCTGACGGCGATTGGGACCCTGGGGCGTGACGGCTGCCGCCGGATCGGATCAACGACAGGAACGCCTGACGCGCCTGGGCTTTCGTTTCGGCATCAACGGGCCTCATGCGGCACGCACGATGATGCTGGACGACTTGCGCACGCTGTTGGCGCACACGCCTGCCGCTGCATCGCGGCAGGCCTATGCGACCGCGATCGTCACGGACAACCTGCTGGGCAAGTCCACGAAGAAGGCGCGCGCGTTGTCGCTGAAGCACCTTGCCGCCCTCTACGGCCTCGATGCAGCCAATCCGTTGTTCCGTGCCTTGCGACGCCTGTGGTCGTTGGATGCAGCGGCTCAGCCGCTGCTCGCCTTGACGGTGGCCCTGGCCCGAGACCCGCTGCTGCGGGCCTCCGGGGCTTTCGTGTTGTCCAGACCCGTCGGCGTGTTGGTACTCCCTGAAGATTGGGCCGCCTTCCTGGCCGATGCCTTCCCCGATCGCTTCAGTGCCGCATCGCTGAAGTCATTTTCCCGCAACCTGGCCGGCACTTGGACCGCTGCGGGCTTTCTGCAGGGATACCGGCGCAGGACCAGGTCGCTACCCAAAGTGCAGCCGGAGGTTGTTGCACTGAGTCTTTTCCTGGGCCATCTGGAAGGACGCTCAGGCCAGCGGCTGTTTTCCTCGGAATGGATGACACTGCTGGGGGGCATACCCGCGGAACTGGAAGCGCTGACCAACGCGGCGGCCAACCGTGGGCTGCTCGTATTCATGAACGCCGGGGGAGTCCAGGAAGTCAGGTTCCCCAACTATCTGACCCCGGAAGAAGATCAAATCAGACAGGAGGCTGCACATGTCGTCTAGGGTTCAGAAACTGGCAGCAGCCTACCGCGCGCACCTCACAGTGCCATGGCGGATGGGGCTGGCGGCGATCCAGCGCGTCGTCTTCGCGGTCTACGACAAGGCCGATGAACTGCGCCTGCGGGCGAACGTGGAGGAGTTTGCGCTCGCCACACAGCAAGCAGGCAAGCAGTGGCTTCTCATTGATCTGACCAATGCCTTTCCCGAATGGATGATGGCGCAGAAGTACCGCGACGCCTATTTCGAGAGCCCAGAGGACTTGGCCGGGTATCCGACCGGCGAGCTGACCGGATTCGTCGCCGACCTCGTTGCCAGGCTCAAGGCCAGAATCGAGGCGCAGAGCGGGCCCGACACCGTGGTCGCGCTGCTGGGCGTCGGCACACTGTTCGGTCTCGCGCGTGTTTCGACCGTTGTTGAGGGCATCAAGGAGTCGGTCACCGGGCGGCTGTTGGTCTTCTTCCCGGGCGAGCACCACCCTGAGCACCACAGCTACCGCCTGCTCGACGCGCGGGACGGCTGGAACTACCTCGCCGTGCCATTGCTCGCCAAGGACTGATCGGAACGTCACACACACAAGAAACCGGGACGTACATGCTCAATCGCGACATCTACAGCAAGCCGCCGAAGGAAAGCCGTCTGGCCAACAATGGTGTGGCAGAAGTATCAGAGGATGACTCCGAGGCGGCTCAGGCCGTCCTGCGTTACGAGCTCGAGACCTTCGTCTGCGATGGACAGTACGAGAAGGGTCTGGAGATCATCCTCGACAAGTTCCTGCTCAACCTGGACGCGAAGACTGAGCAGCCTGGCGTCTGGATCAGCGGCTTCTACGGTAGTGGCAAATCCCACCTGGCGAAGATGCTGCGTACCCTCTGGACAGACTACAGCTTCGCCGACGGTGCGGCGGCGCGCAGCATCGCCAAGCTGCCGACTGGGGTGTTCGAGCACCTCAAAGAGATCTCGACCCAGGGCAAGCGCCATGGCGGTTTGCACGCGGCGGCAGGCAAGCTGGGGGCGGGCGCCGGCGATCGGGTGCGTTTAGCACTGCTCGGGATCGTGTTCAAGTCCAAGGGGTTGCCGGAACAGTACAACCAAGCCCAGTTCGTGCTGTGGCTCAAGCGCGAAGGACTGCTGGAGGCAGTCGAAGGCAAGCTCCAACAAGCCGGGTGCACGCTCGGTCAGGAACTGATGGACATGTACGTGTCGCGCGACCTGGCCAAAGCGCTGCTCAACGCCCGACCGGATCTGGCCCACACCGAGCAGGAGGCCCGCAGCCTTGTGAAGGCGCAGTTCCCGCAGGTCACCGACATCAGCAGCGAGCAACTGGTCACCGCGATCGAGTCCGCACTGACGAGCGACGGCAAGTTCCCGCTCACCCTGGTCGTGCTCGATGAGGTGCAGCAGTACATCGGCTCCGATGCCGAGCGCGCCTTCCAGGTGCAGGAATTGACCGAGACGCTGTGCAAGCACTTCAAGGGCAAGCTCTTGTTTGTCGGCACGGGTCAGTCCGCCCTGTCAGGCATGACCAACCTGCAGCGGCTGATGGGGCGCTTCCCGGTGCCGATCATGCTCGGTGACTGGGATGTCGAGAACGTCACGCGCCAGATCATCCTCGCCAAGAAGCCGACCGCACAGCCCGAAATCGAGAAGATCTGGCGCGCCAACCTGGGAGAAATCTCGCGCCACCTGCACGGCACCAAGCTTGAGCACGTCACCGCGGACGAGGCATTGATGACCGCGGACTACCCGCTGTTGCCGGTGCGTCGGCGCTTCTGGGAGCGCGTGCTGCGCACGATCGACACCACCGGGACCGTGTCGCAACTGCGCAGCCAGTTGCGCGTGGTGCACGAGGCCGTGCTGGCCACCGCCGACGCCCCGCTGGGTCACGTCGTCACGGGCGATTTCCTGTACGACCAGATCGCCGCCAACCTGGTCTCGACCGCCCAGTTGCCGATGGAGGTGTTCGAAAACGTCCAGCGCTTTGCCGCGGGCGATGCCGATGCGCAGTTGCGGGCGAGGCTGCTCAAGCTCGTGTACCTCATCAACAAGCTGCCCGCCGATGCCGCGCTGGACTTAGGTCTCAAGGCCACCGAAGCGGTGCTGGCCGACCTGCTGGTGACCGATCTCTGCGCCGGCTCCAGCGAACTGCGCAAGCGGCTGCCCGCGCTCTTGGACGAACTACAGAACAAGGACCGCCTGATCATGGCCTTGGTGGGTGGCAGCGGCACCGAATATCGACTTCAGACCCGTGAGTCCAGCGCCTGGTACGACGAATTCCGGGCGCAGGAAGTCGAGCTCAAGGCGGCGCCGCAGCGCGTGGAGCAGAAGCGTTCTGACCTGTTGAAGGGACGTTTCGGCGAGGTGCTAAAAAAAGTCCGGGTCGTCCAAGGCAAGGACAACGTGGAGCGCAGGCTCCACCCAACCTATGACGAGGCACTGCCCAAGGACAACGACAAGGCCCTTTACCTGTGGATTCAGGATGGCTGGCAGTCCGACGAGAAATCGGTCATTGCCGAGGCGAAGTCCAAGAGTACCGACAATCCGACACTGTTCGCCTTCCTGCCGGCACAGAACAAGACGGAACTGGCCAACGCCATCGTCGCCTTGGAGGCGGCGCGTACCACCCTGCAGAAGAAGGGCACCCCCACCACCGAGGAGGGGCGCGATGCGCAGCGCGCGATGGAGAGCCGCAGCCGCACCGCCGAGAAGGCACTGGTCGACCTGCTCGACCGGCTCTTTGCCGAGGTGCGCGTGTTCCAGGCGGGCGGCCAGAAGGCCGCTGA
This sequence comes from uncultured Lamprocystis sp., assembly GCF_903933125.1. Classification (GTDB taxonomy): domain Bacteria; phylum Pseudomonadota; class Gammaproteobacteria; order Chromatiales; family Chromatiaceae; genus Thiodictyon. The sequence continues at coordinate 1,812 of NZ_CAIZIZ010000205.1, read as the reverse complement.
CGGCAACGACTTGGCCGACCATATCAACCGTGCGGGCGTGGCGTCCGCCATTCGCCTGTTCAGCCAGTTCGATGCGGCGGACCACGACCAGTGGAGCAAGGTGCTCGATGAGGCGCGCAAGGGCAGCCGCGAAGCGCTGAAGGCCGTGGGGCATACTCAGGAGGCCGACAAGCACCCCGTCTGCCAGAAGTTGCTTGCCTATATCGGCCCCGGCAAGAAGGGCGCTGAGGTCCGCGACCAGTTCCAGGCCGCCCCCTACGGTTGGCCCCAGGACGCCATCGACGCAGCCCTTTATGCGCTGCTGGCCGCCGGCCACCTCAAGGCCACAGACGCGGCCGGCAAGCCGGTCGACGTCCGGAGCCTGGATCGCGGCAAACTCACCCAGGCCAGTTTCCAGCGCGAGTCGATCAACATTTCGCCGCCGCAACTGATCAAGATTCGGCAGTTGTTCAGCGCGGTCGGCGTGCCTTGCCAGCCCAAGGAGGAGCAAGCCAAGGTGCCGGCGCTGCTTGCCAGGCTGCGCGAGCAGGCAAGCCTAGCCGGGGGGGCCGCACCGGCACCGCAGACGCCCAAACTCGACGCGGTCGAGGCCGTGGAGGGGCAGTCGGGGAACGCCCTGTTGCTGGAGATCTACAACCGCTGCGACGAGATCGCCGGTCTGTCGCAGCGGTGGGTGAAGACCGCCGACGACATCGCCAAGCGTCTGCCGATCTGGCACAAGCTGGGTGACCTGCTGCGCCACGCCAAAACGCTGGGGCCTTATGCCGGGTTGAAGGCCGAAGTCGACGCCATCGAGGCGCAGCGCGGTCTGCTGGCCGAGCCGGACCCGGTGCGCCCGCTGCTCGACCGGGTGGTGGACCTGCTGCGCCAGTCGCTGAACGCCAAGCTGGATGCCTACCGGTCAGCCTTCGAGGCACTCCAGGCGCAACTGACCGCGGATGCCGACTGGAACCGGCTCAGCGACGCCCAGCGCGCCGACTTGACATCCAAGCATCACCTCACATCACTGGCCGCGGTCCCGCTGGGCACGCCGGAGGAGCTTCAGGACGCGCTGGACGACTGCGATCTCGGCCACTGGGTCGCCAAGACCCAGGCGTTGCCAAGCCGCTTCGATGCGGTGCGCCATGCGGCGGTGCAATTGCTCAAGCCGAACGTGGTGCAGGTGAGCATCCCGCGGCGCACCCTGAACGACGAGGCCGAGTTGCAGGATTGGCTGGCCGAGGTGGAAACCTTGCTGAGCGAGAAGCTCAAGACTGGTCCGGTGGCCTTGTGATCCTCCCAGGTATATGGTAGCCATTCAGCCCCGTGGCGCCCCCGCGGGCCGCGCCGCGACGCTGGTGACACCGCTCCGGCGGTGTCACCCGTGTGTCTGCCGCTCTGCGGCACGGGGCATGTCGGGGCGCACCACACAATCTTGAGGACTTACACTTGAAAACGCTGACACTCGCCATCGATGATCGCGTCAAAGACAGGTTCATCTGGCTTCTCGAACATTTTTCTCGCGACGAGATCAGGATTCTGGACCAGTCGGACCAGGTTAGCGACGACGACTACCTGAGATCGATCGATGGCATGGTCAACAGCATTCAGCAAGCGCGCAATGAACCCGCGGCTAAAGGCGTCGGCCCCGATCAGTTGGACTGGTGATGTACAGACTCCTGTTGATGACGCAGGCGCAGAAGGATGCCAAGGGCTCTTCGGGATCTCAGTAGGTTATGATATACTTATATTTCAGCATCTTACGAGGTTTTGAAGGTCATCATGGACTCCAACAACGAGCCACTCAGACAAGCAATAGAGCTATTGCGAGAT
>NZ_CAIZIZ010000204.1 GCF_903933125.1 uncultured Lamprocystis sp. | reverse complement strand
GGGGATGTTGGGGTTCGTTCCTCACCCCAACCTACGGGCTGCCGGGGCCGAGCCCATCCAACAACATCGCATACCGCGCTGGGCGCGGTTTAGTGTTCAGTGACCAGTGGATCAGTGTTCAGAGGGATGGGGCACGCACACACCACACGGAACCCAACCGTGTTGTTACGGTTCGTCGGGTTGTTCCTGTAGCGGGAGACGACGCGCGCGTCGGCTGGGTTGTTGCCCCAGGAGCCGCCGCGCAAGGCACGGGCAGCATCACTTTCCGTGTTCGTGTCAGCCGGGTTCTCGTGCTTGTTGAGACACCATTCCCAAACATTGCCGGCGCAGTCGCGCAGGCCGTCCGGCGAGGCGCCGCGGGGATAGAGTCCCACGGCCGTGGTCTCGCGCAGACAAAGTCCCGCGGCATCGACCGGAGTCTCGTCGACATTGGCCAGACCCATGCCGTAGTCGCCGTCCCAGGGGTACTGGCGGGCGTCATGACGACCGCGCGCGGCGCGTTCCCATTCAAACTCGGTGGGCAGCCGGATGACCTGATCGGCGTCGATCAGGCCCGCCTGGCGAGACCGGGCGGTGAGCCAGCGGCAATAGGCCAATGCCTCCACCCAGGCGACATTGACCCGCGGACGGTTGGGTTGCTCCCACCGTGGACCATCCGGGATCGGCGCCAGGTAACCTTCCTGCCACCACTCCGGGTTGGCATAGTCGTCCGCCGCGTCGATGAACGCCTGATACTGCGCTTTGGTGATGGGATAGCGGGCAATCCGATAGGCCCGGTCGATGGACTGGCGCTCGCCCTTGTCCTGCCAGTGGAAGGCACCGGGGGCGAGGTCGATCCAGTCGAGATCCGGCAGGCCGTCCGGGCGCAGCCCGATGCCGGGGCGCCGATCGCCCAAGACCGCCAGCAGGTCGCCGATACCCAAGCGACGGGGGTACCAGCGCGCGCCCCCATCCTGCGCCAGCAGTGCCAGGACCGTATCCAACCCGCCGCGCAGCCAGTCGGCCAGCGCCGGTTCCTGAGCACCAATCCAGTCGCCCAGGGCCCGGGTGGTCTTCCAGGTGCGGCCGAGGGCGGTCAGGCAGAACAGCAGTGTCAGGGCGTCCGCGCCGGCCGCGCCGCGCGCAAAGGCCCGGCGGGTCAGGTCCGCCAGCTCGTCCGGATCGTCCTCGGCCAGGAAGTAGGCCGTCCGCGCATCGGTTCGCAGCCCGGCCCAGAGCCCGGCGCGCTCAAGCCGCTCGCGCAGATCCCGGCGCACGCCGGGCACCAGCAGTTGGTCGTCGGGGCGGCCGGCCTGGTCCCAGCGCGCGGCCTGGCGCCGGACCTCATCCCGGCGGACCAGGGCCTCGGCCTGCTCGCCGATCCAGTCGGCCAGTCGGGACCATTGACGCAGCAGGGCCTCGTGCGCCACCTCGACCATCGGCTGGCCGTCCCGCGCGCCGCAGACCAGCAGCCGCACCTGATCGTCCCGCCCCCTGGGCGCGCGCGAGAAGACCTCGATGAAGATGCGCGCCGGATCCGCCGCGGCCCAGTGGGCGAGCGGCGCCCGCCGGCGGGTCGGCTCGCGGCTGTCCGGATCGATGCGGACCAGCTCGGCGAAGACCCGGCGCATCAGGTCCTCGGCCGCCGCGCCGTCGATCCCGTGGTCTTCATGGAGCAGCCTGAACCCACGGTCGGCGCGCTCGGTCAGGATGCCTTGGAGTCCGTGCAGTTGGTCCTCATAATGCGCCAGGGTCAGGCCCTCCGCGCTGGTCCCGAAGCGGTCGAACAGGTCCTCCAGCACGGCGCCGAGCAGGGCCAGACCGCCGCTCTGGCCCTGCGCCTCCTGGTGCAGACGGGCGCTGAGCCGGGGGTCGAGCCGCAGACCCACGGCCTGGGCCGGACCCTCGATCATGCGCGCCAGGGCGTCCGGCGGCGGCGGTGACACAAAATAGGGCGGCTGACGGTTGAGCAGGCGGCACAGGTCCGGATGATCGTTGAGATGGTACAGAAAATCCGAACGGATGGTGGCCACCAGGCGCAGCCGCGGGTCGGCCACGGCGCGCAGCAGAAAGGCGATGAAGGCCCCGCGGTCGGGCGCGGGCACCAGGGTGAACAACTCTTCCAGTTGATCCAGAATCAGCAGCCAGGCCGGTCGCCCTTCGAGCAGGCGGTCGAGCAGACGCGGAAACTGATCCGGGTCGGCCCGCAGCCGCGCCGCCTCGGTCCGCGGCACCAGATCGGTGCGGCGGGCGCAGCGGTGGACACTCTGCACCAGGCCCTCGAAGGGGTCGCTGACGAAGTTCGGCGTCATGGCGCTGATCACCCAGTCGCGGCTGTCGGCGATGGTCGCCGGCTGATCCGGCGGCGGTTCGTGCAGCGCGCGCCACAGCCCGGCTTTGACCAGGGAGGACTTGCCGGACCCGGAGGCCCCGGAGACCACCAGCAGATCGCCCGCGGCGAGCTGGCCCAGCCGCTCCAGCAGGGCCGCCGTCTCGGTCTCGCGGCCGAAGAACAGCCGCGCCCGCTCCGGATCGCGGCCCCAGTCGTAGGCGAGCAGGCCGGGATAGGGGCAGCGGATGGGCCGCGACCCGGCCCGATCGGCGCAGGCCGGGGCCAATTGGTCGACCAGGGTCTTGACCGCGGCGTTGGCGTCGTAGTGGCGCCGGCTGACCTCGGCGAGCAAGGCGCAGGCCGGATGGCGGCCGTCGATCAGCTCGGCGGCGAAGAAATTGATGCGCTGGACCAGTTGGCCGGCGACCGTGGGGCTCTCATCATCCCAGTTCAGTTCAGCCGCCGCGGGATGACGGCCCAGCGCGGCCTCCACGAAGGCCTTGCGGTCCCGCACCAGGGACCAGGCCGGGAGGATGAGCAGTAGGTCGCGCAGGCACTTGCGTGTCAGGTCGCCGTCGGCGTCGGCGTCGTGGACTGGATTTGTTGAATCCATGTTCATCCTCTGCTGTGATGGGCGGGCGGTGCGTATAGGCGGTCGGTCCGCACGGGCGGGCGGTCTGCACAGCGGACCCTACGGCACGACCACGACGCTCAGGCGGCCGTGCACCCGAAGGCCGCGGCGAGTGTCTGCACCTGGTCGCCGATCGCCGGATGCAGATCCCAGCCCCGCGCGCGGATCTCGGCGAGGAGGCCGCACACCGCATGATGGCCGTCCGACAGTGGCACGGTATCGAAAAAATGCAGCTTGAGGATGAGATTCCCGGCCACCGTGTAGCCGTCATCGTCCCAGATCAGGTTGGCGGCAGCAGGATGCCGGCCCAGCGCGGCCTCCACGAAGGCCTTGCGCTCGCGCACCAGCGGCCAGGCCGGCAGGGCCACCAGCAGGTCGCGCAGCACCAGCCGCTGCTGCTGCCAGGTCTGTTCATCCACGCGCCCGGCCGCCGCCGGCTGGACCGGCTGGCCGCCCGCGTCGGCGAAGACGAGCGGCGTGCCGGACGCGCGCGGCTGCCACTGCGGCGGCCCGAGTGCACCGGGTTCGACACCCGCCTGGCCGAGCAGCGCATCAGAAAGCGCCTGGTAGGCTTCGTCCGATGTCAACGTGTAGAAGGTCAGGCCGCGCAGGGGCTCGGGAATGCAGCCGCCGTCGCCGGCCGCGAACAGCACGGGGATGAACTTGGCGGTGACACTGCGCGCGTCGTACAGCGCCTGGGTGATGATGGCGCCCTCCCAGTCCACCCCTTTGCCCAGGCCGGGCGCTTCGAGCCCGCGGAACCGGCGATAGTAGGTCGCGGTGCAGATCACCAGGACGCACTCGGCCCAGTCGAGCTGATTCAGCATCCAGCGCGGCCAGCCCTCGGGCGGGGCGCCGTTCACGTACTGGTCCAGCCGGGTGTCGATCCCATCCGCGCGCAGCCGTTCGGACAGGCCCAGCACGCGCTCCCGGTGCGCGGGACTGTCATGGCTGTAGCTAACGAACACCCGCGGATGAGCGCCGGGCTCCTGCATGATCGCCTCCTGGTTGTGGGTTCGCGCCGGTGGGCCATGATCGGCGTTCCGGCCGCAACGATCATCCGGAATTGTCCACAGATGTCACAGATGTTCACAGATGAAGAAAAAAATCTGTGACATCTGTGGATCAGCTTTCCGGCCTCGATAAAGATTTCGGCCACTTGGGCTCGCCGGGTGCGTAGTCAGGCCATCCTGGCCTGACACCGTCAGGGCTGGAAGCCCTGACGACGCACGCCGCTGGCCGGGACTACGATCAAGGCCAGCTTTCCGCCGCAAGGTCTCGGCGGACGCTGGCCTGAACGATAATCAAGGTCCGCCGTGGCGCACCACCCATAGCCGATGCGGGGTTGGGGTTCAGCGTACCCCAGGTCACGGGCGCTTGGAAGCGCCGACCCACGGCGCCTGGCCCGACCGGCAGGCGACGAGCGCACGGCTTGCACCACAATGGCCAGGCCGGGTTTCGTCTTGCGCCTTGTGTGGGCATGTCACAGAATCCTGATCAAACGTCAGGTTATCATCGGGCCGCGGTCGGGCGCGGGGCGGTCGGGCGTGCTGCCGGTGCGCTCGCCCAATGGCGCCGATGACCGCGTCAACCCGGAGATCAAGCCATGTTTGCGTGTCGTGATCACGCGGCCCTCGCTGCGTCTGCACTATTGTCGCTGTGGTCGGTCGCCGCCGGTGCGGCGGATTGGTTCGTCGCTCCCAACGGCAACGATGCCTGGAATACCGCCGGCACCATCAGCGCCCCCTTCAAGACCATCTCCCGGGCCAACTGGGACGGCTTCGCCGGCGCCGGCGACACCATCCAGGTTCGCGGCGGCACCTATCTGTTGAGCGCCGGGGAGTGGATCGGCACCGGCGGTGCCCCCGGCAACCCGCTGACGGTCAAACCCTACCAAGGCGAGCAGGTGATCCTGGACGGATCGGCCATGTCCTCCTCGGTGCTGGGGGTGGGCGCAAGCCACGTGGTGATCGAAGGCTTCGAGGTCCGCAACAGCGCGCGCACCGGGATCACCGCCTGGGGCGGCGATGCGGGGCAAGCGGGCATCCAGGATATCGTCATCCGCAACAATCTGGTGCACGACTGCCAACGCGGCGGGATCTACGTGGGTCATGCCATCGCCGAGACCACGGCCGGCGTGCAGAACGTGCTCATCGAGGGCAACGTGATCTACCACACCGCCATGGACAACGCGGCACGCTCCGCCACCAGCAGTTGGCCGGGGGCGCTGAGCGTCGCCGGCAGCCAGGACGTGGTGGTGCGCAACAACCGGGTCTACGAGAACCTGGGCGAGGGGATCATCGCCGGCAACGCGCGGCGGGTGCAGATCCTCGGCAACGAGGTCTACGACAACTACTCGGTGAATCTCTATGTGGACCGCGGGACCGCGATCCGCCACGAGGGCAACCTGGTCTACTCCACCGGCAACAGCGCCTATTTCCGACAGTTGGGTGGGGTGTGGCTGCCCGCCTCCGGGGTGCAGATCGCCAACGAGAACGAGACCCTGTGGGCCGACCCGATCTGGTCCTCGGACAATGTCATCGTCAACAATGTCTTCATCGGCAACCGCAACGCCTTCCACTACGGCAACTACCAGGGCGGCGGCGGCATGCATGGGGTGCTGTTCGCCTTCAATACCATCTATGGATCGGTCCAGGCGGCCCTGGATATCGACGCCGACACCCACGGCACCAGCGAGATCGCCAATAACCTCTGGGTGCAGACCCCGGCACCCATCGGCGGCGGGGCCCAGACGGCCCTGGACGGTGACCTCACCGGCATCAGCTTCCACCACAACCTGTGGTTCGGCGGCGCGCCCCAGTCCGGCGCCGCCCCCTCCGACCTGGGCGCCGATCCGGTCTTCATCGCCCCCGGCGGATTCGCCGCCGCCCACTATGACCTGCTGCCCGGTTCCCCGGCGCGCGGCGCCGCCGCGGCCCTGGCGGCGGTGACGCAGGACTATGCCGGCAATGCGCGGGACGCCTTCCCGACCCTGGGTGCCTACGAGGGCATGGGCGGGGCCGTGCCGCTGCCGGTGGCGAACTTCGCCGCCGCACCGGTGGCCGGAAGCGCGCCGCTGACGGTCGTCTTCACCGACCATTCCGGCGCGGCGGCGACCTGGTCCTGGGACTTCGGCGACGGCACAACCTCCCAGGAGGCCTCGCCGAGCCATGTCTACAGCGTCCCCGGCCGTTACAGCGTGACCCTGACCGTGACCAACGACACGGGCAACGACAGCGAGACCCAGACCGGACTGATCCGGGTGGTGGACCCCGCGGCGCGGCAGACCGTATTCGCCGACGGTTTCGAGACCGGGCTGGCGGGCTGGTATCGGGAAGGCCGAGTCGCCTGGTACGCCGGCACCCCCCGGCATGACACCCATGCCATGCGCTTTACCGGCAACAACGTCTGGGTGGAGCGGTCGGTCTCCACCGCGGGCTTCACCGACATCGTGCTGTCGGTCTCCCTGGGCGCCGCGTCCTTCGAGAACTGGGAGTACCTGGTGCTCTACTGGTACGACGGGCAGCGGTGGCAGTCCCCGGTGAGCATCGACAACCACCATCCGGCGAGCGACGGCCAACTGCATACAATCGAGGTGGCCCTGCCCGCCGGTGCTGCCGACAATCCGCGCTTCCGTGTGGGCTTCGGCATGTGGGACACGGACACCAAGGATTTCGGGTATGTGGACGATGTGCTGGTGACGGGGGTGCCGGTCCAGTGATTGGTCAGTAGTCAGCCTGGGGTGGACAAGCGCCGACCGTCGCTTGGGGTGAGGAACGAACCCCAACATTCCCAAATTCAGACCTCGTTGCGGAATGAATGAAAAAAAGCCCCCGGCGTAGGGACTCCGGTTGCCCGGAGCCCCCCGCCACAGACCGGACGGCGAGAGCGGGTAGGATCGACATTGAATGCGGGCTTGTTTAGTTTTTAATCAATGGTTAGTCACCTTCGATTCAACGCTGAATAGAGTCCGTATTCACCGTTAAGTCACTGAAATGTCATCGCAATAGGCCGCTACTTCGCACCATGAACGCGGCTGTCGGGGGGGCGAAACAGTGTATTAGCTATCACTAATGTATGAGGCGATAAGTGTGCAATTTTTGCGTTGCGTACTGTGTATTTCTTCGTCCGTAGCCAAATCAAAAGTAGGAAACTTTAGCTATCTGAACGGCGAACCCTGGTACGCCGTGCACCCCCCTGCTGATCCCCGAACTGGAGCGCCAGCAGCAGGCCGCAACGCCCCCCGCCGCCGCGGCGACCTGAGCCAGGGCATGGCCGAGGCCCGGTCCGTGAGCCTCAACCCGGCCGGTGAGGCTGAGTGGCAGCGCTTCCGGCAGCACCTGGAGTGGAGCGATCAGTTTGCCCTGATCTTTGTGTTCCGCGACCGCCCCGCGGTCGCGGCCTGCTTTTGGCATCCATCACCGGGCGCGGGTCACCGGTCTGGAACTGCCGCAACCGCAGACCCCGCGCGCCCTGCTCGGCGACCTGCTGCCCCGGCTCCTGCGCCCGGCCAACTACCAGCAGGCCATCGACGCACCCAGCTGGCTGGATCTCCGCCGCGGTCCGGCCGCGCCGCCGGATGATCAGACACTGGCGGCCGAACGCGCCGCCGCCTGGCCCGAGGCCAGACTCGCCCTCCTGACGCGGCTCAACGAGCAACGGGAATCCCTGCGCCGCACCCTGACCCGACCGCTGATCCTGATCCTGCCGCGGGAGGAGAAGGCCGATCTGCGCGCCTTATGCCCGGATCTCTGGGCCATCCGCCAGTTCACCGTCCAGACCGAGGACTGGCTTGCCCCTGCGGCGACGGACTGGGAACCGACACCGATGCCGGTTGCGTCCCAGGGGCAAGACCAGGGATCACGCCTGGCCTTTCCGCGGCCAAGGTCGTGGTGGAAGGCGCCGGGGCGTCTCCTGGAGCGGGGCGGCGTCTCCTCTCAACCGCCTGGAATGCAGTCCGGACAACAGTCCGCCCGGCGAACTGGAGATCGCCGAACGCCTGGCCGCCGCCCTGCCGGACCATGTCGATTACCGGGAGCTCCCGGCCTGGTTCCGGCAACGGCTTTGATCATTGCACTTTATACGTTCATTTGCGGCACAATCCGCTTTCGCAATCCACTGACGGGGCTGATCATGAGCGAAGACATCCGCGGCTATTGCTGGAATTGCGGTCATGGACTGACCCGGCTGGACCTGGGGCGGGAGACCGACTGCCCCGGCTGTAACAAACCGACGCACTGCTGCCGCAACTGCCGGCATTTTGCCCCAGGCCGGCCGAATGAGTGCATGGAGCCCCAGGTGGAGCGCGTGGTCGACAAGATCCGCTCCAACTTCTGCGAGTTCTTCGAGCCCAACCCCAAGGCGCCGACAGACACCGCGGTCGTGGACGCGGACGCCCTACGGCGGGCGGCCGAGTTGCTGTTCGGCCCGCGTCAATAGCGCATTCGTTTCGGAAATTGCCCCCAATGACGACGTGCAATAGGCTGACGGTGCCGTTGCGGCCTCGATCATCGTTCCGGCCGGGCGCGTCGGTCCGCACAGCGGACCCTACGGTAAGGACGCGTTCCGTAGGAGTTGAGATCATGCTGTATCCGGTGTATGTGCATCCGGGCGACGCGGACCACGCCCACGGCGTCACGATCCCCGATTTCCCCGGTTGTTTTTCAGCCGCCGCGGTGCCGGTGTGCCATGAGTCACCCGAGGTTGCACGCTATGAACCCGATCGTCATTGCCGTTGCCGCGAACGCGCGCCATGGCTTTTCCAAGCAGACCCGGCCGAGCATCCGTCTGCTGGCGGGGCTTGGGGTCGAGGGTGATGCGCATTGCGGGGTCGCCGACAGGCACCGCTTCCATGTCAGACGCCGTCCGGCCCGGCCGAATCTGCGGCAGGTGCATCTGATACAGAGCGAACTCTTCCCCGAACTGGTTGCGCGCGGCTTCGCGATCGAGCCGGGCAGCATGGGCGAGAACATCACAACACGGGGCCTCGACCTCCTGTCGCTCCCGCGCGGCACCACGCTGTCCATCGGGGGCGAGGCCGTGATTCAGCTCACGGGTTTGCGCAGCCCCTGCTCCCAACTCGATGCCTACCGGCCCGGACTCATGGCGGCGGTGCTCGACCGCGCGCCGGACGGCGGTCTCATCCGCAAGGCCGGGGTCATGGGTGTCGTGGTGAACGGGGGAACAGTCGTTACGGGGGACGCGATTCGACTGACCTTGCCGGCCGATCCTCCTCAAGGGCTGGAACCGGTCTAGCGCCTGGCGGCCAAGCGAGCGCCCGGCGGCTCGCACGACGCCTCGGCGGTCCTGGTCTTTGACGCGGTGCGCAGCCCGCTCGCCGAGCCGCGCAACCTGGTCGGCGGCCATGTCCTCTCGGCGCTGGTGGGTGTGACCTGCTGGCAGTGGCTGGGGTACATTGAATGACCGCAGTCCATGAACCGAAGATGCCATCCATCGTGAGCCGATCCTCCGCAGACGCAACAAGAGTCAACCTGTACGACAGGCTTTTTGAACAACAACTCAACGCCGGCGTGCCAGCGCTGCTGGCGACCGAGACCGTCGTCGATGCCTATCTCGATAACAAGCCAGCAACCCGCGGGAAGCAGAAATACACCCGACAGCAGCGCGATTCGAACTTTTGGTCCAGTGACTTCGTCAACGGCATGCCGAGCGAGGCGTGGCAAGCGGAGGGACCGACGCTCGCACTGGCGCGCTATCTCGGCCAAGAGGCCGTCGCGAATGCATTTATCACCGCACCTGTTTCCATCTCGAGATGGTCCGTCTCCCAGATATGACCTCAGAGCGGCTTTCGAGACACTGCTTGACGCTCAGATCGAGTTGAACAGCTTCATCTCTCAATCGGCGGATGCCTTTAGCTTCGACGATGGGATCGAGTTCGTTCGCACTGGAGAAAAGGCACTGGATATCGTTGAACGAGATCCGTCGATCCGTGCCGCGTGGGAACGCGACGGAAGGAAGCTCGAACGGCTTCACGGCTACTGGTTATACCGTGCGTTGGACGAGTTCGTTCACTCCGGTCTGGCGATAGCGACGATCGGATCGCCGGAAAACCACGAGGCCAATCGCCTGGCCTATATCCGGGCGATTCGCACACGGCTTAAATTGACCGAAGTTTATGGACTTGATGAAGCGGTGACGACCGACTCGGGAGCGCAAGTCGATCTCTTTCAGGCGCTACTGGCAACGGAGTTGATGTCGGCATTCTACCAACGCGACTTCCTCCAAGCCTTCGTCAGCCATTTCAACGAGACAGGAAATTGGGCTCCAGCACTCAGCCTGTTGGCCCTGGGAGGATTCGCGACGGGTGAAAACCGCCTTCCGCTCACCTGGTCCGACCGCAAGGCGAAGATCGCGAGAATCATCGGCTGGACCGTCAGCAAGAAGTCGCCACGCGGCAACCCATTGATGGCATCCGCGATCCTCGACTTCTGGACGAGTGACTTGGTGACGCTGGCTGCACGGCTCCGACAAAACGAGCCGGGGCTGCATCCCGAATTGTTCGAACGTCCAGTCCTGAAGCTGGACCAACTCTTGATCCAGTTGCCCTGGATCTTCGGCATGCAAAACAACAGCACGGCCGCAATCAACAATCTCCGACGGATCGGCGCGCGACGCGCCGACGCCAGGCTCGAAACGCGGCGTATCGAGGAGCAACTCGGCCGGCTCTTTGAATCGCGAGGATTCCGAGTCGTGCTGAACTGGGAACCCGTGGACGAATCCGATGCCCGCGCCGGCGAGGTCGATCTCATCTGCGCACTGGGCAGGATTGTGCTGGTGTTGGAGGTGAAATCGACTTTCATCAGACAATCGCAGCGCGAGGCGTGGCGGCACGGGACGACGACACTCCGCAAAGCCGGCCAGCAATTGCGGCGCAAGGTTCCAGCCGTCGAGCACGCCCTATCCGAGGGATCGGATCTAGCGGCTTCGTTGAACCTCGCAGCAGACACCGACTCAGTATCGGTCCACGGTTGGATCGTCGATACATCGATTGAATGCGACCATGAGCGATTCAGCGGTTTTCTGAAGGTGTCCCTGGAGGAGGTACTGATCGCATTGCGGGACGACCAACATTTGTTGAACGATCCTGACGGCATCCTTTCCGGCCGATATCAAAAAGAAGAACCTGCGATAGCGGACAATGCTCACACTGAGACATCGCTTTACCCAAGCGGCTTTACCGTGGACAAGTTCATGGATGCAGTGGAGAAGGAAGCTATTTGGAAAGAGCCTGGCTGTTGAGGGTCAACCGTCTTCCGAAGCACCGGCACCTGTCGCCAACCCCTCGGCCACCAGCGCGCGTAGCGTGACCAGCGCGGTCGTGAGCTCGCTGGAGTCGCTATCGCCCGGATAGACGACATAGGCCGGCAGCGTCAGGGTCGGCGCCCCCTTGATCCGCTGCAGACAGCCGCCGCGCAGATAGCCGGCGGCCACGCGCTCGGGCACGAAGCAGCTACCGCCGTTGACGAGGATCAACTGCAGGCCGAGCCAGCCGATATTGGCGGTCTGGGCCGGCCGCTCCATGTCTGGATAGACCTTGCGGTGCTGGGCGTAGAAAGTAGGCCCCCAATCCACATAGACATAGCCGTCGTCCGGCGGGGACCGGTCCGGCGCGTCGCCGACCAGAATCAGCGTCTCGTCGAACAGGTGCTCGACCTGGATGCCCGCGCCTTGCTGGGGGCTGTACATCAGGGCGAGATCCATGGTGCCGGCGATGATGCGGCGCATCAGATCCTCCTCGAAGCCGATCTCGGTGTTGAGCGAGATGTCCGGCGCCGCCGCACGCATGCGCCCGGCCCAGCGCGGGAGGAACGCGTCCCAGAGCGCAATGCGCGCGCCGATCGTCAAACTGGCGCGGAAGCGGCTTGGCAGGCCGACATCGTGACACGCCTGCTCAAAAGTGAGGAGCAGGGTCTTGGCGTGACGCAGGAACCGCTGCCCGGCCGGGGTGAGGCTGGCGCCCGAGCGGTTGCGCACGAACAGGCGCGCGCCGAGTCCCTGCTCCAGGTTCTGGATGCGCGCGCTGACGGTCGACTGGGTGACATGCACCCGCGCGGCGGCCTCCAGGAAGCTGCCGTGGGCGGCCACCGCGAGAAAGGTCTTGATCTGGTCGATCCCTCGGACTGGTCGGAACACTTCGCGCGTGCCCTGGCCGCGCAGGAGGGGCTGCCCCTGACCGGGGAGCACTGGGAGGTGATCCGCTTCCTGCGCGCGCGTTTCGCCCGCAACGGCATTCAGACGACGGTACGCGACATGATCGTTCACTTCCGCGAGGTCTGGGGACCCGAGCGCGGCAGCAACCGCTATCTCCACCAGATTTTTCCGCGCGGCGGGCCGCAGAAGCAGGGCAATCGGCTGGCGGGACTGCTGCGGACCAAGGGCGAGCATTGAGGCTTTGGGCGATTGCCGGAAAATCCGATACCGGATCGCGAAAAGACGAGCGAGGCAGTATAGGATTTGACGGAAATCGCCTAAGCTGGCGGTCCGGGGCGGCCTTCGACCCCAGCCGCGCCATCGCGATCGACGAACAGGCGTTACAACGCAGGAGAACGGCATGACCGAGCACTTCACTGAACAGGCATTCCTGCCGCTCAATATCGCGATCCTCACCGTCTCGGACAGCCGGGGCGAGGACCAGGACACCTCCGGATATTTTTTGCGGGAGAGCGCCGAGACGGCCGGACACCGGGTTGTCGCCAAGTTGATCGCGCCCGATGATGTCTATCAACTGCGCGCGGTCGTCTCGGGCTGGATCGCCGACCCCGAGGTCAACGTCATCCTGAGCACCGGCGGGACCGGCGTGACCGGACGCGACAGCACCCCCGAGGCCGTCCTGCCGCTGTTCGACAAGGAGATCGAGGGCTTCGGTGAGCTGTTCCGTCAGATCTCCTTTGCCGAAATCGGCGCCTCGACCATCCAGTCGCGCGCCTTCGCCGGCCTGGCCAACGGCACCTTTGTCTTCTGTCTGCCCGGTTCGACCAGCGCCTGCCGCACCGCCTGGGAACACATCCTGCTGCCACAACTGGACATCCGCACCCGGCCTTGCAACTTCGCCCAACTCATCCCGCGTCTGCGCGAACACTGAGGGGCGCGCCATGGTGACCCAGGATGACTGCGGATCGACCTCCGAGGCGCGCCCGACTCTGAGCAAGCCCCTGAGCAAGCAGGCGGCGATCGAGGTCCTGCTCGCGCGGGTCCAGCCAATCGCCGACACCGAATCGATCCCAACCGAGTTCGGGCTCGGGCGGATCCTGGCCACCCCGGTGACCAGCACCATCCCGGTCCCCGGCTGGGACAACAGTGCCATGGACGGCTATGCCATCCGTCACGCGGACCTGGCCGCGCAGGACGGACGCCTGCGGGTCACGCAGCGCATCCCGGCCGGAACCACCGGCACGCCGCTGGAGCCCGGTACCGCCGCGCGCATCTTCACCGGCGCGCCGGTGCCCGCGGGCGCCGACACCGTGGTGATCCAGGAGGTGTGCACGCGCGCGGGCGAGACGGTCGTCATCCCGCTCGACGCCAAGGCGGGAGCGAACATCCGGCGCGTGGGCGAGGACATCCAGGCCGGCGCGCGGGTGATCGCCGCCGGCACCCGGCTGGCGCCCCAGCATCTGGGTCTCGCCGCCTCGGTCGGCGTGGCCGAACTGCAGGTCTATCGACGCCTGAGGGTCGCCATGCTGGCGAGCGGCGATGAGTTGGCGATGCCCGGCGAGCCGCTGGGACCGGGCCAGATCTACAATTCCAACCGCTATACGCTGCGGGGGCTGCTCCAGGGTCTTGGCTGCGAAATCCTGGATCTGGGCATCGTCGCGGACACCCTCGATGACACCATTGAAGCCCTGCGCCGTGGCGCGGCGGTGGCGGATCTGATCATCGCCAGCGGCGGCGTCTCGGTGGGCGAGGAGGACCATCTCAAACCCGCGGTGGAACGACTCGGTCGTCTGGATCTCTGGAACATCGCCATGCGCCCCGGCAAGCCGGTCGCCTGCGGCAGGGTCGGCGAGACACCCTTTTTCGGCAGCCCCGGCAACCCGGTGTCGCTGTTCGTGACCTGCTGTCTCTTCGCCCGCCCTCTCATCCTGCACATGCAGGGCGTGACCGGCGACCTGACGCCACGCACGCTCAAGCTGCGCGCCGGCTTCGACTGGCCCAAGCCGGACCGGCGCACCGAATTCCATCGGGCCCGACTTGAGACCGGCGAGGACGGCGAACTGGAACTGGCGGTTTACCCCACCCGCTCCTCCGCGGTCCTGTCGTCGGTCGCCTGGGCGGAAGGTCTAATCGAGATCGCGCCCGGCCAGGTGATCCGGCGCGGGGACCGGGTCGACTTCATCCCCTTCGCCAACCTCTTCCACTGAGACCGCCACCGTGATCCGCATCCTGTATTTCGCCCGTTTTCGCGAACAGCTCGGATTGGCCGAGGAAACGTTCGCTTGCCCGTCGCATATCGAGACAGTGACCGACCTACTTGTCCACCTGCGCGGACGCGGCGGGGTCTGGGCCGAGACGCTGCGCGAGGGCGAACGGCTGATGATTGCCGTGAATCAGGAGATCGTTCGCCCCGAGGCGCCGATTCGGGATGGTGATGAGATCGGGTTCTTTCCGCCGGTTACCGGAGGGTAACGTCAGCAGTTCCAAATTTGGGTGGCCACCGTCAGCAGCGTTTGGGCGGCGAGGCTGATGGTGGATGCGCTGCGCTTATCCACCCT
>NZ_CAIZIZ010000203.1 GCF_903933125.1 uncultured Lamprocystis sp. | reverse complement strand
GCAAGCGCCGCATGCTGCTGATCGGCGGCGCGGCGCTGCTGCAGCTTGCGGCGGGAGCTCAGGCCGCCCTGAATGCCGATCAATTCATTGAGGCCAGAGACGGCGACGGTCGCCCGGTGATCGACAGCGCCGGTGAGACCTGGGGGGCGGCCTGGGGCGATTTCGACGGCGACGGCTGCCCGGACCTGTGGCTGGGCAACCATCAATTTACGCCGACCGGCCTGTTTCGTAACAACTGCAATGGGACCTTCGTCAACCGCATCGATTCCGCGGTGGTCGATGCCGCCGCGCACTACAGCGACGACACCCACGGCGTCTCTTGGGCGGATTTCGACAATGACGGCGACCAGGACCTTCTCGAGGCCAGCGGCGGCGGTGCCGGCGAGGCGGCTACCGCGCCCGCGATCAACGAGACTTGGCGCAACAACCTGTTCGTCAACAGCGGCGGACTCTTGACCGAAGCCGCCCAGGCCTATGGCCTAGACAACCCGCGCGCCCGCTCGCGCACGCCCTTGTGGGTGGACTTTGACACCGACGGCTACCTGGACGTCGTCATCGGCGCCCTGAAAACGCTTCCCGAGCAATACCCCACGACGGTATTCCGCCAACTCGCGGGAACCTTCGTCGAGGCCCGACTCGACACCGGGTTCACCGCCGACACCTGCCAAATGCTGATGACCGCGCACCTGGGACCGGCCGGCGAGCCGGCACTGATTTGCAGTAACTACCAAGTGACCCATATTTATGACATGGCCACGCTGCCGTTCACCGATCTCCGGACCGTGATCGGCGACGGCATCTATAACGTCTACCTGCAAGACCTGGCGATCGGAGATTTTGACGGCGACCTCGACCCCGATGTGTTTGGCGCCGTGGCACCGCCCGATGTGTCCGCGGCGCTCCGCACCGGTCCGGCCAACGACCGCATTCATGCCTTTCTGGCCCCCGCCGCGGACGAGAAAGGATTTTCCTTCACCGCCCCCGGTGACGTGGAGATCGAGTTCGACTGGTTCGCGGAGCGTTCGGACATTTTCCTCGGAGCGGGCGCCGTCGCCCCGCCGACAAATTCGGATGCCGGGTTGCTTGGCCCCAACCGCATCCCGCATCGCGTGCGCTTCACGCTCTCGACCGCCAATCCAGCCTACCTCGGCCTACCGGCCAACCGCACCGCGGGCATCTATATCGGATTCAGCGCCAACGCCTGGCAGGTGCGCGTCGTCAATGCCGGCGGCGAGGTCAACCTGTTGGCACGCGCCGCTGCGATTTCGGTACCCGAGGTCATCGGTGCCGTCCGCGTCGATCAGGGCAACACCAGCGCCCCGCTCCTCTTCCTCAATCAGGCGGGAGCCTTAACCCAGCGCACCACGGCTCAGACCTTCCCCAACGACGCCACCGCGGCGGTGCGCACCTATGCCCGCTCGGTCGTCGCCGGTGATCTGGACAACGACATGGACCTGGATGCCTATGTCGGCGCCAGTGGCCGCGTCGCCAATGTCCCCAATCTGCTGTTCGACAATCAGGGCAACGGCACCTTTCAACTCGCGCCCAACGCGGGCGGGGCGGCCGGTAGCCAGCTCGGACGCACCGACACCGTGACGCTGGTCGATTATGACCAAGATGGATTCCTCGACCTGTTCGTCAGCCAGGGCCGCTTGCCCGCACCCTTCAGCTACGCCGCCGAACAGCAGTTATTTCGCAATCAGGGCAACGCCAACCACTGGATAGAACTCGACTTGGAGGGGGTGACGTCCACGCGCGATGGCGTCGGCGCCATCATCTACGCGACGACCCCCGATGGCCGGGTGCAGCTGCG
>NZ_CAIZIZ010000202.1 GCF_903933125.1 uncultured Lamprocystis sp. | reverse complement strand
TGGTGCGCCGCACCAGTTGGGCGGCGGCGAATTTCGTCAACTCAACCGCAGACCCGGACGCCCTCGTTATTTCCCGCCAGGATTGGCAACGCGTGCTGAATCAACTGGCCTCGACTCCCTGAAATGGCCAAAGTCGAGTCCAGGAGGCGCTCCGAAAATTGAGTATGGGCATTCTGCGCGTCGAACAGGCGGACCTGGAGCGACTACGGTTCACGCTCACGGTCGCCGAGGACTTGGATTGCTCCGGCCTGCCGGTCTGCGGCGAACAGGTGTGCACCTATGACGAGGGCTTCATCCATGGCCTGCTGAGCTCCCATACCGGGCGCGAGTTCCAGGTGCGCGAGGTGGATTGCTGGGCCTCGGGGGATCGCGTGTGCCGCTTCGAGGCGCACGCGCTCTGAACCACCCGGACGCCCCGCGCTCACGCATGGTCACCGTTGCGGCACATTATCTGGATCAGTTGACCGTGACGGTCTACCAGCTCCTGCGGGGTGAGAAGCCGGCGCCGATCGCCCTGCCGCCCGATTACCCGGAGGACGAGTTCAGACAGTTCGTCGGTTATTTCAACCGCCTCGTGCGCGAATACGACGACTTCGCCGATTTCATGTACTCGATGGCGCGGGGCGAGTTGGACCGCGCGCCCCCGGCGGGTAAGATGCGGGTGCTGCAATCCTTCAAGAGCCTCCAGGCCAACCTGCGCCACCTGACCTGGAAAACGCAGCAGATCGCCGCCGGGGACATCTCTCAGCGGGTCGATTTCATGGGCGATTTTTCGACTGCCTTCAATGAGATGACGCGGCAGTTGCAGCAGGCGTTCGCGGACCTGCGGCAGGAAAAGGAGCGCTCCGAGCAACTGCTGCGCGACCTGACCGACAGCATCGCGTATGCCCAGCGCATCCAGGCCGCCCTGTTACCCCCGCCCGGGGCCCTGGATGACTATCTGGCCGATTCCTTCAGCCTGTGGCTGCCGCGCGATATCGTGGGCGGTGACATCTATTGTCTGGAGGCCTGCCCCGCGGGCGGCCTGGTCGCACTCCTGGACTGTACCGGGCATGGGGTACCGGGCGCCCTGATGGCGATGCTGGCGGTCACCGGGCTGCGTCAACTGATCCGGGATGAACACTGCTACGCGCCCGCCGCCTTGTTGCAGCGACTCAATGAGTCGATCCGCACGACGCTGCGCCAGGATACCGCCGCGGCCCCCTCGGACGACGGTCTGGATGCGGCCATCTGTCTGATTCAGCGGGCCGAAGGGCGACTGGTCTTTGCCGGCGCCCACTTGCCGCTCTATGTCGTTACCGATGGGCAACTGACGGAGCTGCGCGGTGATCGCGCGAGCCTGGGCTACAAGCGCTCCAAGCCGGGCCACACCTTTTCCAGTCACAGCGTGGCGCTGCGTCCGCGCCAATCCTTCTACCTGTGCAGCGACGGACTGCTCGACCAACCGGGCGGCCCGCGCGGCTTGCCCTTCGGGCGCAATGGCCTCAAGGAGGTGCTGGAGCACCATTGGCGCGAGCCCTGCGCCAGTCAGCGCGACGCGCTCCAGGATCAATTGCGCACCCATGCCGGTCCGCACCACCGCCGGGATGACGTGACCGTTCTGGGCTGGCGGGTGGCCGCCGCGAACGGCCAAGCCCCCGTCCAAGCCTCCGCCGCCTTACCCTAAACCCCGGAGTGGCCGATGCCCACCATCGATCTGTTTGAACTGCGCAACAACTTCGCCCGCCATGACGTGCTCATCGGCTTCAACGGGCCCTTCTCGCATGGCCTGATCGAGGAGTTCGGCGTAGCCCTGCGCCAACACCTGGCGCAGCGGGCGGCGGAGCATTCGGCCCCACTCGATGTCTTCGCGGTCTATGTGGAGTTGGCCCAGAACGTCCGCAATTATATCGCCGCCAAGGGCTTCACCCCGGGTCAGCCGCATAACCCGGACTGCGCCATCATCGCCATCCTGTGGGACGGGGAGCGCTTCGCCGTGGGGGCCGGCAATGTGGTGGCACGCGCGGATGCGGCCGGGCTCGCGGGGCGTATCGGTGAATTGAATGGATTGGACAAGGAGACCCTGCGCCGCCGCTTCAAGGAGCAACTGCGTGCGCCGCGCCGGGCCGGCGACCCCGGCGCCGGCCTCGGCCTGCTGGACATCGCCCGCCGGGCCGCAATGCCGATACGGCTGGCGCGCACCCCGCTCACCGGTGAGTGGGAATTCGTCAGCCTCCTCGTGCGTATCTGAGACAACCGATCATGGAATCACTCGACCTGCCGCAGACCCGCGCGACCCCGCGCGTGTCCTTTGCCGCCGAAACCCGCACCCTGACCCTGGAGGGCGAGTCCTACCCGGAAAACTCCTTCCAGTTTTTCGAGCCGATCCTGGCCTGGGTGGACGCCTATCTCGGCGAGCGCCGGGAGGCCATCACCATCACGGTGAATATGCCTTATATGAACAGCAGCAGCACCAAATGCATGCTCGACCTGCTCGACCGCTTCGAGGACGCCTGGCGCCACGGCCAACCGGTCCTGATGCACTGGTATTATGACCCGGACAATGGCCGGGCACTGGAACTCGCGGAGGAATTCAGGGAAGAGGTCAGCTTCCCGTTCAAGACGGTCCCCGCCCGTGGATGACTCGGTCGACCTCGATGACGGCGTCGGCCCCGCCGAGGCGGCGATCGCGGCCCGCGCCCAGGCCCTGCGGGCTGCCCTGGCGGCCGGGATGCCGGTCGACTGGCCGGCCGAATATTACCTGTTGCTGGAGCGCCACGGGCGGCTCGCCGCGCGTCTGGACAAGGTCCTGGCGATTGCGGACCGCTATCAGGCGTCGAGCCGCGACCTGATCGAACGCCTGGAGGCGGTCAATGGGCAGTTTCACCAGTTGCGCGAGTTGGGGCTGCCGGTGTGCCGCTATTGCGGCCGGATTCACCTGGACGACCAGTACCAGTCCCGGGTCGGGGAGTTCCTCAAGCACCATGCGGACCTGGGCCTCGCCCGCGGGGTCTGCGCGGGCTGTCTGGAGGAGCGTTACGGCGGACGGGTCCGGGCGCCGCTCGCGGCGCCCGCGGGGCCGCGCCCGGTCGACGCGCCGGTGTCCGACAGCGCGCTCAACCGGGTGCGCGCGACCCTCTCCGACCCGGCGTACGCCGGCGCGCCGCTGGCCGCGCCGCTCGCGGACCTGGCGGAGCGCTATGAGAAGCTCCTGCGCCGGCTGAACAAGCTGGTCCTCATCAGCGACCGCTTTCAGGAGCAACTCCAGAACAGCAATCTGCGCCTGGAGCACCTGGCGAGCACCGATTTACTGACCGGTCTGACCAGCCGACAGGCCATGAAGACCTGGCTGGAGGCGCAGATCCGGCGCGCCCGCCTCGAACAGCGCCCGCTCGCCCTGCTGTCGCTCGACATCGACCACTTCAAGCATGTCAACGACACCTACGGCCACGAGGTCGGCGACGCGGTCCTGGTGACGGTGGCCGCCGCGATCCAGCGCGACCGGCGGCGCGGCGATGGGGCCGGACGCTGGGGCGGCGAGGAGTTCGTGGTGTTGCTGCCCGAGTGCCCGTATGAGGGCGCGCTCCCGATCGCCGAGAAGCTGCGCGCGACCATTGCCGAACAGTGGGTTATCGTCGGCGAGCGGGCGATCTCAGTCACCGTCAGCATCGGCGTGGCCGGCTTCACCCCGGACGACACCGTGGACGATCTGCTGCGCCGTGCCGATCAGGCGATGTACGCGGCCAAGCATGGCGGGCGCAACCGGGTGATGGGCACCGGGTGCGATCAGAACTGATGTGGTGGCCGAGATCCCGGGTACGCTGTCGTTGTCGTAATCGAATAATCCGCCCACGATTACGACAACGACAACGACAACGACAACGACGCCCGGTCCGTGAGAACGTCCGGCAGCTGTAACCGTAGGGTCCGCTGTGCGGACCAGGCGCCGCCGCCCGGACCGAGGAGCAAGCCAAAAAAAAGCACTGTTTTCACAGTGCCTTTTTTGTCTTTTGATCAGCGTGTCGGCTGATCAGGAGTTGGTGCCGAGAAGAGGACTCGAACCTCCACGGGTTGCCCCACTAATACCTGAAACTAGCGCGTCTACCAATTCCGCCATCTCGGCTTTTCCGGATCGGGGCGACTCACGGGGGAGGCGGCCTGACGGGAGCGGGCATGTTAGTGAGGGGGCGGGGCCAGGTCTTTCCTTTTTCTTCCTTTCAGGCAAAAAGCAAGATCTGCTTGCCCACCATTTGATCCTTGCGCTCGCCCTCGGTGGCGCAATGACGAGAAATTTAGTCACGTCGGCCCGCCGACTCCGACGGTTCGTCGCAGACGGTCGATGACCTCTGCCGACACATAAAAATTGGTGTCGCCCAGCAGTCGCTCGACTGCGGCGTCGAAGCTCAACCAACCGCGGGATGCCGCGTCGGCCAAGATTCCTAAAGTCCCGGCGACAGCAAGACCCGTGTCGCTGGCAACTTGTCTGCCAATTCGTTCGTCGATCAAGAGCAGCTCAGCATGTCGCTCTGCGGCAAGTGAAATCGCCGCGGCCTCGCCTGGATCGAGTCGTTCGGTACCGGGTGCGCGGGCGGCCGAAGCGGGCGCGATGAGCAGCCACGGCGGCGGAATTCGCAAGAGCGCGCGGAGCTTTTCGGGAGCGCACTGGTGCAGGCACTCTTCTGCAACTTCGCTTGGGATAGTCACCGTGCCGAATCGTCGGGGCAAGACCGCAACGCAGTCGATCAAGGCCAGATAGCAAAGTACCGAGGTGTCGCAGATGACCATCATGGTACGCGAGTATTGTGCAGGCTCGCGATATCTGAGGTCACTTCTTCCAGGGTCGGAGCGGGCCAGGCATGATGCTCAGCGAGGAATGCCTGCGTATCCCAGCTCGACGTATGTCCGAGCAGGTCGCCAATTTCGGCGCAAGAGAGCGTCCCGGTCCGATAGGACTCGACCGCGAAGCCTTCCAATACAGCGCGCGGTACGTCGGTGCATAGTGATTGGAGACGCCTTAGCACGGGGTCGGGAATATTCAGGGTGAGGGTCATAATAACGGCTCATGGTTGGCCAGAACCTTCTCGACCTGCTCGCGCAGGCTGTCACGGAACTGATTGACGGTGATTGTTGCCATCTGTGGCATTGCTCCGACGTACCAGGCTACCGTACAGGATAACTGCAGTTACGCGTGGTATGTAGGGGACGTGGGAAATAGGGGACGTACCCCGAAAGCCCGAAAGCCCATTACCCCAAATGCCCCTAGTCCAGTAGGTTGGGGTAAGGCACGCACCCCAACATCCCCCGCCGCCGAGCGTTGGGGTTCCTTTGTCACCCCAACGGTCATGATCGGGGCGCTCGCCCCCGCCCATGAAAGTTGGGCTATGCTTAGGGGGGCCGCGCCAAGGCCGCGACGTTATAGGCACCCACGGGGGTGGTGCTTGACCGAGCGTCGGAGGCCCGGCCACCGCCGTCCCCCTATCGTGTCTCATTGAGACCGCGAGGGTTGTTTTTGTCTCTACGCCCGCCCGACTTTCACGGCAACCTACGGCGCTAGGGCGCTTCCAGCGCTTCGTTTGGGCTGACGCGTGCCCGGTACGCCGCGGCATCCGGGTCTGCCAGATAGCGCAGCTCGTCGGGGGTCGGGTTGTGGTCGAAGATCGTTTCCATGGTGGCGTGCCCTGGTTGCCTTCGGTCAGTATAGCGCAGCGATGCGCCGCTCAATGTCGATGACCATCCCAGCGTCGCCCGTGCGCAGGCACGCTGCAACACCAACCCGGAGCCTCCCATGACTACCACGACCGTCTGCATCCCTCCCACCGCCCTAACGGGTCTGCGCCTGACCTGCAAAACCTGCGGTGCGCAATCGACTCATCGCCGCGCCGCGACATACTCCCGCATGGCGTCATTCACCCTGGTCTGCCACCCGGGGCCGCTGGCCTTGAGTGCGGCCAGCACGTCCGCGTCGAAGCGGATGGTGGTCGAGACCTTCAGCGGCTTGCCGGCGGGGGGGCGGCCGATGCGCAACCGCGGCTTGACCGCCTCCCACTCTGCATCGGTCAGCGGGCGCGCGTCCGGATCGGACATGGCGGCGGCCGTGATCGCGGCATCTTCTTCGTCGGTGTTCATGATGGTTCCGGGTTTAAGACGCGGCATAGCGGTTCCTCTCCATTGTGTTGGCCTTGCGTAGGCTGATGACGTGTTTGCGGCGTCTGAATTATGGCAACAGACGGTGATTCCTCATCTGCGAAAGGGCCTTGATCATCGTTCCGGCCAGCGATGCGGATTTGGAGTCCAAGGCTTCAGCCTTGGCCTCCAGTCGGCCGACGCCGCGCCTGGCCGGAACCATGATCAAGGTCGCGTCTTGACTCGGGGAATACGCCGTACCATCCGCAAGTTGTCTTCAGTCATGGCTATTGCCTCGGGATCAGCCGCCGCCGTCATCGGTCGGATAGCCGTATCGGGAAAAGGGCGCTCGCTGACGTTGTCCAGCACTTCGAGGGCTTTGCCGTCAAAGCGAACAACTGCCGGATTAGGACGAAGGATGGGCTAAGGCAGGATCTCGACCGGCGTCCCCTTGGTCGTGAGTTCCCAAATCTCGTCGATTTCCATGTCGGAGACGGCGATGCACCCGAAGGTCCAGTCGCCGGTGCGCCGCTCGCGCCAGTTATTGGGCTGGCCGTGGATCATGATCAGGCCGCCGGGGTCATTGCCCTGGCGTAGCGCGCGCAGGCGGTCTTCCTCGCGCGGATAGGAGATATGCAAGGCTTTGCGATAATTGCTTCCGTCGCTGCGCCGATCGATGTAGTAGCGCCCTTCCGGCGTGCGGCCGTCGCCTTGCCGCTGTTTGTGGCCGGTGGGTTGGTAGCCGAGGGCGATCTTGTAGCTGCGGATGGGTTCATTCCCGCGCATCAAATAGAGGCGGCGCTCCGCCTTTTTGACGAGGATCCGATCAGCCAGCCGCGGTTCGCCCGCGCGGTGCGATTGCGTTTGGTGGGACTGGGCTTTGGTCGCGTCTTGTGGGGCGGTTTTCGTCCAGGGGAAGGAGAACGCCGAGGCGGTCAGCGGCGCGGCAAGCGCACCGAGCAAGAGCAGTAGGCTGGGTAGATTTAACATAGAAAGCATTACGTTGAGAAGAGAAGTTAACCTCGCCTATATTGTATAGAACCTGCCGCCGCGGTGTCATCCGGTCAGACGCGGAGGCCCCAGACGGCATAGACCGGATCGGCGCCGGCAAGCCGATCCGCGTAGGGGTCGTCGGGCGGGCGCGGCAGGCCTCGCAGTGACCAGGTTTGGAGGTCACGGTAGCAGCCGGATTCCAGGAAGTATTCGAGTACCAGGCCCGGCCGCTCGAATTCATGAAGATCTTCCCAAATCCGGATCGCCTTGGTCGGGAACCAGCGGTTGGAGAAGGTGATG
>NZ_CAIZIZ010000201.1 GCF_903933125.1 uncultured Lamprocystis sp. | reverse complement strand
GCGCTTATCCACCCTACGAAACCGGCTCCGTTGTAGGGTGGATAAGGCGCGCCGCTCGGTCTCGGGGACTCGGCACGGCGGTCGCGCGCGCCGCATCCACCAGAGGTCGCGCGGTGCCGCCCAAATTTGGAATTGCTGGCGGCGTCAGCGCCGGTCGGCGCAGGCGTTGGCTGTTGCGGTTCCGTTAACCCCCGCCAGCCCGCGCCGTGACTGCGGTCGCGCGGTCATGCTTCAGAGCTGCGCGTTGTCTCATTGACGACAGATTACGCTGTTGTTAGGCTGACAACATGGCGGCCGAACTCATCCAGAAACGACGCTATGCCCTCGGCGATGACCGATTCGTCGAAGTATCGATCTGGCGACTCGTGGACCCGCTACCCCCCAGCACCCACGGCTTCAAGTACCGCTTGGCCTTGGTCGCCAACGGCGTCTGCGTCCTGCGCTACGACAACGAGCGCGGCAAGGGCGACCACAAACACCTGGGTGAACAGGAGGTCCCATACACCTTCATCAGCCTGGATCAACTGGTCGATGACTTCTGGTTTGACGTTGATCGCTTCTGAGGAATCCGCCATGACCATGCTGACCATTGATGTCGCTGACCTGGAGACCATGAAGGCGAGCATGAAGGCCGCGTTCCGCGGGGTGCCGCAGGGTTGTATCTATTCCTTCTCCAGCGAAGAACACCTGCTGGCGACCCTGAACGCGAACCGCTGGGCCATCCTCAAGGCACTGACCGGTGCCGGCCCGCTCGGGGTGCGCGAACTGGCGGAGCGACTCGGGCGCGACGTGAAGGGCGTGCATACGGACGCTCAGGTACTGGTCAACTGCGGGCTGATCGACAAGACCAACGAGAGCAAGTTGAGCCTGCCGTACGATGAGGTGCGCCTGGAATTGATCGTCCGGGCCGCGGCGGCTTAAACGGATAGGAAATGCTACCACCGGAGACCCCGCCAAGGCCCGGCTTTAGCCGTAGGACACCGGGCAAACGGCTGTTGGCTGAGTTGGGCGGTCTGGGGGTGGGCGTCGAGCGAAAAGCCACCGTGTTCCCAGGTCAGCATGTCCTGGGCGTCCGCGGCCTCCAGCAGCCCGCTGCGGGCGAAACAGCGCAGCGCGCCCGTCGGCGGATCTGGGTGGCGATGGCCGCGAGCGCCTCCGCGCTCAGGGGTTGGGCGGGTCGGAACTGGACCTGACCGTCGGGCCGCCCTCAAACACCCCGTCAAGCACGCAGCAATGGAAATGGACGTGGCGGTTCAGTGCCGCGCCGAACCGGTGCACAACGCTCACCGCTCCGAACCGTGCGCCCGGCGACGCCCCCGGACTGGTCTGTCGCAGCTGGCGCTCGATGACCCGCAGGAAGATATGCGGCACCGCACTGAGCGCCCAGGGTTCGCGCTCCAGGTACCAGCGCAGCCGCTTTGGACACCAGGATCCGGCACCGACTCGGGATCTCACCAGGCACCAAGCTAGACTTCGAGTTGGAGGGCGACAGCATTCGCGTACGGCCGCTACGGACGATCAAGCGCACCCAAGTCGACGACGGGTACGGAATGCTGCGGTGTGATCAATCTGGCGAACGGCGCCTCGCCGATTTCGACGTCGCGACCGCGATGCGTGGCGGCACCGATGATCGCTCTTGAACCAGTCAAGGCCTGGACTTCGCGGACGCTCTACACCTTTGATGACCAGCGGTTTGCGCGGCACGCGAAGCACCTGCTTTCCTCACCAAAGGTTAGAGCACCGGGGTCCGTCAAGTCCGATCCTTCGCGTTCTCCGTGAAACACCGACGCCTCGGCACTCAGTCAAACCGTCCACGAATCACAGAAATTGGGCCTCATTGATTCCATCTGCTGCGGAAGAGCGCCAAAGCAGGCGACGCCCAAGTATGTAGCGGCCCGCGTCGCCCCCACATAAAGATACTTTCCGAAAAGATCCGGCAATGCTTTTTCGAGCGCGTCAATACCCACAAAGAATACCGCCTCGAATTCAAGCCCTTTGATATGTCGAACATCGAACACCCGCACATCTGTACCCTCGCCAAGCGACTGACCCTCGCGGCACGCGACCGCGCGGAGATTGACGTCTTCCAACAGCTCGTTAAGCGCTTCCGCCATGGGCTTAACTTCCGATTCGGAATTTACAAGCACGGCAACGGTTGGCATTTGACCAATATTGACCATTCGCTCAATCTCCCGAATTCTCTCGGACAACCAAGTTGAAGCGCCACCGAGCGAAACACATTGCTCTAAGAGAGCCGGGGCAACGCCGGTATGATTCATCTTCTCCGGCAACTGACCCCGATTCTTCGAGTCTCCGTCACTCGCCCGCAACAGTGCCGACGAAAACTCATTGAGAATCCTGCTCTGCCGGTAGACCGTATTGATCGTGCGAGTGTCGATGCGCCCGGATATCCAACTAATTTGCTCCAGCGTTCGGGTCCCCCATCTTGTAATTCTTTGATTAAAATCTCCGCAAGCAAAAAAAGAGCGTGTCTCCAAAGCGGTCAAGCACTCCATGCAAGCCAATTGAATCGGCGAGAAATCCGTCGCCTCATCAACCAAGATTTGTGCCTTAAACTCATCCGCAATAACACGCAGAAATGCAAAGCGAGATTCGTCGAACTGTCGTCCGACAAAACGTTCGCCTAGTAATTCCCGCGTCACCTTGAGCATCAAGAGAACGATAGCATCCAGCTCCAATGGCCCGAGTTGTTTCTGACTCTCGAGATTAGTTGCGTACCAAGCGCCTTCTTTCCATGCCGTTTTTCGAAATTCGCGATAACTGGCGGGAACGTCGGCGACAAACTTTCTCGAAGGATTAATAAAACGCCTTAGCCCATTCTGTAAAGCAATGCTCTCTCCGATTGAAAGCAGCGTTAAATCGTCCGGAATACGTTCTCCGAGCCACTCTCGGATCTTCTGCACGAAACTATCCTTTGATGCCGAGCGCTTAAGAAATCTGTATCGGGCAAGGCTACGCAGCGCCCGACTGTAGACCCTCTCGGCCTTCTGAAGTGAAGTTAAGTACTTCAAGTGAAATATTTGTAGGCGCCAATAATTGCAAAGCATTGATTTAAAAGAAAGATAAATAATTAAGCGCTCATAGCGAATATATTGATGTACTTACCTGGACCGGCGACTCCTCAACCACATCATCGTCGAACTCGTCTTCAGCATCAGATTCATCATCCGCCTGGACAGTGTCGATGAATGCAGCAAACGCCCTCAAGAATTCGCGATCCGCATTGAAAGTCCGCACAAGGCACGCTCTGATCCGTCTGTCAGATTCATCCTTCAATGACTTCACAAATGGGAGCAGGTCACCCTCAAATTCCGCTAATTTGCGGAATACCTCAATTAACCGTGTTTGATCCGCAACGGTCATGACGACCTTAATCTTATCAATCAGTAGCTGGCTGTCAGTGTTCCTCAGCGACTGCAATAACTCAGTGCCCTTTTGCAAGAATGACAGAACCCGCAACCGGTGAAACTCCTGGAATGCTTCAAACCACGCGACTGGATTCTCTTCTACCTCAGCCCGGACTATTCCGAGCTGGGGCTTGAAGATAAATTGTCCGGTTGCGGTTGATGACTGGAGCACCCCAAGCACGCGGCGCGCGATATCGCCACGATATGACTCCCACGTCCTGATTTGCTGATCCGAAGCGGGAACCTGTTCTTGATTGAATGCCTCCTTGACGAAGTGCTTCAGGAGGTCCGTCGGCGTGAACATGAGCCAACTTCGCTGATGCGGGCGGGCATCCGTCGCCAGCCGCGAGACAAGGGCACGTTCGCCAGGCTCCAAAAAATCCAAGTTCAATTTCTGACCCAGCCTGCGAATAAGGGTGGTCGTCTTGCCGGTACCCGGTGGTCCGAGAATTAGCAATTGACGATTGATCGGCAGGCGGAATATTTCGTCCTGAATGCGATCGAGAATTGGTTGATCACGGAGCGCCATTGCCGCACGCACTTCGTGCTGAAGACCTTCAAAAATGCCTCCCTCACCACCTCCAGCAAGAAGTTCCATCAATGCCGCTTCGGCGTGCAGTACACCGCGCTGTCGGAGCAGTGCCAACAACGATTCGACGGTGATTGGACCATACGCATCGCCCTCAAAGATGCTGATCTTAGAGTCCCAGTTGCCATCCTGTTTATTCGGCTTGTAGCGAGCAGTCTCGATTAACTCGAAATTGCGTTCCGAGCCACCTATACTTAAGCTAACAGCCTCGCCGATAGAAAGGGAGGCCAAACGCCCGACGGCAGACTGGTAACTTGCGAGTTTGATATTTCCATCAAGAGGCACCGTCGATTTTCGCGAGATATAAAATATGTTCCGTCGCCCTTCCTCATCAAGTGCAACAACGCGGGCAATGGCTGGCTCTTCGGCTAAGGTGCGATATCCTTCAAGATTACTGGAGCTGATTGCACCAAGATCTCTGGCTGGATCGCTGTCGCCAATTTTTCTGACCCCTGGCATCGTGTTGCAAATAATCAGGGGATCAATGCTCACCTCCGTTGATTCGTGGAGTTTCCGCTTTGCCTTTTGGGCAATCATCGCGAAAATTTCCAAGGACTCTCGCGAAATGCTCTTTATCTGAACGTAGTCATCGGGCATTATGGTGTTCCGTGTTGCGTTTCAACTTGTTATAACGGAGGATGGGATAAACTCGACTTTGGCCATTTTTGCAGCTGGGCGCAGGCCCCGCAACTGACGCCACGGCGGTGCCGAAGCGTGTGCTGAGCCGGGGGTTGCGGCGGCCGATCGTCGCGGCCAGCCGCCGTCCATCGGCGGGCGTGGCCCGCGGC
>NZ_CAIZIZ010000200.1 GCF_903933125.1 uncultured Lamprocystis sp. | reverse complement strand
CGCAACCCCGATGCCGTGACCAATCATCTGAATTTCTGCATGGCGGCGACCGCCATCACTTGGATCTATGGCGCGCATCTGGAGCACGCGCCGCCGCGCCGCTATTCGACCACGAAGCGCACCGAATATGCCTTCGCCGACCTGCGGCGTCGGCTCGCACAGGACCTCGGCGGGGAGGGTTTTGGTATTGATTGCGGGGGGGCCAACAAACCGACGCAAAATCCCCTGATCGCCGCGGTGATGCGGCTCGTGGCTTAATTGAAAACAGGAAACTTTAGTAGAAACAATGTCACCATTAATGAATCCGGCTACAATTATTGGAACAAGCTGGGGAACACCTGCGCCAACATCTCTGACTTCCACAGGAAGGTTAAGATCCTTGAGTTGAATGCCGGCCACTAAATCAGGGAGCATCCTACTGTTGGCGCGGCTTTCGTTGGAATCAAACGAAGGTTGGGACTTTGAGTCGCTTAGAAACTGAACCGATCCATATTTCACAATAATTGTATGCATCATACCTAATCTTTGCTTGGAGGTAAGCCATTCATTAACAGCCTCCAGCAAATTCAGAGTCTCCAGCCTATTTTTGGCATAATGTTGATGGACACATTTGTTCTCAGCAAGCGATTTCCATGCTGCTGAACCATCAGCCCAGAGCCAGGATGCCGGCTCTAGCGAAGCGTATACACTGTAATCGTCAGTAAATGTTCGTTTAAGAAGAAATGTTAATTGCGATTCGGTCGGTATGTGCCGCAGTGGACCGATATGGCAGAGATCGGTTAAGAGTCGCCCCGCAATCTTCAAGGGAACGAAGTATATTGAACCGATGATAGCTTGCAGCATCCGCCTCTTGATGGATTCCTGCATTCCATCATTAAAAACACTCTCGTCATTATCGTCATAGCAAAAACGTCGATCGCAAAAATCGTTGCGCAAATGAAGGAAGAGCAAAGGGTGAAGAGCGTTGACAACATTACCGATGAAGACTGCCTCCGCCAATGTTGAAATCGACTCTCCCGTCCCTCTTATATGCCAATCAATCGATTTCGCGAGCGGAAGCTCTAAGTTAATGACGATCGTATCGTTATGAGAGTCGTTTGTTATCAGCGGCAATCCGTTTGCGGTTATGCTCTCATGGCTTATGTGCGACGTCAAAAGTGGCGTATCGTGATTAGAAGACTTGTACCAGCCGAAGGTAATCTCGAACTTTATATCGAAGGTAGCGCCACAAATTTCATCTCCTTCCATGTACTTAAACAAGTCCGGAAGAATTTCCTCGTATGAATAACGCGTAATGCCAACAGTTGACTCGTCGAGAAACCCTTGAAAATACCCTTCCCTAAAACTGACGCCAATGACCATTTTTTTACTGTAGTCATGGTGATGCATTGACTTAATCAGATCGGGCCAACTAGCGTTCCCGGTACACAAGTCACCTGCGATGCGCAGTGCCTCGCGAATGGCTGTTTTTCCAGCAGAGTTCGGTCCGTAGAATAGCGTGATCGGCGAAAGCGCGATTGAAGCAGGCCCTTTAATACTTCGAAAATTTTCGAGATACAAACCGGTTAGCGATCTTTTCATAACTAAGAATGTTGCTAGACTAATGATGAAAAACGCCCTAACTGCATGCGTCGCCACGCTCGGACGGTCGCCGCCGGTTTGCCCATGCACGCCATTCTGCGCGACATCGACAGAGCCGCGACCTTCTTCGCCGAGACCGACTACCGCAGTTTCTATATTCGTACTGGAAACCGTGGCGGCAAGCGCGGCCGTGCGAATGCACGCTTAGGTCCTGATGACACACCATGTGCACTTGCTGATAGCGTCGGCAACCAACGCGGACCGTCTCTGCTGTTGGATGGCCGCAGCCAACGCGACGCGCAATCCATAAATCGCACGTACCGCCGAATCGGAACGGGCTTTGAAGGCCGCTTCTGATCGTCCGTTATCAAGGCCGACAGGGCCTCCTCGCCTGCTAACGGTATATCGCACTTAACCCGGCACTGGCGCGCCTGTTCCGACCCCTAAAGAGTACTCTTGCTCGGTTGGTCGAGCTACCGCGGCAACGCCTGGAAGCCGCCGATCCGGTTATCTGTTCTCATCCGCATTCTTGCCCCGTCGCTGACTGCAATCCGGCGCGACGCTCCATCGATTCGCGCCACCTCCCCGGCGAGACACCGGAGGCGAAGAGCGCTAAAGAAAGGGATTTGAGGCGCAGCCTAACAGAGAACCTAGGGAAGTGCCGCCTTGGAACGCACCCCGCCCCCGGCCAGTCGTCCCGCTGAGGTATGCCCTAGCCTAGCGTCAGCAAAAGCCTTCAAATGAGTCAGGATTAGGGTACCTGTCGCGTTTTCTCGACACCCGCCTCGTAAGGTCATCGATCTTTTCCTGACTGTCGTCTTAAAAAGTCGTCTGCACCAAATGCCAGAAGTCCCCTGCACTACCTACGATAAGACAAGGAATCACTGGCCTGACTCCTAGCGAGTCGCGCAACAAAACATCAATTCTACAACCAGATAGCCTTTGATGGGCCGACCGAGCGACCGAGGATGTCCCTAACCCCCATGATAAACCAGAAATTTGGTGCAGGCGACTGCTGAGCAGCGGCTGTCGGAAGCCCCCTGCACGAGTCCCGTCGAGCCCGGCAAACCCGCTGACATCCCAACAACGCCACGCCGAGGCCGAGCGCCCTGGCCCGGGTGCAGACACGGCAATCCAAGCCCCGGTGTGTCGGAATCGGTGACGGTCGACCCGCCCGCACCCGCCGTGTCACCATGGGCACCCGGCCGCGTTGGCCTGCTCACGTCCATTCAGTTATGCCGAATCCCAAGGACCGTCACGACTGCATCCGCCTGCGCGGGGTGCGGCAGAACAATCTCAAGAACCTGGATCTCGATCTGCCGCTGGGTGAGCTGATCGTGGTGACCGGGGTCTCGGGGTCCGGCAAGTCGTCGCTCGCTTTCGATACGGTCTATGCCGAGGGTCAGCGGCGCTATGTCGAGACCTTCTCGCCCTATGCCCGGCAGTTTCTGGATCGCATGGACCGGCCGGTGGCCGACCGCATCGACGGGATTCCGCCTGCCATCGCCATCGATCAGACCAATCCGGTGCGCACCTCGCGCTCGACCGTGGGGACCATGACCGAACTGGCGGATTATCTGAAACTGCTGTTCGCGCGGGCGGGGCGGCTGTTCTGCCGGGGCTGCGGGCGGGAGGTGCGGCGCGATACGCCCGAGTCGATCTGGGCACAACTCACCGCCGCCGCGCCGACCGACCGGCCGCGGGTGGCGATCTGCTTTGCGGTGCCGGTGCCGGAGTCACTGGGGGCGGCGGCGGTCCGGCAACTGCTGGCGCAGCAAGGCTATGTGCGGCTGCTGGATGAGGACGGGGCGGTGCTGCGCGTGGTCCAGGATCGGCTGCGTCTGACTGAAGAAAATCGGGGACGCGCGCTGGAGGCGATCGAGACGGCCCTGGACCGCGGTCACGGGCGGCTCTTGGTCTATCCGCTCGGTGAGGGTCGGGAGCCGCCGGTGCAGGAGGCCGAGGCGTATCGGTTCTCGGCTGACCTGCATTGTCCGGATTGCGATCTCAGTTACCGCGATCCGCAGCCGAGCCTGTTCTCATTCAACTCGCCGCTCGGTGCCTGCGAAACCTGTCGCGGCTTCGGGCGCATCATCGGCATCGACTGGGGACTGGTCATCCCGGACCCCGGCAAGTCGCTGCTCGACGGGGCGATCAAGCCGATCCAGACCGACAGCTATTCCGAGATCCAGGAGGACTTGATGGGCTTCGCCCACCGTCACGGCCTGCCCACCGATGTGCCCTGGCGCGATCTGCCCCAGGCCGACCGCGACTGGGTGATCGAGGGCGAGGGTGAGTGGGAGACCGGCGTTTGGTACGGCATCCGCCGTTTCTTCGCGTGGCTGGAGGGCCGCGCCTACAAGATGCATGTGCGGGTGCTGCTGTCGCGCTACCGCTCGTACGACACCTGTCCGACCTGCGCCGGTGCGCGGCTGAAGGCGGAGGCATTGGATTGGCGGCTGGTGGCGGCGCCGGCCGCCCGCGGTGACGCGGGCGGCGAGCCTGGTACGCCGCGGCCTCCGGCGCTCAACATCCGCGACCTGACGGCGCTGCCCATCGACCGCTGTCTGGCCTATGTCGAACAGTTGGACCTCCCCGAGGCACTCGACCAGGCCCTGGACCTGGTGCTGACCGAGATGCGCTCACGCCTGCGCTATCTGTGCGCGGTGGGCTTGCCCTATCTGACCCTGGACCGCCAGTCGCGCACCCTGTCGGGCGGCGAGGTCCAGCGGATCAACCTGACCACGGCGCTCGGTACCTCGCTGGTCAACACGCTGTTCGTGCTGGATGAGCCGAGCATCGGCCTGCATCCCCGCGATCTGGACCGGGTGATCGGCGTGCTGCACCGGCTGCGCGATCAGGGCAACTCGCTGCTGGTGGTTGAGCATGACCCGCAGGTGCTGCGCGCCGCGGATCGGATCATCGATATCGGTCCAGGCCCCGGTGAGCACGGCGGCGAGATCTGTTTTCAGGGCACGCCGGGCGCGCTGCTCGCGGCGGCGGGCTCGCTGACCGGGGACTACCTGGCCGGCCGACGGCGGGTGGCCGAGCCCCGAGCCCCGGCGTCGGTGACCGACACGACGCCGCGGCTGCGCATCCGCGGTGCCGGTGCGCACAATCTCAAGTGCATCGATGTCGAAATCCCCCTGCAACGGCTGGTGGTGATTACCGGGGTGTCGGGTTCCGGCAAGTCCACGTTGATCGGTGATGTCCTCTATCCGGCCCTGTGTCAGTTGAAGGGCCACCCGGAGGAGGTGCCCGGTGCGCATGATGGGATCGACGGGGCGGATCTGATCGAGGATGTGACCCTGCTCGACCAGTCCCCGATCGGCCGGACCTCACGCTCCAATCCGGCGAGCTATGTCGGTGCGCTGGATGAACTGCGCAAGCGGTTCGCGGCCCTGCCGCTCGCCAAAGAGCGCGGCTATACCGCCGGGACCTTCAGCTTCAACTCGGGTAACGGACGCTGCCCCACCTGCGGCGGCAACGGATTCGAGCAGGTGGAGATGCAGTTCCTCGCCGATGTCTATCTGCGCTGTCCGGACTGCGACGGGCGCCGCTACCGCCCCGAAGTGCTGGAGGTCCGGCTGCCGCCGCCGGACGGGGCGGGGGGCGCGGCGCTCTCGCTCGCCGATGTGCTGGACCTGACCGCCAGCGAGGCGCTGGCGCGGTTCGCGGACGACGCGCCGCTGGTCCGCGCGCTTGCGCCCCTGACCGCGGTGGGGCTTGGCTATCTGCGCCTGGGTCAGCCGGTACCCACCCTGTCCGGCGGCGAGGCGCAGCGCTTGAAGCTGGCGGGGCACCTGGCGAAGACCAGGCGCGGGGCCGGACGGGGCCGCTCCGGCGCCGGCGAGGGTCTGTTGTTCCTGATGGACGAGCCCACGACCGGGCTCCATCCGGCGGACATCGCGGTGCTGATCGAGGCGTTGCGGCGACTGCTCGAACAGGGGCATTCGCTGGTCGTCATCGAGCACAATCTGGACCTGATCGCGGCGGCCGACTGGCTGATCGATCTGGGACCCGAGGGCGGGGATGGCGGCGGTGCCCTGGTCGCTGTCGGCACCCCGGCGGAGTTGGCTGACCAGGCAGGGAGCCATACGGGGCGGGCGCTCTTGCAGGCGGAGACTGACGCGCGGCGTTCGATCGACAGCATCAACGTCGCGCCCGCGGCCGGTGTTCGCGAGGCGCCGATGCCCGCGTATGGGTCCGCTGTCGCGGCGGCTGTCCCACTGCACCCGCCAGTCACTACGCGCCCTTCGATCGATATCCTCCACGCCCGCGAACACAACCTCAAAGACCTCACCGTCGCCATCCCCCGTGGCCGCTTCACCGTCATCACCGGTGTTTCCGGCAGCGGCAAGAGCACCCTGGCCTTCGATATCCTGTTCGCCGAGGGGCAGCGGCGGTATCTGGAGTCACTGAACGCCTACGCCCGTCAGTTCGTCCAGCCTGCCGCGCGGGCGGATGTGGAAGCGGTACGCGGCATCCCGCCGACGGTCGCCATTGAGCAGCGGGTGAGCCGGGGCGGGGCCAAGAGCACCCTGGGCACCCAGACCGAGATCCATCACTTTCTGCGCCTGCTCTATGTGAAACTCGGTACCCAGTATTGCCCGGCGTGCGACATGCCGATCGAGCCTATGACGCATGAGGCGATCCTGGCACGCATCCAGCGCGATCATGGGGGGCAGCGGATCACCCTGATGGCCCCGCTGGTGGTTGCCCGCAAAGGGCTCTACGCCGAGTTGGCCGAGTGGGCGGCCCGCAAGGGATGGCCCGTCCTGCGGGTCGACGGCGCGCCGGTGCCGACCCAGGGCTGGCCGCGGCTGGACCGCTTCCGCGAGCATTCAATCGACCTGCCGGTCGGCGAGTTGCGTGTCGCTCCGCACGCGGAGTCCGACCTGCGGGTGCTGCTCGAACAAGCCCTGGATTTGGGCAAGGGGCTGGTACGGGTGGTGCGTCTCACGCCGGATGGCTGGGGCGCTGAGACCCCCTATTCGCTCCAGCGCGCCTGCCCCGGCTGTGGCCGCGCCTTCGCGGAGCCGGACCCGCGGCAGTTCAGCTACAACTCCAAGCAGGGCTGGTGCCCGGCCTGTCTCGGGACCGGCCTTGCGATCCCCGACTTCGACGCCGCACAGAGCGGCGCCGAGGACCAATGGCTGGAGCCGCTCGAACAGCATCAGACCTGCGGTCACTGCCAAGGTGCACGCCTGAACCCGGAGACCCTGGCGGTGCGCTTTCGCGGTCGTTCCATCGCCGACCTGTCCGCCCTGACCGTGACGGCGGCGACCCGGGTCCTGGACGACCTGGTGCTGGACACGCGCGAGCAGGCCATCGCCCACGATCTGCTCGGCGAGGTCTGTGAGCGGCTCAGCTTTCTCGCCCATGTGGGTCTGGGCTATTTGACCCTGGACCGGGGCGCGCCGACGCTCTCCGGCGGCGAGGCCCAGCGCATCCGGCTCGCCGCCCAGCTCGGATCGAACCTGCAAGGGGTCTGCTATGTGCTGGACGAGCCCAGCATCGGTCTGCATCCGCGGGATAACCGGCTGCTGCTCGAGACCCTGACGCGGCTGCGCGATCGGGGCAACACCGTCGTGGTGGTGGAGCACGACGAGGAGACCATCCGCCGTGCCGAGCATGTCATCGACCTGGGACCCGGCGCCGGCGTCCAGGGCGGGTTCGTGGTCGCCGAGGGGACGGCCGCGGACCTGATCGCCGCTCCCGCCTCGCTCACCGGCCGCTATCTGGCGCGGACCCGCGGTCATGGTCTGGGCGAGGCCCGTCCGCGTCGGCCGGCCCCCGGCAAGGGCGAGTGGCTCGCCATCCGCGGGGCCGGACTGCACAACCTCAAGGGCCTGGACGTGCGCTTGCCGCTGCGGCGGCTGGTGTGTGTCACCGGGGTCTCGGGGTCGGGCAAGTCCAGCCTGGTGCGCGATGTGCTGGTGCGCAGCCTGCAGGGGTTGTTGGGGGCGGCGGACGAGGGTGCGCGTGGCGGGCGGCGGGGGGCGCGTGATCGCGGGGCAGTGGCGGCGGCGGGAGCATCGCGGCGGGACGCCGCTCCCACGGGAGCGCTCCATGGCTGCGCCGGGCTGTCGGGTTGGCATGGCCTCAGTCGGGTGCTGGAGGTGGATCAGACGCCCATCGGCAAGACACCGCGCTCCTGCCCGGCCACCTATGTCGGCTTCTGGGACGCCATCCGCAAGCTCTTTGCCGCGACCGCCGAGGCGCGCATCCTGGGTTGGAGTGCGGCGCGCTTTTCATTCAACACGCCGGGCGGACGCTGTCCGGCCTGCGAGGGTCAGGGTATCCAACGCCTGGAGATGAGCTTCCTGCCCGACGTGCGCGTGCCCTGCGAGGTCTGCGGCGGCAGCCGCTTCGACCGCGAGACCCGCGAGGTCCGCTACCTGGGGCTCGACATCGGCGCCGTGCTGGCGCTGGACGTGGATCGGGCGGTCGAGGTTTTCGCCGCCCATCCCGCCATCCGCCACCCCCTGACTCTGTTGCAGGACGTCGGGCTCGGCTACCTGAGCCTGGGTCAGCAAAGCCCGACCTTGAGCGGCGGCGAGGCCCAGCGCATCAAGCTGGTCACCGAACTCACCAAGGCCCGCCTGACCGCGGACGGCACCCATCCCCGCCCGACGCTCTACGTTCTGGACGAACCCACGGTCGGGCTGCACATGGCCGACGTGGAGCGCCTGATCGGCGTGTTGCACCGCCTGGTCGACGCCGGCCACACGGTACTGGCCATCGAGCACGACCTGGACCTGATCGCCGCGGCCGACTGGGTCATCGACCTGGGGCCCGAGGGTGGCGAGGCGGGCGGCCGGGTGGTGGCCCAGGGCACGCCCGAGCAGATCGCAGTAAAGGGCGGCGATCTGCCGACCGCGACGGCGTTGCGGGAGTGGCTGGGTGGCACTGCGTCAATCGCGCGATAACCTGTCGTCATCGGAGAAGCGAAGCAATGTGGTCATGAGCAACGCGGTGTCGACCGGGTTTCGATCCGGCCGCGAGACAACTGGAGGCTGAGGCTTTATCGTGAAAGTGCGTAGTCAGACCATCCTGGCCTGGCGGCGTCGGGGCTGGAATCGTCAGGGCTGGAAGCCCTGACTACGCAGCCTCGCACGCTGGTCGTTGCGACAGTGGTCGAGAGGACTTTCATGTTCCGGGATGGCGCGGGCGCTATAGCCAGCCGGTCGACCTCGCGTCCGGCTGCCCTCGGTCGGCTAGAGCCGCGACGTCCAGTGCCCGGATTTGTCCACAGATGTCACAGATGTTCACAGATGAAGAAAAACGTCTGTTTTCATCTGTGTTCATCTGTGACATCTGTGGATGAAATTTCCGCTGTTGGGCCGCTGCGGAACCTGATCGGAACGATGGTCAAGGTCGCACGCACTAGAACACAACACTACCCTCGGATACTCAATCTCATGTTCCTACGCACCCTGCTGCCCTTCCTCCTGTTGATTCCCATCGTCTCATCATCGCGCGCGGCGGCCGACGCGGCCGGCTATCTGGGTGTCCAGGTCTGCGGCGAATGCCATACCAAAGAACGCGATCTGTGGCGGGATTCCTACCACGACCGGGCGATGAAAGAGCCGACGGCAGAGACCGTGCTGGGTGACTTCAATGACGTCATGTTCACCGCCCACGGGGTGACCTCCCGCTTCTTCAAGCGCGACGGGCGTTTTTTCGTGCACACCGACGGACCGGACGGAACCCTCACCGACTACCCCATTCGCTACACCTTCGGCTGGTACCCGCTCCAGCAATATCTGATCGAAATGCCCGGCGGCCGGCTTCAAGCGTTGGGGATCGCCTGGGATAGCCGTCCCACAGAGCGCGGTGGCCAGCGCTGGTTTCATCTCTATCCCAACGAGCGGATCGACCACACCAACCCGCTGCATTGGACCGGGCTGGACCAGACCTGGAATTACCAGTGCGCCGACTGTCACTCCACCGATCTGAAAAAGGGTTACGACGCGCAACGCAACGTCTATGACACCCGTTTCGCCGAGATCAATGTCGCCTGCGAGGCCTGTCATGGCCCCGGTGCGCGCCATGTCGACTGGGCCAGGAAGGCGGCTGAAGCCAAGGCGGCCGGCAGCGCGCCGCCGGCAAGCGATCCGGCCCTGGGGCTCGCGGTGGACCTCAAGGACCGGGACGGCGGCCAATGGCAGATCGATCCGGCGACCGGTAAGCCAATGCGCAGCGTGCCCCGCACCGCTCACACCCAGACCGAGACCTGTGCCCGCTGTCATGCGCGGCGTGGGCGTATCTGGGAGGAGTTGCGCCCAGGCGAAGCGCTGAATCAGGGCTTTCGGCTGGCCCTGCTGGAGCCGAATCTGTATTTTCCGGATGGTCAGATCAAGGACGAGGTGTTCGACTTCGGCTCCTTCATCCAAAGTCGCATGTACCACCAGGGCGTGGTCTGTTCCGATTGTCATGAGCCCCATAGCCTGAAACCCAAGGCCGCGGGCAATGCACTCTGTCTGCGTTGCCACCAGGCCGACCGCTATGATGTTGCGGCGCATCATCACCACGCGGAGAACAGTACGGGCACCGCCTGCATTGGCTGTCACATGACTCAGCGGATCTATATGGTGATCGATGAGCGTGCCGATCACAGCCTGCGGATCCCGCGCCCGGACCTGTCAGCCAAGCTTGGCACCCCCAATGCCTGCAACGGCTGTCATCAGGATAAAGATGCCGCCTGGGCCGCGACAGCCGTGGCCGGTTGGTTCCCGGACCCGGTTAACCGTAAGCCGCACTTCGGCGAAGCCCTGCAGGCGGCCGATACCGGCGCCCCGGACGCGGCCTCCCGGCTGCTCGCCCTGGCCGGTGACCCGAATCAGCCCGCCATCGCGCGGGCGACCGCACTGGAACGGCTCCATGACCGTCCGAGTCAGGACGCGCTGCTGACCGTGCGGCGCCTGCTCGCGGACCCCGATGCCCTGGTGCGGGCGGCGGCAGTGCGTTTCCTTGATCTGACCGATTTGCGCACCCGGGTGGAATTGGCCTGGCCCCTGCTGTCCGACCCGGTGCGGACCGTCCGCCTGGAGGCGGCCCGTGTCCTGGCGCCCCTGATGACCCAGACCATGGGCGATGCACTGATTGGTGAGCTGACCAAGGCATTGGAGGAATACGCGGCGGCGGAAACGGTGAACGCCGACCGGCCGGAGTCGAATCTGAATCTGGGCTCGATCGCCGCCGCGGCTGGCGAACCGGAAGTGGCCCAGCGCGCGTATCAGGCGGCCCTGCGGCTCGATCCGCGCTTTGTTCCGGCCTATGCCAACCTGGCGGACCTCTACCGTGCTCAGGGGCAGGAGTCGCAGGCGCAGGCGCAACTGCGTGCCGGGCTTGCCGTGTCCCCCGACAATGCCGACCTGAACCACGCCTTGGGACTGGCACTGGTGCGCGCCAAGCGTCTGGATGCGGCATTAGAGTCACTTGCGCGTGCGAGCGAACTGGCGCCCGACACTACCCGCTATGCCTATGTCTATGCCGTTGCCCTGGACAGTGCCGAGCGGACGGCCGAGGCCCTGCCGGTGCTGGAGGCCGCCGCCGCCCGCGACGGCGGAGACAGCGAACTGCTGGTCGCCCTGGTTCAGTACAACGCCAAATTGGGGCGGCCGGAGGCCGCGGCGGCCTGGCTGGACAAGCTGGCGATCCTGACCCCAAAGGACCCGGCGGTGGAGCAACTGCGAAAGTCGCTGAGACAGTCGCCTGGGGTGGGATTACCATAGGGCACCGCGACGGAACCGGCGTGGCGCCGCCTGCCGGGCGGGAGCGTGACTCCCGACGTGCCATTGCGATTTGTGTTCGCTACGGCGTGTCCTTGTGCCAGGCGTCGCATCTGATATCCAGACATCCTTGGCGTAGGGGCGGGTTTGAAACCCGCCCCACCATCCGGATATCGCGTTCGAGGCCTCTCTCATCATCAGCCGAATCTGGACCGCGCATGCCGCTTGCCGCACTTCCCCCGATCATTCTCGCCAACTATGAATTGCACGAATGGCGTCACGCCAGCGCGATTCTCGAACGCGACTTCCCGACGGAATGGGACGACATCTGCGATGTATTGTCCCGCTTTCGTCTGTGTCAGAGCTTCATCGCCTCCGGCGGTGGCAACAAGTCACGGGTTTCCAATTGGATCGATACGGAATTGTATGCGAGACACTGGGTCGAAAAGAAATTCGATACCTCGGTGCTGATCGACGGCCGGTCTTTCGATAGTCCCACGCACGCGGTGGACTGCTACAAGAATCGGGTGGCGCTGGAAATCGAATGGAACAATAAGGACCCGTTCTTTGACCGCGATCTGAATAATTTCCGTCTGCTGTTTGATCTGCGCGTCATCTCGGTCGGTGTTATCATCACCCGCTGTGATTCGTTACAGGCGATTTTCGCGCAACTCGGCCGCGGGAGCAGCTAT
Organism: uncultured Lamprocystis sp.; assembly: GCF_903933125.1. Taxonomy (GTDB): domain Bacteria; phylum Pseudomonadota; class Gammaproteobacteria; order Chromatiales; family Chromatiaceae; genus Thiodictyon. The sequence goes on along the minus strand of NZ_CAIZIZ010000200.1, from coordinate 8,027 downwards.
GGTGCCTCGACGACACATATGAGCAAACTGCTGCCCAAGATCGAGGGCGGCGGCGGTGGGGGTTGTCCGGTTCTTGTTTTCGGAATAAAAGATACCCTGTATGACACGAATTGTTAGTATTACCGAACCAACGCCGGGCGAAGACCTGCTCTCCAAGGCGTGCGAGCTCTATTCCACCATTCTGGCGGACCCCCCGTGGCAATTCCAGAATCGCACTGGAAAAATGGCCCCGGAGCATAAACGACTGCTCCGCTATCCGACGATGGAGATCAAAGAGATCATGGATCTGCCCGTGCATAAGTTCTCCGCGGCCAGATCGCACCTGTATCTGTGGGTTCCCAATGCGCTGCTGAACGAGGGCCTGCGCGTCATGGAAGCCTGGGGTTTCACGTACAAATCGAACATCATCTGGTACAAAATCCGCAAGGATGGCGGGCCGGACGGCCGGGGCGTGGGCTTTTATTTCCGCAATGTCACCGAAATGATCCTGTTCGGCGTGCGCGGCAGCATGCGCACCCTGCAACCCGGCCGGCGCCAAGTCAATCTGCTCTCAACCCAAAAACGCGAGCACTCACGTAAGCCGGACGAGATCTACGATATCATCGAGCGCTGCTCACCCGGTCCCTATATCGAACTGTTCGCCCGCTTTCGGCGCGAGGGCTGGGATCAGTGGGGCAATGAAGACGTCGAGCGTAACTCATTCGACGGGGTCGCCATGCGCAAAGGTCACAAGGACCCGGCGCTGCGCCTCGTTGAATCGCCGGCGGGTTATCGCGGCAAGGGATGAGTGCCCGGTCCGCGCAGCGGACCCTAAGGCAAGATCGTGATCCGTAGGGTCCGCTGTGCGGACCGACGACCGTGCAATCGCGCGGGTCTAGGCTTTATCGGTCGACCTCTCCTATGGACGGCCCTCATCCGGTTAAGGTGCTTTACGGGAGCGGGTCTACCGGCATGTAGGGGCGACTTTAGTCGCCCCTGGTGAATCCTGTATATGTCCAGTCGGCCTCGATCAAGATTCCGGCCACTTGGGCTTGCCGGGTGCGTAGTCAGGCCATCTTGGCCTGATACCGTCAGGGCTGGAAGCCCTGACTACGCACACCGTTGGCCGGGATTACGATCAAGCCCGTCCAGTCAGTCCGACGGACGGACATCAGCAGATTCTGCAGGAAGGCGCCATAGGCGCGGCCGACCATGACACCGAATTCGGCTACGAAGGCATACTGCACCAGGAACGCCGTGATGAGCCCCAGCAGGCTCCAGATAAAGAACCAGCCTGCTCGTAATCGGTTAGTCAGCGGTCGGGCGGGCCTGAGATCCCCGGACCGGCAATTGTCCTCACCTCACAGGTGCTCAGCCTTAATTCAAAGCGCTCGCCTGCCTCGTTGGCGATCAGGATGCTCGCGCCGTCTCTATTCAGTGTCATGGCGCTGATGAAGACCTCTTGCTTGTCGCTCTCGATGGATGTGTCGTAATGAACGGGATAGACCCGTCGCGACCATTGCAGCTCGCCGGTGGCGGCGTCGCGTGCCGCAACGATGCCGCCGTCCTGACTGTACCCCAGTCGCGGGCCCGATTGTTCAGCCTCGTAACGGATGCCGTTGTGTTCGATGTGCGGCACGATCGCGGGTTCCTGGCGCTTCTTGTCCCCGGCGACGCTGCCCGTCGCCACGACCAGGAGGCACCCCGTGAGCAGCGCACTCGCGCGGAGGTCCGCACCGTGGTTGCGCCGGTCTGGAGGCAAGCGCGGTGCTTCCTCTGTCATTGCCGCGGCGATTGCGGGCTGAACGCAATTCCCGAGGATGGGGACAACTGTCGGGGTCACGCGGCGGTTCCGGTTCCGAATTTCCCCGCCTCGCGGCCCACGAGGCTCAGGCGGTACTGCTCGCCTTGCTCATTGCGCACGAGGAGTGTCGCCCCCCCGTCAGCCAGCTGCAGATCGGTGATGAAGACGTCCTGCTTGTCGCTCTCGATAGTGTCGTCGTAAACGTTTCGATAGATTCTCTGGGTCCAGGCCACCGTGCGGGTGGCGATGTCCCAGGCCACGAGGATTCCGCCATCCTGTTGATAGCCAAAAGGCACCCCGGCGAAAGGCGCCTCGAAGCGCAGCCCTCCAGACTCTACCGGCGCCACCGGTGCGGGTTCGCGTCGCTTCTTGTCTGCTGCCATGATCTTGATTCCTCTCGTTGAATGCGATGAGGTTCAGGCCCGTGGGTTGGGCGTGCACCGGCCCCTGACGGGCCCCGCGCTTCACCGCGGGGGATCGACGTCTCGTTAATGCGATAGCGCGCTGAGATAGGCCGCCCGCAGGGACGGCGGCTGCTTCCAGACCTGGGTGCACTGGCTGCTCGGCAACTGGCCGTTGAGATCCGCGGCGAAATAGGCCCAGGAATCCGCGTTGACAATGGCGTGCTCGTGGGTGAGCACAGTCCCGGGTTTGAGCCCCGTAAAGTCATAGACCGCATCCTTGGTTGCGATAAGCCTGTGGGTGAGTTCATGAATGATTGCGAGGGTGGCCATCCAGGACGTATCGGCCGATGCCCATTTTGTCAGGGTTGCGTTCTGGATATAGACGACATCGAGCCGCTCGCGGCTGGCCGCGCCGTCCACGAACGCATAGTCATTCCAGTTGGACTTGTAATGAGTCTGGCCCGTGACCGCATCTCCTTTCATCCTGTCGATGGGCTCGTCGGAGAAGATCAGCTTGGTTGAATTGCACAGGTTGGCGACTTTCGTGAACCCCCCGAGCAGTGTCGCCGCGGCCTTGGTCATCGCCTCGGTCGCCGCGGTTCCGGAGAAGAACCAGCGGGTGATGACCGTCTTGGTGGCATCGTTCGGGCTGCCCAGCTTGGCGACGCAATTCAGACTCCATGACAGGGCCTGTTGCACGCCCGTCGACATACTGCCGCGAATGGTCTCGTCGTAGACCTCATCCATGTAGTTCAGCTTGGTCTTGGCATCGGCCGGGGTGCACCCTTTGATCTCGTCGAACACCCATTTGTGGAAGGAATAGGGTTGCGCGTAAATCCAGAGGCTCTGATTACCCTTGTCCTCACTGAAATACAGGTGGCGGAGCAGCTTGAGCGTCGCGACCGCGTCCGCCTGCGCGTCCGAGAGTGCGCCCGTTCCCTTGACACCAGCCATATCGAGGATGATGTCGGCCTCGGTCTTCGCGGTCGCCTCCTTGAGCTTCGTGCGGAGGGTATCGAGCTTGGCGGACTGGGACGTGGTCGGGCCTTCCGCGCTGCCGAGCAGCACCTTGATTGGAACCGTATCCGTCAAAAACTGCTTCCAGCCGTCGGCGAAGGCGTAGCCCTTTGCGGATGCGCTCGCGCGATCATAGGCCTGGGTAAAACGGTTGATGTCGGCCATGGGGTCACCTCTGGTTCGTTATCCGCTGGTTCAGATTACGGGAGGCGTTCATCGTCGTTCCGGTCGCAAACAGACCGCGGGTCGAGGTTCCGGCCGGTGGGGATCGCGTCTGCGCTGCCCAAGACGATTTCTGTCAAAACATGCCCTGTCTCGCTTTGTCTCCCGGGTCGTACGCTGCCCACAGAGTGCCGAAAATGGCTCGCCAGGGTCTCAGCAGCGAATAATGTACGCAATGTGACCTAGCCTTGCAACGATCCGGAAGGCGCCACAGCAGTTCCAAATTTGGGTGGCCGCCGCCAACAGCGTGTCGGCAGCGAGGCCGATGGTGGATGCGCTGCGCTTATCCACCCTACGAAACCGGCTCCGTTGTAGGGTGGATAAGGCGCGCCGCTCGGTGGCAGGGACTCGGCACGGCGGTCGCGCGCGCCGCATCCACCAGAGATCCCGCGGTGCCGCCCAAATGTGGAATTGCTGAAGGCGCCATCGCGTCTGCATGGGCGGCCGGGGTCAGGTGCCCCGTCACCGGGGTATCGAGCCGGGCCTGGTCCCGGTGGCGAGTCGGCCGCCTTGGCGTTCTCCGAGCACATATTGCTCTGTTTGGGGAATTAACCAAACTGTCTCCAGAACGCGCCAAGCAGCGAGACAACGCCCCTCAGGCTCCCTTCCGCGCGGCCCGCCCAGGCGGCTTCGGTCCGATCAACTGCTCCAGGCTCTGCGCATCAAGTACCCCCTCCAGCCAAGCGTCCAATTGCACGATCGCCGCCGCATCCAGGCGCTGCACCGCCCACCGGGGGAGCAGCCCGAATCGACGTGTCAACAACCGCTTCAGACCATCGGCCTTACCCTTGGCAAAAATCTCCTGATAAACGCGGGTCTGCTCCAGCGGCACTAGGACGTTCAACATGGTTCGTAACTCCTCGCTGCTGAGTAAGGGAAAGCGTTCGATCAGCCAAAACTCCAACATCCGTTCCAGCGTCGCACGGGTGACGGGTGCCAACGGCGCCTCGCGGATCGTGCGCAACGCCCGCGGAGCGTAGGTCCGCAAGGCATCGTCACGCGCGATGATCAGCGGGGCGAACACCACCACGAAGGGGTTGTCGGGCTCGCGCTCCAACCACCGCGGCAGCAGTTCGTCCAGATAGGCGGCCGTGCACAACGGCGGCACCGCACCCGGCGGCGCGCCGGGATCATCCCCCAGGTGCAAGAAGATCAGCAGGCCCTGCACCGTTCGACGCGGGTGCACCTGCCCGTACAGCCCCAGCTTGGTCAGCAGGTTATACCAAGCGCCCGCCGCGTGCTGCGCCTGAAACTCGATTACATAGACCGGTCCGTCGTGGCCTTCGGGTTCATAGATGCCGTCCAGGCGTCGCTCGATGCCTTTGATGGTCAACGAGTTGAAGCGATAGGCCCCTTGCAGGGTCACTCCGCCGCTCAGCACGCGAAACGCCTCGGCACCCGTCGCGAGAAATTCATAGATCGACGGGTCGGTTTTCATCTGGACTTGACTCCGCTCACACCCGATTCCCGGAGCAGTTTACGCAATCCCGCTCTCGTTCGTCGAACGGGTCTTCGGTATAACGACCCTGCTGATGGGACTTTGGTCCTGGCTTTTGTCGCTTCAAGCCCGTAGGTTGGGGTGAGGAACGAACCCCAACATCCCGGCCGCCGATCGTTGGGGTTCGTTCCTCACCCCAACCTACCGCGCGCCAGGCGCGATAACGACGCACCTGCATCGCGATAGTGTAGTGGCGGCCCGCGGCGTCTTCGGCCAGCAGATCCAGGATGATGTATTTGCCGTGCAGTTCCGCGGCATCAATGGCCGGATTCTTCACCGCGATGTGCGTGATCGGCGCCGCGCACCGGCGCACGGCATTGATCAGCCCCACCAGCAGGTCCGGGGCGTCGGCGAACAGACGCTTGAATACAGAGTCGTTCTTGGGATCGAGCAGGTCGCGCATCACAACGGGTCCGGCGGCGTGGGTCGAGTGTCGAGCATAGCACCGTCGCTGACCCGCAATGCTGGCCCGCATGACCGGGTGTCAACGCGCGTCTGGGTGGCTCCGACTTCCAAGCACTACCGCCCGTGTCCTTGGTCTGACACTTGTTCACGGGTGCCCGCCTCCAGCGGACCGATATTTGGATCTCCCTGGTGACCGCCTCTTCTCAATGTCAGGCTCGACACGGCGCGGTACCGGCGCCGCTCGCCATCCCGGAAACCGTGGTCTGTCCCTGAGGTACCAGGCCAACCCGGTGGCTTGTGCTTGTCCCGCGGGTCCTGGGCGCGCTTCCTGCGCTTGCCTCCAGGCGTGCCTGCGCTATAGTCGTGTCATGCGCCACCCCATCGACCCCAAGATCGACTGCGTCTTCAAGGCTCTACAGCGGCCAGATCAAGGATGGTCAGGACTACGGCGAACTGAAAGCCACCTACTCGATCTGGCTGCTCGGCGACACCCTGCTGCGCGACGTGCCGGACTTCGCCCATCGCTTCCGGATGCGCGACGAGCAGGGCCGCGGATTACTCGACCACGGGGGGATCTATCTATTTGAGCTTGGCAAATTCGCGCGTGTCCAGGCCGCCCACGCCGATGACGCAGCCAACGAACTGGAGCGCTGGCTGCGCTTCTTCACCGAAGCCGAGCGGCTTGACGAAAGCGCGCTGTCCCACTGGATGCAAACCGAGGAGATGCGACAAGCCATGAGCGTGTTGATGGCATTTTCCGAGAAAGAGCGCGCCTATCATGCCTATCATGCCTACCAGGCGCGCCAGAACTTCCTGCGCCAGCAGCGCAGCATCCAGCGGCGGATCGCCGAGCTGAGCGCGGCGGCGGAGCAGGCACAGGCGCAACTGGCGTGCGAGCGGACGGAGAAGGAGCAGGCACATGCGCAGACCGAGGCAGCATTGCAACGCGAAGCCGCCGCGCTTGCCGAGGTCGAGCGACTGAAGCGGCTGTTGGCGAATGGCGCGAACGACTAGCGAGGACGAAGGAGTCTGACCGGAACGGCGCCCCTGTTGCGGACTGAAAGGGCTTAGACGAAGGTTCCGGGCGACACGCCGAACCGCTGGCCGAGCGCGCGCAGTTGGCGGATGTCGAGATCCCGTCGCTCCGTCAAGACCTCTTGCACTTGGCCTTCGTCGCCGATCTCGGGAAGATCGGCTGGCCCAAGTCCATGTTGCTCCATGAGAAACGCCAGCGTCTCCACTCCGGACGCCGCCGGGAGCGGCGGCTCGCCGGCCTCGTAGTCCGCGATCAGGTCACCGACGCGATCGACCGCGTTGAAGGCCGCCTTCAAGTCCGACCAGCGCGCAAAGCTGCTTTTCTCGATGGTGCGTCGCCAGGCCGCCAAGGGTTCTGTCGACTTAGGGTGTTCTGTGATGAAACTGCGCAGTGCTCGGTTGCTGATGATCCGCATGGTGCTGCTGGGGTCGCCCCGGAACAGGAAGCGAATGGGCTACAGTATGCGACCTTCCCAACGATCTTTCACCTATTTGCCGCAAGGCCAGACCTGAGTATACCGTCCGCGGAACTCGGTGCGGTCAAGGAGATAATCGTGGTGCGTCCCTAATTTCTTGCGCAGCAGTAAAGGGCACAAGTAGGCAGCGGACAAGCGGTTGACAAGGTCGCGCGGTATGACTTATTACTACCTCCCGAGATCAGGAGAAAAAACCCATGCAGAACGTCGAGAAAATCAGCATTGCCCTACCGCCAGAAATGACCGCCCTCATGCGCCAAGTCGTGAAGGCCGGCGAGTATGCCTCCACCAGTGAAGTGATTCGGGACGCCTTGCGGGAGTGGGCTTATCGGCGCGAACTACGGCAACATGGGTTAGACGAGTTGCGGGCCATGTGGGATGAAGCGATAAATGATCCGCGCCCGCATGTACCCGCCGAGGAGGTTTTGACGCGGCTTCGCGGGAAGTATCAGGCGTTAGTCGAAGCCGGCGGCAAATGAGGGTCGAACTTTCCGCCTACGTCGAACCAGACCTTGATGAAATCGCGGCCTACATCGCCGCGGATCATCCGGCGCGGGCGGTGAGTTTCATTGATGAAATCGCTGAACGCTTTAAGCGGATCGGTGAGAATCCCCGCCTCTATCAAGTGCGCCCCGACATCCGGCCGGACATGCGCCTTGCCGTGCATGGAAAATATTTAATCATGTTTTGGATTCTTGTCGATAGCGTAAGCATCGAGCGGGTTGTGCACGGTTCCCGAAATCTGGTCGATCTGGCCTATCCTGAAGGGCACACGGGCAACGCATGACCGAGGAAGCCGAATAGCGAGAGCCTGCTTTAGCCTTCGGGCAGGCAAGGACGATCTGTCCGCCGGGAATGGGCGCGTCCTCACGCATCGCGGCCTTGTTCACTAATCCGGCCAGATCCAAGGATAAAGGGCTAGGCTCAATCAAGTCCGGTAAACGGAGAAAGACATAAGTGAGCCTGGCCCGAATGGCACTGACTTAAGGTGTTAGCCTCATATAAACAATCGGTTGCGATGGCGCGAAGTCAGCGATAAACGGTTGCGGACTGGGCCGATGCCAGGAAACACCGCCGAAGAGGCTGCCTGAACTCAAGTGACTGCTTGTCGAGCTTTCTGTAACCCGCGGATTTATAGATGTCTCGGCTTAAGTCAGTGCCATTCGGCCCAGGGTCTGTTCCTCATT
>NZ_CAIZIZ010000199.1 GCF_903933125.1 uncultured Lamprocystis sp. | reverse complement strand
TGGGTGGCCGCCGCCAACAGCGTGTCGGCAGCGAGGCCGATGGTGGATGCGCTGCGCTTATCCACCCTTCGAAACCGGCTCTGCTGTAGGGTGGATAAGGCGCGCCGCTCGGTCTCAGGGACTCGGCACGGCGGTCGCGCGCGCCGCATCCACCAGAGGTCGCGCGGTGCCGCCCAAATTTGGAATTGCTGTCATCATGAGCCCCCCCCCCCCGCGATGTCTGACACCAACCCTTCCATGGCAACCTTCACAGAGCTCACGAACCGCTCACTGGCGGAACTGCTCGACGCCCTGCGCCGCGAGGCGCGCTACCCCTCCGACCATGCACGCGTACTCCATGACCTGCAAGTCCACCAGATCGAGTTGGAATTGCAAAACCGCGAACTGCGCGCCGCGCAGCAGGCCCTGGAGGAGTCCCGCGACCGCTACGCGAACCTCTACGACTTCGCCCCGGTGGCCTATACCACACTCGACCGCCAGGGCCGGATGGTCGAGATGAACCTGACCGCGGCCCGGTTGCTGGGGGTCGAGCGCGGCCAGACGGTCGACCCCTTCCTGGGCCTGCGGCTCGCCCCGGGGCAGAACCGTGCCTTGCTCAGCACGATCGGGCGGGTGCTGGCGACCGGCCGGGAGGAATCCCTGGAAGCGACACTGGGACGCCCGCCGCAGCCCACCCGCGAACTGCACCTGTTACTGCAACGCGGGCGGCTGGGCGCGGACGGGGCGGCCCCCGCCACCTGCAGCGCGGCCCTCCTGGACGTTACCGAGCACCGGCAACTGACGCGGCGGCTGCAAGAGCGCGAGTCGCAACTGGAGCACCAGGCCGGGCACGACGCGCTCACCGGGCTGCCCAACCGACTGTTGTTCACCGATCGACTGCATCAGGCCATGCAGCGTGCCCATCGTGAGAACCACGAACTGGCGCTGCTCTTCCTCGACCTGGACCGCTTCAAAGACATCAACGACAGCCTGGGACACGGGGTCGGGGACGCGATCTTGCGCCAGGTGACCGAGAGACTGCGCGCCCAAGTGCGCGAGGGTGACACTGTTGCGCGCCTCGGCGGCGATGAGTTCACGATCATTTTGGGCGATCTGAGGCAGGGCAGCGAGGCCGGACTGATCGCCCGCAAACTGGTCGACGCTTTCACCCAACCATTCGCGGTGAATGACCATGCACTCTATATGACGGCGAGCATCGGCATGACGGCGAGCATCGGCATCAGCCTCTATCCGCAGGATGGCGCCGATATGGAAACCCTGGTGCGCAATGCGGACGCGGCCATGTATCGGGCCAAGGAGCAGGGGCGCAACACCTTTTGCTTCTACACCGAGGATCTGACGGCTCACGCGCTGGCCCAGGTCTCGCTGGAGACCGCCTTGCGCCAGGCCCTCGCCAAAGAGAAGTTCAGCCTCCATTACCAGCCGCAACATGACCTGGAGACCGGCCGGATCCTCGGCTGTGAGGCCCTGATCCGCTGGCACCACCCGCTGATGGGGGTCGTCGAGCCGGATGATTTCATCCATGTGGCGGAGTCAACCGGACTGATTGTTCCCATCACTGCCTGGGTGCTGCGCACCGCGGTGACCCAAATGAAGCGCTGGCATACGCAGGGGCTGCTGACCCGCGGGACGGTGTCGGTCAATCTGTCGAACCGTGACATTCAAAGCCCGAACCTGGCTGAGACCGTCGTCGGCATCCTTGACGCGGTGAGGCTCGACCCCCACGCCTTGGTGGTTGAAATTGCCGAGACCTGGGTCATCGCCCGCCCCGAGTCGGCCGCTTTCAATATCCAGCGCCTCCAGACCTTGGGCATCGACGTCGGCATCGACGACTTCGGCGCCGGCTATTCCTCACTGACCTCGCTCAAGCGGCTGGCGGTGCGGGTGATCAAGATCGATCGATCATTCGTCGCCGGACTTCCGGACGATGCCGCGGCGTGCGCCATCACCCGCGCGGTCATTGCTCTCGGCCAGGCCTTGGGGCTCAAGGTGGTCGCCGAGGGCGTCGAGTCCCAGGCCCAGGCGGACTTTCTCCAACGCGAGGGATGCCGGATTGTTCAGGGTTACCTGTTCAGTCGTGCACTCCCGGCAGCGGAGTTCGAGGCCTATGTCCGCGACTGGATCCCGCCTCCGGCTGCGCCATGCGGTGCAGTCGCGGCCCCGTGATGGTAGCATCCTGCGACCGCTCAGTTGGCGTTGACCGCCCCCGACCAGGCTCCCGGTGCCGTCCTGATTGCCGCCGCAAGCGGGGTGGGATGATGCCCGGAAGGGCCTCGATCAAGATTCCGGCCACTTGGGCTCGCCGGGTGCGTAGTCAGGCCATCCTGGCCTGACACCGTCAGGGCTGGAAGCCCTGACGACGCACGCCGCTGCCCGGGATTACGATCAAGGCCCCCGGAAGTAACCAAGGGCGTTGCGCGCTTCCGCAAACCAAACGGACCGATACCCGCATGTATGCAACCCCCGAGACCGACGATGGCTGGATCACGGCGATCCGCGAACCGGACGGCGAGGCTCTGGTGGTGGAGGCCCGCTTCGCCCTGCCGCGCCGCTTCCGCGAGCTGGTCCGCGGACGCGAATCCGAACTGGTGTTCGCGGCGCGCAGCCGCCTGGCGCGGCTCGGCATCAACATCACCCCCTTGGGTGAGCCGGTCTTCAACGGCCGCTCGTGCGATCTGCGGCTGAGCGTCGTCGCCGCCATCCGCGCCTACGGCATGGCGGAGCATCTGGAGCGGCTGATCACGCCCGGACTGCGGGTGGGACGGCTGGTCTACTGCCCGCGCGATACGCGGCTCTCCTCGACCGAGATTCACGGCCTGATCCAGGACAACCAAATCCAGGTACCCGCCGGCTTCTCCTTGGACGCGCATGGCTATCTCATCCTGCGCCCGCAGCAGCAGCTCTTCCGCTTCCGCAAGCCGCTGACCTTCCAGGAGGTGAACGCCGTCGCCTACCACGCGGACGGCAAGGAACTGCTCAACCGTCTCCAGGTCCGCACCACGGTGGACAACATCGAGCTGCCGCCCAATGACGGGCTGGTGACGGCCTGCTCCATGTTCCTGCATCGGCATTACGTGGTGCTCCAGAACCTGGATGACTCACTCGGCTTTCACCTCCAGGCCACGGTGCTGGACCCGGTCTCCACCCGCGGCACCAACATCTATCTGGAGTTCATCAACCGCTCCGATCAGCTCATCGTCAACCCCACGGTCGCCGCCACCGTGCACGAGGCCGTGCATTCGGAGCCGGAGCGCCGCTATTGGCATGGCGGACCCAAGCCGCTGCCGGCTGCCGCGGAACCGGAATACCGATCACTCGCGCAGGTCTTCGACCGGCTGGAGGGCTCGCCGTTGTTGGTGCCGGGCTGCCACCGCCTGATGGCCGCGACCACCGACCCCGCCGCCCTGTTCGCGGGCGGTCTGCCGGAGTTGCTCTGCGGCCGGTCGGATAACCCGGGGAACCCGCGGGTGCGGCCGGATCCCCAAGTCGACGCCGACCCATCGTCCGCGTTCGATGAGCCGACCGACTGTGCCGGGACCGGACCGCTCGCCGGGTTGCCGGACGGCGCGGGAGCGACGCTGCTGCTCGGGTACTTTCCCAACCTGATAGAACACACCGAAATCTGCGCCGCCGCGCTGCGCGGCCAGATCGCGCGCATCGTCTTCCGCCGCGCGTCCTTCGAGCATGGTGTCTTCCTCTCCGACCGTGACCACGGCCGCCTGGCGGACTACGAGGGTCTGGGTGTCGAGGTCTACTGGTGCAACGAGGCGCGCGGCCATGTGGTGCGGCATGTCTTCCGCGGCCTGCGCGGCTATTTCACCGCGCCGGACATGGTGGACCGCTTCCGCTCCACCCTGGTGTTCGCCATCTATGGCTCGATCAAGCCGCTGAGCGAGCCCGAGATCGCCTGTACCGAGCGGCTGATCACCAACCTGCGGGGACTCTTCGGCAGCGACATCGGCATTCTCACCGGCGGCGGACCCGGGTCCATGCAGCAGGTCACCGCCACCGCCCACCGGCTCGGCCTGATGGTCGGCTCCAGCTTCATCGAAACCATGGATCAGGAGACCAACAAGAGTGCCGATTTCTACCAGACCTTCCAGGCCCGCAGCCGTCAGTCGCGACAGCGCTGGTTCGAGATCGCAAGCTTCCATCTCTTTCTGATCGGCGGTGTCGGCACCCTGGAAGAAATCGGACTCACGCTCACCGACATGAAGCTCGGGGTCATCGAGTCCAGTCCCATCGTCTTCCTGGACAGTTCGGGCGGGGACTTCTACTGGCAGGGCCTCAAAGACCAATTCACCCGCATGGTGCGGGCCGGACGCATGTCGGCGGGACTGCTGGACAACATCCTGATGACCGCCGATCCGGATGAGGTGCCGCGGTTCTACAAGAAGGCGCTGCGGTTGGGATAAATAACGAACCGTTGGGCCTCGATCAAGATTCCGGTCACTTGGGCTCGCCGGGTGCGTAGTCAGGCCATCCTGGCCTGACACCGTCAGGGCTGGAAGCCCTGCACCGCAGCGCTGTCGGGGGCTTCAGCACTTGGGCTCGCCGGGTGCGTAGTCAGGCCATCCTGGCCTGACACCGTCAGGGCTGGAAGCGCTGCACC
>NZ_CAIZIZ010000198.1 GCF_903933125.1 uncultured Lamprocystis sp. | reverse complement strand
TCCAAATGAGCAAGCGCTGGCCGGAACGATGATCAAGGCCCGGATTCCGGGTGACGAAGCTGGCGTTTCGTGACCAGAAGATAGCATAGAAGCAGGAGTCAACCATGCGATGCCGAACGCGATCTGGTACTGCTGCTGGATGTCACGCCCGGCTACGGATACGGCTATGGACCCTCCTTGATTCCATCCAAACTGCTGTATACGGCCATGCAGACACCGGACTCGACGACCGGACGCACGCTGGGTTTGATCCGGATCAGCGGCTTTAGTACAGCGGATAGAGCCACGGCACCACCGTCACCGCGAACACCATGACCAGCAATACCAGCGGGAAGCCCAACCGCGCATAATCGGCGAAGCGATAGCCGCCGGCGGTCGCGACCATCGCGTTCGGGGGCGCAATGGGTGTCATGAAGGCCGAGGACGCGGCGAGCGCCACGATGATGGCGAAGGGATAGGGCGAGGCCCCGAGTTCGGCGGCCAGCGCCAGCGCCACCGGGATCGTCAGGACCGCATTGGCCGCTGCCACGATGAAGAGCCCAAGCACGACCGTGATCGCGAACAGGGTGGCGAGAATCAGGTGGGGGCCGGCATCGCCGAGCACCTGCACCAGAGCCCCGGCCGCCAGATCGATACCGCCGGTGCGTTCCAACGCGATCCCGAACGGCAACATGCCGGCGATCGTCACCAAGGTGCGCAGACTGATCGACCGGTAGGCGCTGTCCAGGTCGATGCAGCCAAGTAGACCCATCAGCAGACAGCCGATCAGCGCCGCATGCATCGCGGGAACCCATCCCGAGATCATCAGCCCCACGGTGATGGCGAGCACCAGCACGGCGTGCGGCGCGCGGCCCTGGGCCGGCAGCACCTCATCGAACTCGCGCGGCAGATTGAGTGTCACGAGATCGTGACCGCCCGCGCGCAGCCGTCCGATCGCCGCCCAGGTGCCGACCAGCAGCAGGGTGTCGCCCGCCCGCAGCGGCTCGCCGGCGCGCCGCGGGGCGGGGATCGCGGTACGCCCGCGCCGCAGCCCGACCGCGGCCAACCCGTGCCGCGCGGCCCAGTCGAGCGACGCCAGCGTCTTGCCGATCAGAGTCGAGTCCGCCGGCAGCAGCATCTCGGCCATGCCCAGCACTTGGGCGCGATCGGTGAAGTAGGCCCCGGACAGCGGCAGGCGTTCGAGTCCGAGCCGCGCGCAGCGGCCGTCGGCATCGGCGATCAGCGTCGGGCTGTCGAGCAGCAGCGTGTCGCCGGCCGCCAACTCGGTGTCGGGATCGGGGGCGATGGTGGCGGCGCGCAGCCGTCCGACGCGCTCGACGGCAATGACCGTCAGTCCTTCGGCCCCCTGCAAATCCAGGTCGCGGAGCGGCCGACCGATCAGCGGCGAGTCCGGACGCAAGCGCACGCGCAGCTCGCGTTCGGCAAGCCCATAGTCCCGCACCCAGTCCGTCAGCCCCGGACGAACCGCGGCGCCGACGCCGTCCGCCGCGGCCGGCCGCAGCCAGCGCCCCGCGACGAGCAGATAGCCGATCCCGAGCAACAGGATCGGCAGCCCGATCGGAGTCAGGGTAAAGAAGTCGAGTCCGGCGGCACCGGTGCGGGTGAGCTCGTAATTCACGATGAGATTGGGCGCGGCGGCCACCAGGGTCAGCATGCCGCTCATCAACGCCGCGTAGGACACCGGCATCAGCACCTGCGCCGGCGAAAGACCGGCGGCACGGGCGACACGCAGCGCGACCGGGATGAAAATCGCCACCACCCCGGTCGAGTACATCACCGAGCCAAGGGCGCCGACGATCAACATGAGGGTCGCGACCAACCGGGCGGGGCGGCGTCCGCCGCGGGCCACCAGCCAGTCACCGAGCGCCTGGGCGACCCCGGTGCGAGCCAGCGCCTCGCCGATCACGAACATGGCCGCGATCAGAATAATGTTCGGATTGGCAAACCCGGCGACCGCCTCGCGGGCGCTGATCACCCCGGTGAACGGCAGCCCCGTCAGCATGATCAGAGCCACCGCGTCCGCCCGGGGCCGGCCCAGACTGAACATCAGGATGGCGCCGCCGAGCAGGGCCAACACCAGGATCAGATCGAGATGCATGAATCCTCCAGGTCGCGCGTAGGGTCCGCTCCGCGGACCAGCAACCTCGCTATCGGCACCGTGGCCGGAATGACGATCAAAGCCCTTTTCCCCTTGATCTCTACTCGGTCGGTGCCCGCAAGTCATCAAGCCTGATCGTCACCGCCTCGAACGGTGCCACCGAGACCGGCGCAGCGCCGGCGAAGCGGCCAATCTCCCGCCAAGCGCCGTCTTCCAAGACGTAGGCTTCCAGGATGTGCGCGACCGGATCGAGCAGCCAGGCGTAGGGAACCCCATACTGCGCGTAGATTGGCATCTTGATTTTGCGGTCTTTGCTTTCGGTCGAGGGGGATAGAATCTCGCACACCCAATCCGGCACCACGGTGAAGCGATGGTCGCGCGGAAATCTGGGTAGCCGCTCCTTGCGCCATCCGGCCAAGTCTGGAACATCAACTTCGGTGTTGCGCAGGAAGTGCAGTTCGGGTTCCTGAACGATCCACCAGCCGCCGGGGCCCCCGCGTCCGCGCTCGAACGGACCGAGCAGTTCATAGCCCAACTCAGACGCGGCAAACACCTGCGGGCCGCTCGGGCGGGGCTGGGTGTAGATCTGACCGTTGAGGATTTCCCCGGTCAGTCCTTCCGGCAGGGCTTCCAACTGTTCGTAGAGACTGGGGCGGGTGTTCTGGTGCGCGTGCATGGCTTGGGCTCTCGCAAAGTTCCGGAGCCAGTCTACCAAGTGGCGCCAATCGCTCCCAGCGTAAGCGTTCAGCCCCGACCGCAGTCCTCTACCCTCGCCTCGGCGGGCCGACGACACAGTTGCGCGATGCCCATCCACGTCGCCTCGCGCGGAGGATCATTAGTCGCCATGGCCTGCGCCCACTCCAGCCGCCCACGGATCTGCCCCCTGGCAACCATCCCTTGCAAGCACTCGCTTTCCTCTGCAGCCAGAGACACCGACCAGGGTATCGGATCGGGTGATGGGCCTTCTTGTGTTGGGAGTCATGGGGTCAGGGGAATCATGGGGAGTCAGGAGTCATGGGGTTAGGTCTTGACTTATGCCTTGCGGTTACGGTGACAGTTTACTAAATGTTACGATGACAGTTTACTAAATGCACCTAATGCGGATGGACGTTGAACGCAACCCGTAATTACTGTATTTAGTACACTGTCACCGTAATTGCGTAATTGCAGCCAGGCCATCGAGCCGCAGATGAGCGATCGGTCGAGCCGAGACGGACACCGCGAAACCACCAAAACGTGACCCAGATCACGATTTCAACATCCCTTCGTGTTTATACTGGATAGGGCGTGTTTCCGAGCGCGTCGTGTTGGTTTTGTAACGTCTGGTTTGGTCTTGGTCCTTGACGCCCCGGCCACGTCAGACCTCAGGAACCGCCTGACACCGCCGTCCGGAGTCGAAATCAGGTAGCGCCGCGCTCCCGCTCCGAACACGGGGTAGGATGTTTGGGTATGAGACTGCGTGCAGTCTCCCAAACATCCTAGTGAAATCTAGAACACGTTGGGCCTTAAGTACTTCAAGTGAAATATCTGTAGCCCTCTATCAGCAATGAGCGAATTGGATACTGTACTTTTCGCCTACCGAACCTAGGATATCGCTAAGCGCCTGATCGAGAGATTCCATGTCCCTATAAGCTGCGGATGGCATC
>NZ_CAIZIZ010000197.1 GCF_903933125.1 uncultured Lamprocystis sp. | reverse complement strand
GGCCTCCAGCGGAGTTCCCCCGAATCACTCCAGGCCGCGCTGCCACTGCCGTCAACGCTCACCCCACGGACGGCGATCTTCACCCAACAGGTGCTCGCGCACGTCGCATTGGAAGCGGCGAAAATCCCGGTTGACAGTATCTGGTTAGCCACCTCCGATATCATCGAATCGGTGTTTGGGAAATACAAATGCTTCACTGCCAAGGGGCCGCTTAAGGAGATCGGCAAGCTGGTACTGGCGATTCCTGCCTTCATCGCTGACCTGACGACGCCATTGATTCGGGAGGCGATGGAGTCAGTACGCACCATTGATGTCGAGCAGTGGGCGGAAACGCATATCGGTACGTCGATGCTGGCCCGGCGTCGGCATGCCCTGATCGATTCAGTGCTAAACACAGAAACTGCATGAGAGGGAATTGCGATATACCTGACAGATTGAACACCCTAGGGGCCTGGTGACAGCGTATGACACCAATCTGATCAACTGACTCGAATATGCGACTGCGGGCACTCCGGGGTTTCGTCCAGGCCGCGGGCCCGATCCATGGGGTCCGCAGCAGACACCAGGGCGCCGACGCCAAAGCGCGCATGGATGCGATCGACCGCGACCGTCAGGCGCCGCTCCCGGTCGTTATCCGCGGGGCGCTCGGCCGCGCCGTCGAACAGGTCCGGCTGGACCGGCTCCGGAGCCCCCAGATCGGCGATCCCCAGGCCGATCAGGCGCACGGGCTTGCCGGCCTCGTACAGCGACCAGGCGGTGGCGAACAGGGTCCGGGCGTCGTCGCTGTGCCGCGGGAGCCGCCGCTGGCGGGTATGGGTCTCGAAGCCGCAGAAGCGGATCTTCAGCGTCACGGTGCGCCCGGCGATCCCCTCCTGCCGGGCCGCCGTGGCGACTTCGGCCGCCAGGCCGCGTAGGGTGTCGCGCAGCACGCCGGAATCGGCCACGTCGACGCCGAAGGTGGTTTCCTTGGAGAGTGACCGGCGGGCGGCGCGTTCGCCGACCCGATCGGAGGCGATGCCCCGCGCCTGCTGGTACAGGCTGGCAGCGATGCGGGGTCCCACCTGGGCCTGCAACTGGGTGAGCGACAACCGGCGCAGGTCCGCGACGGTGCGCAGGCCCAGCCGCTGGAGGATGGGCAGGGTCCGGCTGCCAACCCCGCGCAACACGCCGACCGGCTGTCCACCCAGGAAGTCCAGCACCTGTTCCGGCGGCACCACGACCAGTCCATCCGGCTTGCCGAAATCCGAGGCGATCTTGGCCACCAAGCGGTTCGGGCCGATGCCGACCGAGGCGGTCAGACCGACCGCGTCACGAATCGCCGCCTTGATCTGCGCGCCGATGGTCGCCGGGGGACCGATCAGGTGCGCGAGCCCGCTGACGTCGAGAAAGGCCTCGTCGATCGAAATCGGTTCCACGACCGGGGTGCAGGTGGCCATGACCGCGCGAATCTGGCGGGCGACCTCCAGATAATGCGCCATGCGCGGGCGCAGGTAGACCGCGTCCGGACAGCGCCGATGGGCCTCCTGGATGGGCATGGCCGAGTGGATGCCGAAGCGGCGCGCCTCGTAAGAGCAAGTGGCCACCACCCCGCGCCCGCCGGGCTGGGCGCCGACCACGACCGGCAAGCCGCGCAAGGCCGGGTTGTCGCGCTGTTCCACCGCGGCGTAGAAGGCGTCCATGTCCAGGTGCATGATCCAGCGGGCGGGTCCGGTGCTCATGGTCCTGAGGTTCGACAAGGGAAACGGACTCCGCGGGCCGCACGGGCACCGGTCGGCCCGGGCCGACCGTGACGCGCCGGCTGGCGGGAATCAGTCTGCGCCGGCGGTCGCACGGCCAGTACCGGTCCGGCTCACTCGAACGAGGACTCGATGCGTTGCGCGATCTCCTGTGAGATGCGTTCGTTCATCGCCGCGGGCAGACCGAGCTGGTCGTGCAGTCCGTTCATGTAGCTCAGCAGCAAATTGATCTGGCGAAACAATTCTTCGTGATCGTCGAACTGCCACCCGATCATCCGTTTCGCGCCCCTTGTTACCGGCCTTACACAGAAGGTTGGCTGCATCATTCAAATCAGCATGAAAGGCACTCTTGACCTGGCGGACGACTTTGGCGGAACATCGACTGCATGGGGGCTCCGCCAATCGACGCCGGACTGGGCATTCGCCCCGTCCGCAACGTTTGGATGCCACACGTAATCGCGGACTGGAGATCATCCGAAGTCCCATCAGTATAGCTTCATGTCTGATTTCGAGATCATCAGTGCGATCAGTGATGTCGAGCTGATCGCTCGCGGCCCTGGTATCCGTGACATAGCCCGGCTGAACCGCGAGTACGGAAGGGGTAATTGGCGTAAAGTCAAAGGAACCGCCCTCCTGCGATTGAACAGCGGTAGACTCCGTCGCGCCGAGTTGCATTGGTACGAAGCTCACGGAATCGGCAAGAGAGAAATGAAGCGCAAGTGTTACCTGGAATGACTATGAGCAAGCAAACCGGCGAAGTCCCAGAGTATGTTGTCTGTATCGACAACTCGGATTATCCTGCATCCCTGGAATTGCATAAGATTTATCGCGTCCTTCCCGACGAAGATGCGAGCACGGACGGCGATCTGCGGATCATCGACGAGAGCGGCGAGGACTATCTCTACTCTGCGGATCGGTTCGTTCCGATTGCCGTACCAATCGCGGTAAGGAAATCCCTGGAACTGAAGGTGCTTCCATAGGACTTTGATGGATTAGGTATACTGTCCCCGAAACTCCGGAAACTCCGCGGACATCGCTGCCGCGGCGCAGGCCGCGGGAGTCAAGCATCGCCCCGGAGGACTTCGCGGCCCGGGTGCCGTCCTGGTCCGGCGACCTGTGGCTGGGCTGGGGCTTCGACTGGCTCCCCGTGCATACGCAACTGGCACTGGACCTGCTGCGGGCCGGTCCGGAGCAGTTTGCCCCGCGCGATCCGCAGCGCATGGGCGCGACCTGGCTGCACGGCTTGGGGGGACGCGATGGGGACCTGCGCATCCCGCTGTCGCATACCGACGGGCACATGCTCATCGTCGGAGTCACCGGCGCCGGCAAGACCCGCACCTTCGACCTGCTGGTCACCCAGGCCGTGCTGCGTGGCGAAGCGGTCCTGATCATCGACCCCAAGGGCGACCGCGACCTGCGCGACACGGCGCAACGGGCCTGCGTGCTGGCCGGCAGCCCCGCGCGCTTCGTGCAGTTCCACCCGGCCTTTCCTGCCCAGTCGGTGCGCATCGACACCCTGCACAGTTTCAACCGCGCTACCGAGTTGGCGAGCCGGGTGGCGGCCCTGATCCCATCGGAGACCGGCAATGATCCCTTCAAGAGCTTCGGACAGATGGTCCTGAGCAACGTGGTCCAGGGCTGCTCGCGGTCCATGAGCGACCGAGTCTGGTCAGTTTGCGCCACTATCTGGAAGGCGGCGCCGAAGCCCTGGTCGAGCGGGCGCTGCGGGGGCACTTTGCCGCGTGCCGGCCCGACTGGGAGACCGACGCGGCGACCCTGTTGGCCCGCGGTCGCGACGTCACCGCGCGGGTCAAGGCACTGGTGCGCTACTACCGCGAGCGGGTCAGCAGCGATCATCCCTCGACCGTCTTGGAGGGGCTGCTCGGGCTCTACGAACACGAGCAAGTCCATTTCTCCAAGATGGTCGCCCGCCTGATGCCGATCCTGAACTGGCCCGACAGTCGCGGGTTACTCGAACGGCTCGCGTGCGGACTGGCGGAGCAGGAGCCCGCCGCCGCGGCCCTCCAGGCCCGCGTGCACGCCATCGCGGTGGCCGCGATCAACGCCCACAAGGCGGCGAAAAAAGCCGGCGTACCGGATCGTGAGCGCTTCGCGGCCTTCTTCGACAGCCTCGTCGGCGCACCGGGCGCTCCAGAACATGCGGTCCTGGCGCAGGCGCTGACGGCCGACCAGCGGCGCATCCTGGGCGGTCGGCTGCGCGCCGTCCGGCCGGCGCCCGTCCGGGTCGAATCCGCGGCCGGGACCCCGGATGCTTGACGACGCACACGAGGGCAGCGACGGCAAAGGTATCTGGCTGTGGACCCTCGCCGCGGGCCTGCTGCTCTTCGTCATGGAGTTCATCCTGTTCGCCGCGCTGGTACCGACCGACTGGGCGCGCCAGGTCAGCGCGCAGGAACTCACCTCCCTGGTGGACGCGGTGGGACCAACCCAGGCCGATGCCATCCTCGACCGCGCGGTGCGCTGGTATCGGGCGTGCTTCGTGCGCACCGGACTGGAGGCATGGAGTTACCACCTCCTGGTGCCTGATCACCAGACGGCGGGGGCGGGGCTGGAGCAATTGGCCGACAGCCCGGTCTGGCCGTGGCTCGCGGGCCGGGTGCAGGTGGTGTGGTGGTCGCTTGGTCAGGCCTGTCTGCGCCTGGCGGTGCTGCGCTTCTGGTGGCCGTTCATCCTGATCCTGGGCGCGGCTGCCGCCTACGATGCGTTGTTACGGCGGCGTATCCGGCAGCACGGCTTTTCCTATGCCAGTCCGTTGATCCATTTCTGGGCGGTGCGGGGGCTGCTGTGGATACTGATCGGGACGCTGATGCTGTTGGTGGCGCCGATCCCGTTACCGGCGACGGGGGTGCCGGTGGGGGTGGCTGTCGTTGCTGTGCCCTTGGGGCTGGTGCTTGCCAACACTCAGAAGCGGCTGTAAGTTAGCGACATACCTGACCCTGCGGCTGTTGACGAGGTGCTTCGGTGCCCGGCTCCGTGGGAATCAGGAATGGCGACCGGGCCGTGGCCTGCCAGGACTGGATCAATTCAGTGGCCCTCAGGCGTAAAACCGTTCACGACCCGGTCCGGTCCTGCGAGCGGCAACTCATGGATGCCTCCCGGCCAAAATCGGTCCGCTTCTCATCTGTCTTGCGCTATCCGTGGTCTGTCCCCGATATCCGGTCGAGATCTTCAGCGATCGTATGGAGATCACGAACCCCGGACAGCCGTTGGTTGACCCCGCGCGTTTCCTGGACAACCCACCGCGCTCACGCAACGAGGCACTGGCCTCGTTCTTGCGCCGCGTTGGAGTCTGCGAGGAACGTGGCAGCGGAATCGACAAAGTCGTCTTTCAAACCGAGTATTATCAATTGCCTGCACCGCGTTTCGAGGTTGCAGGGGACAACACGATCGCAGTCTTGTTCGCCCAGCGTCCGCTGACCAGGATGGACAAAGACGACCGGGTACGGGCCTGCTACCTCCATGCCTGCCTGCGCTACGTTGAGCGCGACTTCATGACCAACTCAACCCTGCGCGAGCGGTTTGGCATCGAGCGACAGAACAGCGCCCAAGCGTCGCGCCTGATCTAAGGAGGCGACCGAGGCCCAAGCGATCCGAGCCTACGACGCGGTTGCCTCGCGGCGGGACATGAAGTACGTGCCGTGGTGGGCCGGCTGAGCCGGTGCAGCTGCATTTGACGGGCATTTGATGGATCGCATCTGGACCACTGTCGGCTGATTTTTTCTCACGCAAAAAATCAAAGCAAAGAAACTGTTATGCCTAAGGGCCAGGCCAATCCGCATTTGATGTGTACATAAAAACCCGTTCACGGTGGCAGCGATCCCGGCTGCGGCAGGTCGCCGAAGGTCCCCAGCGGCAGGGGGTCGTGCCAGCCGTCGGCGTCGGTGGCGACCCAGTGGAGCCAGCGCCAGGCGTCCCCGGACCACTCAATGAGGCGGTTAGTCGGGGGCTCCCAGACCGCGTGACACGGCCAAGGGGCAGACCGGACTGCGTGGATGCGCAGCAGCGCGCCGGTGGCGGCGTCCCAGAGGCGTAGGGCCCCATCCTCGCCCGCCGAATGAACGTGTGTACCGTCCGGGGCCAAGGCGCAGGTTTAGACCGTGCCCTTATGAGCCGTGCAGGTCAGGAGTGCCGCCCCGGTGGCAACTTTCCTTGGAGTTTCAGTCCACGGTCGACCGCCTCATGGCCGCTCGGCTCATCACTTACAATGGCGTCCTCTACGAGGACCTGCACCGCGCGAAAGAGATCGGGCCGGATGATCCGCTCCCGCCGGTGCTCCCGATCGTGCTCTACAACGGCGCCGAGCCCTGGACCGCCAAGACCGACCTGGCGGACCTGATCGCCCCGAGTCTGCCGCCGCAACTGCGCCACTGGCAGCCCCCAGATGCGCTATCTTCTCCTGGAAGAACGCAGCTACCCCGAGGCGGACCTCGCGCGTCTGCCCAACGTCGTCGCCGCCTTGTTCCGCTTGGAGAATGCTCAGGCACCGGAGAACATCCAGCGGGTCATCGGTTGCCGGGTCGAGTGGCTGGCCGGGGCGGAAAACGCGTGCCTGCGTCGTGCCTTCGTGGTCTGGCTCAAGCGTGTGCTGCTTCCGGAGCGCGTACCCGGCGTCGAGATACCCAATTTCAGCGAACTACAGGAGCTTCACGACATGCTGGCCGAACGCGTCAAGACTTGGACCCAGGAGTGGAAGGAGGAGGGCTTACGGGAAGGCAGGCAACAGGGCGAGACGAAATTGCTGCGCCGGTTCCTCACTCGCCGCTTTGGCCCGCTGCCGTCATGGGCTGAGGAGCGTCTGGGTCAAGCCGGCGAGGCCGAGCTTGAGGAGTTGGGTGATCGCGTGTTGGAGTGCCGGAGCCTGAATGAAGTCTTCGGCGGATCGGCTTGAGCGAGCGGGTCATCGGGTGCGGGGAGCTAACGACGAGCTTTTTCGTGGTACGTCCCTTTCCCCCGAAAGCGCTACCCTCGTCGCAGTTCACCTGCTAATGTTGGGGCAAATACTGCCTCGCCCCCGGGGTGCATCCCACGGCGAAGGCGCGCAGGTTCTTTTAAGGAGAGAATCATGTCTAAACCTCGCCTAGGCCGGGATGCGTAATTTCTCTTCCTCTGGATCGAGCGTCGTTTTCGTCCAGAGCCGGTCGGCAACGGCAAACGGATCGACGTTGATCGTGTGCGCAAAGTCGCTCACCCGGGCGACCAACTCCG
>NZ_CAIZIZ010000196.1 GCF_903933125.1 uncultured Lamprocystis sp. | reverse complement strand
GTCCCGCCGCGATGGGACCAGGCGCGTCGCCGCGGCGTTAGAAGTCACCACGGCACCGCATCGCGGCGGGACGCCGCTCCCACAAGGCCACGGGCTGATGTTTACGGAAGTCTCCACCTCCGGTGCGCGACACCAGGGCGTGACCGGATCGCTGTCAAAGCCGCCGCGCGACACATCGCGCCGCGCCGCCAGGCATCCGCAGGCTTGGCCCACACCCCGTCTCGGGTTATGGTACAGCCATGCTGTATCGCGCCCCGATCCTCAGGAGCCCCTCACCCGTGTTCATCCTGCCTGCCGTCCTCATCGGGGTCCTCGCCCTGTTCTTGCCAATCGTCGCCGTCGCGTCAGGGACCGCCGATCACCCGGATCTGACTCGGCACCCGGCAGGCTTAGCGGCCCTTTTGATCTTTCTCGCGGCCTATGTGCTGGTGATGGCAGAGGAGTTTCTGCACCTGCGCAAGTCCAAGCCGGTGGTGATCGCGGCCGGCGTCATCTGGGCCATCCTCGCCTATGTCTCCGCACAACAAGGCGCACCCCAGGCGGCGGAGCAGGCAGTGCGGCACGCCTTCCTGGACTTTGCCGAGTTGATGCTGTTCCTGTTGGTGGCGATGACCTACATCAACGCGATGGCTGAACGGCGCGTCTTCGATGCCCTGCGCGCCTGGCTGATCCGCGCCGGCTTCAGTTTTCGCTCGCTGTTCTGGATGACCGGAACTCTGGCTTTTTTCATCTCGCCGATCGCCGATAACCTGACCACCGCGCTCCTGATGGGCGCAGTGGTGCTGGCGGTCGGCGGCGAGAACCGCACTTTTGTTACCCTCTCCTGCATCAATATCGTGGTAGCGGCCAACGCCGGCGGCGCTTTCAGTCCCTTCGGCGACATCACCACCCTGATGGTCTGGCAGAAAGGGATCATCGACTTCTTCGGGTTTTTCGCACTCTTCCTCCCCGCCCTGGTGAACTGGCTCGTCCCGGCCATCCTGATGCACTTCGCGGTGCCCGATCACAAGCCCGCGACGGCTTCCGAAGCGGTCACGATGAAACGCGGAGCCCGCCGCATCATCGCCCTGTTCCTGGTCACGATCGCCACGGCGGTGAGCTTCCATTCGTTCCTCCACCTCCCCCCGGTCATCGGGATGCTGACCGGTCTGAGCTATCTCCAGTTCTTCGGTTATTACCTGCGCATGACCCACACGCGCTGGCAGCACCGACAGGGGGATAGGGCAACCCAGGTGGGCGACATGACCCCCTTCGATGTGTTCAATCCGGTGGCGCGTGCCGAGTGGGACACCCTGCTGTTCTTCTACGGCGTGGTGCTCTGTGTGGCCGGACTGGGCTATGTCGGGTATCTGTCGCTGGCCTCGGAGGTGATGTACCTGCAGTGGGGACCGACCGCAGCCAACATCGGAGTCGGAGTGATCTCGGCGGTTGTCGACAACATCCCGGTGATGTTCGCGGTGTTGTCCATGAATCCGGCCATGGATCAGACCCAGTGGCTGCTGGTGACGCTAACCGCCGGGGTCGGTGGGTCGCTCCTGTCGATCGGCTCCGCGGCCGGCGTCGGGCTCATGGGTCAGGCGCGCGGCGCGTACACCTTCTTTGGACACCTGAAGTGGACGCCGGCAATCGCGTTGGGGTATTTCGCGAGCATCGGGGTGCATCTGTGGATCAACGGCTGAACGCGGTGCGGCGGCTGGCGCCGCGAACTTCGTGACGCAGAGACGCCTTGAATTTCAGTCATTTCACCGCAATATCGTAAGTCCGCCTGAGAATTTTGCCACCGGCTGGCCGATCCCCTTTGTCATTTATTGATAAAGGGGCTTTGACTTGCTGCCGTTTATAGACTAAACCAGTATCACCTACCCGCTCGTGTGAGGGCCAGCAGGCAAGGTGCCGCCGATGTATCGGCGACGGAGTGTTATCGAAGGATTCATCCTTACGGCAGCGCCCGCAAACAACTAGCGATGAGGACAATTTGTGAATACTCTCGACGGTTTCCGCAGCACCCACTCGGAGCTGCGTCAGATGATGGCCGATCTGCGCCCGATCCTGAACAAGGCGCAGCTCCGGTTTCGTCCCAACGCCAAAGCCGCATTCGAACTCTTGTGTGACCTGGGCGAGACGATGCGGCGGCATCTCGCGGCGGCCGATCACGGCCTGTATCCGCGCCTGCTGGTTCACGAGGACCCCAAGGTCAACTCACTGGCCTGGGGATTCATCAGCAGCGAGAAACCCCTGCGCGCAACCTTCGACGACCACTACACGAACTGGCTCAAGAACTGCGATTACAACTTCTGTGATCAGTTCCTGGCCGAGACGCACGAGGTCTTCGATCTGGTCACGCAACGCATTGATCACGAAGAGCAGGTTCTCCTCCCCAAGCTGGTCGAGATCGGGCTGTTTCAAGACCTGAAGGTCTGACCCCACGCGCCCCAGCGGCGCACAGCCGCTGCATCCGCGCGCTTCACACCCTTATCGAGGGGGTCCGCCTGCCGTCTGACCCATTCCGCCGGGTATACTCGCGCTTATCGCTCGACTCACCCCGCGGACAGACGCAAGCGCCATGCTGGACAAAAATTACGACCCCAAGACCCTGGAAAGAGCCTGGTATCAACGCTGGGAGGAGCGCGGCTGGTTCGCGCCGGATGCCGCCGCGCCCGCCCCAACCGCCGGCGCCGACACCTACTGCATCATGATCCCCCCGCCCAACGTGACGGGCAGCCTGCACATGGGCCATGGGTTCAACAACACGGTGATGGACGCGCTGATCCGCTACCACCGGATGAAAGGCGAGCGCACCCTGTGGCAGCCGGGCACGGATCACGCGGGCATCGCCACCCAGATGGTGGTCGAACGCCAACTGGCGGCAAAGGGCACGACCCGCCACGATCTGGGCCGCGCCGCCTTCATCGACCGGGTCTGGGAGTGGAAGGGGGAATCCGGCGGCACCATCACCGGCCAATTGCGTCGGCTGGGATCCTCGTTGGACTGGGCCAACGAACGTTTTACCATGGACGAGGGTCTGTCCACCGCGGTGCGCGAGGTCTTCGTGCGCCTGCATCAGGAGGGTCTGATCTACCGCCGTAAGCGTCTGGTCAACTGGGACCCGGTACTGCACACCGCGGTATCGGACCTGGAGGTGCTCTCGGAAGAAGAATCCGGGTTCATGTGGGACATGCGCTACCCCCTCGTCAATGGGACCGGACACCTGGTGGTCTCCACCACCCGTCCGGAGACCCTGCTGGGGGACTGCGCGGTGGCGGTCAACCCCAACGATGAGCGCTATCAACACCTGATCGGCGAGTTCGTGGAGTTGCCGCTGACCGGTCGGCGTATCCCCATCATCGCCGACGACTACGCCGACCCCGCGTTCGGCACCGGCTGTGTCAAGATCACCCCGGCCCACGATTTCAACGACTATGAGGTCTGGCTGCGTCATCGCGATGAAACGCCCATTGCCGATCAACCCCACGGCGGCCTGATCAACATCTTCACCCCGGATGCCGCGGTGCGCTCCAACCTGCCCGAGGAAGGCAGCCTGCTCCCCGCCCCTTATATCGGTCTGGATCGCTTCGCCGCGCGCAAGCGGGTGGTGGCGGATCTCGACGCCCTGGGGCTGCTGGCCCTGGTCAAGGACCATCGGCTGCAGCAACCCCGCGGCGACCGCTCAAGTGCCCTGATCGAGCCCTATCTCACCGATCAGTGGTATGTGCGCATCGCGCCGCTGGCCGAACCCGCCATCGCCGCGGTGGAGGACGGACGCATCCGCTTCGTCCCCGACAATTGGAAGAACACCTATTTCGATTGGATGCGCAACATTCAGGACTGGTGCATCAGCCGCCAGATCTGGTGGGGGCACCGCATCCCCGCCTGGTATGACGCGCAGGGCAATGTCTATGTCGGCCGCGATGAGCAGGAGGTGCGGGCAACTCACGGCCTGGCGCCTGAGCTTCCGTTGGAACAGGACCCGGACGTGCTGGACACCTGGTTCAGCTCCGCACTCTGGCCCTTCAGTACCCTGGGCTGGCCGGACGAGACCGAGCGGCTGCGCGATTTCTACCCGACCTCGGTGCTGATCACCGGCTTCGACATCATCTTCTTCTGGGTCGCCCGGATGATCATGATGGGCCTGAAATTCATGGGCGAGGTCCCGTTCCGGGATGTCTATATCCACGGCCTGGTACGCGACGCCCACGGCGACAAAATGTCCAAGTCCAAGGGCAATGTCCTCGACCCCATCGATCTGATCGACGGCATCGATCTGGAGACACTGGTCGAGAAGCGCACCAAGGGCATGATGCAGCCGCACCTGGCAGAGAAGATCGCGAAACAGACCCGCGTTGACTTCCCCGGCGGTATCCCCGGCTTCGGTACCGATGCGCTGCGCTTCACCTTCGCCGCGCTGGCCACCACCGGCCGCGACGTGAAATTCGATCTTGGACGGATCGAGGGCTACCGCAACTTCTGCAACAAACTGTGGAATGCGTCGCGCTATGTCCTGATGAACACCCAGGATCAGGACTGCGGCCTGGGGGCCGCCCCCGCGGACCTGGAGTTCAGCGCCGCCGACCGCTGGATCAACGCCCGTCTCCAGGCGACCACCAGCACCGTGCGCGAGTCCCTCGACAACTACCGCTTCGACCTGGCCGCTCAGGCCATCTATGAGTTCACCTGGAACGAGTTCTGCGACTGGTACCTGGAACTCTGCAAACCGGTACTGACCGGCACCGACGCCAATGACGCCGCCCGCCGCGGCACCCGCCGCACCCTGATCACCACCCTGGAGACCCTGCTGCGGCTGGCTCACCCGATCATGCCCTTCATCACCGAGGAGATCTGGCAACAGGCCGCGCCACTCGCCGGAGTCCAGGGCGAGACCATCATGCTCGCCCCCTACCCCAGGGCCGACGCCGGCGATGCCACCGCCGATCGGGAAGTCACGGCCGAAATCGACTGGGTCCGCCAGTTCATCCTCGGTATGCGGCGCATCAAGGGCGAGATGAACATCCCGCCGGGCAAGCCCCTGCCGGTACTGATCGCCAACGCCTCGGAGCAAGACCGCCGCTGGATCACGGCCGCCCGCCCCTACCTGGACTTCCTGGCCCGCACCCAATCCATCACCGTACTCGACGACCCATCCCAGGCGCCCGAGTCCGCCATGGCGCTGGTCGGCGAAATGAAAGTCCTGATTCCCATGGCCGGGCTGATCGACAAAGACGCCGAACTGAAACGGTTGGACAAGGAAATCGCGCGCCTGAGCGACGACGTGTCCCGCACCCAGACCAAACTCACCAACCCCGCCTTCGTGGACAAGGCCCCGGCGGCGGTGGTGCAGAAGGAGCGCGACAAACTCGCCGAACACGCCACGGCGATCGGCAACCTCAAGACGCAGCGGGAGCGAATCGCCGCGCTGTAGCCCTCGCGGGACCCGGACGTAGCGCGGAATTCGTGACACCGCGATGCCGATCTCGGTCCCGCCCAACAGGTCCAGGTCCTAAAACAGGGCCACGAAGTCCTTGCCCTGTTTGCACCGTCTGCCCATCGCCTGCCTGCCCCCTTTCTCGGGAGCGGTGTCACGCAAGTCTGGGCGCCCTGCGCCCCAGTGCCTGCCGGCCGAGTTATGATCAAGGCCCGCGGAATATCGGCTTTCGTTCAGAGACGCATTAGAATGCACCCTTCTGACTCGCCGCCCTGGAATCCGCCCGCTTGTGAATCCCCTGAAGCAACTCGCCTCCCAGACCGCTGTTTACGGCATGAGCAGCGTGCTGGGACGCTTTCTCAACTATCTGCTGGTCCCGCTCTTCACCTACACCTTCGCGCCGGCGGAGTACGGTGTCGTGGCGGAATTCTATGCCTACATGGGATTCCTCGCGGTTCTGCTGGTGTTCGGCCTGGAGACCGGCTATTTCCGCTTCCGCTCGGGCGGCGAACGCCCCGCGCCGGTGGTCTTCGCCACGGTGCTGCGCGTCCTGGTGCTGGCCAACCTCGCCTTCTTCATCCTGGCGTTCGCGCTTCGCCAACCGGCCGCGGACCTGCTGCGCCACCCCGCACATCCGGAATACATCTGGTGGTGCGCCGCGATCCTCGCTCTGGACTCGATCGGCGCGGCGGCCTTCGCCCGCCTGCGGGCGGAGAACCGCGCCGGGCGTTTCGCCGTGGTGAAGCTCATCGAGATCGCCATCAACATCGGCCTCAACCTCTTTTTCATCCTCGGCTGCCGCGCGGCCTTTGACGCGGACCCGCAGTCCTTCCTCGGCCGGCTGTGGGACCCGACTATCGGGATCGGCTATGTCTTCATCGCCAACCTGGTGGCGAGCGCAATCAAGCTCCTGATGCTGGCGCCCCAGTTCAACGGGGGACTGCGGGGATTCGATCGGCCGCTTTTCGCCCGACTGATCCGCTACTCACTGCCGATGGTGGTCATCGGCATGGCTGGAATCGTCAACGAGATGCTGGACCGGGCAGCGCTCAAATACCTCCTGCCCTACGACGATGCGACCAATATGGCGCAGCTTGGCATCTACAGCGCCTGCTATAAGCTGTCGATCCTGATGACGCTGTTCATTCAGGCGTTTCGCTATGCCGGCGAACCCTTCTTCTTCGCCTATGCCAAGCGGGCCGACGCCGGACGCGTCTACGCCATCGTGCTGAATTGGTTCGTCATTTTTTGCGTGTTTATCTTCCTTCTGGTCACGCTGTTCCTTGATGTCTTTCAGTACTTCGTCGGGGCGGCCTACCGCGAGGGGCTCTCGGTGGTTCCGGTCCTATTGCTGGCCAACTTACTGCTCGGCATCTATGTGAATCTGTCTATCTGGTACAAGCTGACCGACCGCACGCTGATGGGCGCCTGGGTCTCACTCCTCGGCGCAGCCATTACCGTCATCATGCTGATCACCCTGATCCCCACCTGGGGCTACGCGGGTGCCGCCTGGGCGCATCTGGCCTGCTACAGTACGATGGTGGTGGTCTCCTATCTCCTGGGTCGACGCTACTATCCCGTGCCCTATGACCTCAAGCGGGTATTCGGTTACCTGGCCCTGGGCCTCGTGCTGTTCGGTGCGAGCAGGTTGCTGGTGGGTGTACTCGGCTGGCAAGCGCCGCTGGTCGGCGGCGGATTGCTCGTGCTGTTTTTGGTGCTGGTGTTCTTCGCGGATGGGCGGGCGCTGGTTCAGCGGCGCTGAGCAAGCGACTATCCGGAGTTATCCACAGATGTCACAGATGTTCACAGATGAAGAAAAATACTCCATGTTAAGACCGGGAGACATCGTGGATAATTTAGAAATTCAAATATCGGGCAGAATTCAGAACAGCAATTTTCCGGTCTGGAAGAATGCGCTCCTGAACCAAATTGGCCTCATTAATCTGAAGTTAATTACCGACAACGACTTTGCCGCCGCAACAGAAGATGCAAAATTACTGAAAAGAGCGGAAAAGACGATTCTGGAAGCAAAAATCAGAGCGATTGAACAAACCGAAGAAATTCAGCGATTGTTTAATGCGCTTGATGAAATATCAGAGCAGGCAAGGCAAGCCAGGTTAGAGCCTGTCTAGGAACTAACATATTGATTTTATATTGTAAAAATCGTAGAATTATGGCTCTCTGGGATTTCCCGTGGCAATTTACCGTAACATAATCAATAAGATATTGTGTATCGTCAAAATTTACTGACCCCTGTCATGGTCGGCACTGCCGCACCGTAATGCGTTGATTTT
>NZ_CAIZIZ010000195.1 GCF_903933125.1 uncultured Lamprocystis sp. | reverse complement strand
TTCGCGGACCCGTAAATCGCAGCATTACTCAGCAGCTCGATTACGACAACGACAACGACCGAGACGTCATATGTGCTCCTTAATGGAGTCGTTTCGTTCACCAGTAAGCAGTTCCTGTGCGCTCTCAGCGATCCACGCGCATGAGCTTGATGTTGATCAGCGCCAGGATACCGACCATGATGAAAATCAAAGTCGCGATGGCCGAGGCCAGTCCGTAATCCTGACCCGAACCCTCGAAGGCGATGCGGTAGGTGTAGGTCACCAGCAAGTCGGTCGTCCCGGCCGGGGTTTGGGCGCCGATGATGTCGGGGCGCCCTTGAGTCAGCAATTGAACCAGTACGAAATTATTGAAGTTGAACGCGAATGACGCGATCAACAGCGGGGTGAGCGGCTTCATCAGGATGGGTAGGGTGATGCTGAAGAAGTCCCGGATGAAATTGGAGCCGTCCATTGCCGAGGCCTCATAGAGGTCCGCCGGAATCGCTTTCAATAGCCCCATGCACAGGATCATCATGTACGGATAACCGAGCCAGGTGTTCACGATCAGCAGCATGGTGCGGGCGAGCGTGGGATCATTGAACCAGCCGGGTCTGATCCCGAAGACCTGGCTCAACAGCAGGTTGATCTCGCCGAAGTTCTGATTGAAGAGCCCACGGAAAACCAGGATCGAGATGAATGCGGGGACCGCGTAGGGCAGGATCAGCAGCAGCCGATAGAGACCGCGGCCCGCGAGCCCATCCCATTGCACCAGGCTCGCCAGCACCGTGCCGATGGCGAGCGTGAACACGACTGACAGGAAGGAAAAAGTCAGGGTCCATCCGAAGATCTGCAGGAAGGGTCCCTGCACCCCGGGGTCGGTCAAGACCCGCAGGAAATTCTTCCAACCGACAAAGACGCTGAATCCGGGGGCGATCCCCGGCCCGGTGAATTCACCCTCGGCGTTGAGTTGCCGATAGAAGCCGACCCGCATATCCGGTGCGATGCGCTCCTTGGTCAGTTGGTTGACCAGGATCGATCCGTCGCCGCCCTGAGCGCTCGGCAAGACTTGAAACAGTGGGCGCGTCGCGGAGAACTGGCGCATCCCGCTCATGCGCAGATCGCTATGGTCAGGCAGGTGTGCCACCACGTTCTGCATCACGCTGCGCAGGCGCACCAACTCCCTGACCGCCAGCGGCGGCTGGTCGGGCGCGGCTTCGATGACCGTGAGATCGATCTCGATCGGCGCGGTGGTCGCTGGCGGTTGTGCCTTGGCGTCGGGAATACGCAACTCGATCGGTTCGCTGATAAAGCGTTCGCCGGTCCTGGCCATCAGGGCCAGGCGATAGGTCTCGGTGCCCGCGGCATAGAGGCTGAAGTCGTAATTCTGACCCTCCACCTGGTAGGTCTGCGACAGATGGTAGTGACGCGCCCGCTCGAAGGTCAGGATGTTGGTTGCACTGTAGTTGGTGAAGGCGATCCAGATCGTATAGGCGAGCGGAAACACGATGAAAATGAACATGGTCGCCACACCAGGGAAGATGTAGCGGTGGACATAGGCGCGCTCGGCGGCGAATACGTACAGGCCGGTGGCGACCAGGATCAGGAACACCAGGGCGAAAACGGTCTCACCCTGGATGTACATCAGGGTTACGGCATACAGGTTGATCAGCGCGATTAGACCGAGTATGCCCCATTTGAGCCAATGCGTCGCGGAGGTACCCGCAGCTTCAATCGAGCCAGTCGTGACCGCCATGATGATCCCCTCTTGGTCTGTGGTGCAGTGTCCCGCCGGCCTTGGATGCCTGGCGTCGTGGGAGCGGCCTCCGGTCGCGATGTGAGGTCGCGTTAACCTGCGACCCCTGCGGCAGTTTGCGAGGCTCCGTCGCGGCCGGAGGCCGCTCCCACAGGGTCGCTGCGCGACGTCCGGGCATTAGCCGGAACGATGATGAAGTTCCGCGCCTGACCTCGCGGCCTGCTACTTGGCGGTGACCGTCCGCTTGGCCGCATCGTCCAGTGCGGCGTCGACTGACTGGCGGCCGGCCGCGACGTTTTTCAGTGCGCTTTCCAAGTTGGTCCAGTAGTTGATCATTTCCGGGACGCTCGGCATCGGCTCGCCGGCCGCGGCATTGTCGAAGGTGACTTTGATGCGTTCGTCAGCGGCGAGTTGCTGCTGGAACTCCTTGAGCGCGACGGCCCCCAGGGGTTTGTCGTCATTGACCGACTTGAGACCCGCGGGTGTCAGCAGGTACTCCTCCAGGAAGAGCGTCGCCAGGTCTTTGTTGGGGCTGGCGTTGTTGATCGCGCCGCCGAGCACGCCGACAAAGGCGCGGGCCGGTTTGCCGCCGAGGGTGGGCAGCGGGGCGACGCCGTACTTGACGCCGCTCTTGTTCAGGTTGTCCCAGGACCAGGGACCATTGATCGTCATGGCCGCCTCGCCCTTGTTGAACTTGGCCTCGGCGACCCCGTAATCCACGCCGCGCGGCATCTGGCCTTGCTCGATCATCCCGGCCAGGAAAGCCACGCCCTGCTTGGACCCCGCGTTGTTGAGACCCGTGTCTTTGACGTCATAGCTGCCGTCAGCGCGCTTCTTGAACGCGTAGCCGCCGCCGGCGGACATCAGTGGGTAGGTGAAGTAGGGGGTTTCGAAGGCCCAGAGGATAGCGCGCTTCTTGTCCTTCTGTAGTTTGGCGTCCAGCGCGGCCATTTCTTCGAAGGACTTGGCCGGGCCGTCCGGCATCAGGTCCTTGTTATAGATCAGGGAGAGTGCCTCGACGGCGATGGGGTAGCCGTAGATCTTCCCGTCGATGGTCACGGCCTCCCAGGCAAAGTCATCGATCTTGGCCTTCATCTCCGCGCTGGGGGTCAGTGGCGCGATCAGCCCGCCCTTGGCCCACTCGCCGTAACGATCATGGGCCCAGAACATGATGTCGGGTCCCTGGGCGTTGGATGCCACCTGCTGGAAGCGCTGTTCAACCTTGTCCGGATGGGAGACCTCGACCGGCACCCCGGTCTCTGCCGTGAAGCGTTTGGCAACTTCATCCAGGCCGTTGTAGCCCTTGTCGCCGTTGATCCAGAGGACGAGTTTGCCCTCTTCGAACGCGCGTGCGGGACCGGCCAGGGAAAGGGTTGAAGTGGCGA
Organism: uncultured Lamprocystis sp.; assembly: GCF_903933125.1. Lineage (GTDB taxonomy): Bacteria > Pseudomonadota > Gammaproteobacteria > Chromatiales > Chromatiaceae > Thiodictyon. The sequence goes on along the minus strand of NZ_CAIZIZ010000195.1, from coordinate 7,714 downwards.
CGACCAGAGCGATGAGTGTCTTCACGATCGATGTCCTGCCTATGGCGTAGTTTTTCTTACATGGTCCCGAGGGCGCGGCGCGAGCACCCAAGCCGACGCATCGACCGGCCCAGGGTCCGATCAACGGGGTTCCAGACCCACCGGCGAAATCCTTGCCGCAGCGGCTCCGGAATGACGATCGGTTCACCCCGCCCCGACGGAGGGCCTCCTGCTCGGGCGATCCCAGGCCGTCATCCGAGTATAGACCAGGGTCTTTCGTTGGGGAACAGCGGCGTCGGCCGCAATCGGCGTTGGGCTGGTCCATCCTTCCGTGGTGTTGCGTGATCACGACAGACTTACGCGTCCGTTTTCAGGCACGCTAAAACACGGAAATCTTTATCATATAAAAATACTTTTAAAACATGGCTCGACAAGCGGTTTTGTAGGGTCTACATTAAGCCATGAGGCGTCTGTGCTCAAAATACGACGTTGTAGCAGTGTGTCGCCCCCAAGACCCTGGAGGACTCGATCAATGAAACTTCGCGTGTTGACGACGGCACTTGCCGCGTCCCTGGCGTCAGGCGTCGTCCTGGCCGCAGACGCCGCCAAGAACTACATCCCTGACTTCCACGGTTACCTGCGCTCCGGCATCGGTGCGACCGGGGGCGGCGGCGATCAATCCTGCTTCCAGTCGAACGGGGCGGATACCAAGTACCGACTGGGCAACGAGTGCGAGACCTACATGGAAATCGTGCTTGGCAAGTCGTTGTGGGAACAGAACGGCCAAAGCTTCTATGTCGACACCCGCCTCGCGTACAAGTCGGCGCAGCAGAACGACTGGTCGGAAGACCCGGGCGATGGTTCCGGCTCCAACAGCGACGCCATCTCCGGCGATCGGGCGATGACCGCCCACCCGTACCGGGACTCCGTGGTGTCGGTGCGTGAGGCCAATGCGCAGTTCCGTGGAGTGATTTCTGGTCAGGAGAAGTCTAATCTCTGGGCCGGCAAGCGCTTCTATCAGCGCCATGACATCCACATGGCCGACTTCTACTACTGGGACCTTTCGGGGCCAGGGGTCGGCCTGGAGTACTGGACCCTGGGTCCCGGCGATCTCTCGCTGGCCTGGGTGCGCAACACCGACGGTCCCTGGGTCAACGGACAGGGTACCGAGTTCTACAACGACGACATCGTCCGCCCCAACGTCATCAACAACGTGCTCAGTACCCGCTACGCGAACCTGACGACGAACAAGGACGGCTCGCTGGAACTCGGCGTCGAGTACGGCACCGCCGACCTGACCAACGACCAGGACAGCGTCACCGCGCGGGTGCTTGCGTCGGGCGAGATCGAACGCCTGGAACCGTTCGAATACAACAACGGCTGGTTATTCACCGCTGAACATACTCAAGGGAACTGGTTCGGCGGCTTCAACAAGTTCATCGCCCAGTACGCTACCGGCAGCATGGCGGCGACCGGCAACAACAACACGCACTCGAGCAGTAACGCGGGAGCTGATTTCTACGGCCTCGACAGCGCGGGCGATCCGACGGTCCTCCCGGCACTCGATTACATGTGGCGGGTGATCGATCACGGCACCATCGCCCTGGGCAGTCGGGTGGAGATGATGTATGCGGTCTGGTATGAGTCCAAGACGCGCAACTCCGCAACCCTGAACAGCGGTTTGGCGGCGACCGGAAGCGGCGGGGAGAAGAACTGGTTCTCGATCGGCATCCGGCCGCAGTACAACTGGACGGACACCATGAACACCGCGCTGGAGGTCGGGTATGACGACGTCGCCTTCTCCAACAATTATGCCGGCTACGGATTGTCTGCCGCCGACCTGGCCGATCTGCCGGTGGGGTTCGACGCCAACGCGCTGCGCTCATGTGCCACGCGCGACGATCACTGCGTCCTGACCAAGGTCACCCTGGCCCAGCAATGGCAGGCGGGTCCGAGCATCTGGGCGCGTCCGGTGATCCGTCTGTTCGTCACCTATGCGGACTGGAACCAGGGTAATGTTCCCCAGACCCCGGGCATTATCTCGGCCCAGGACACCAGCGGGGTGACCTTCGGTGCGCAAGTCGAAGCCTGGTGGTGAGGCGCCGGCCGTCCCCGGCCGATGGGACGGCGAGCAATCCGTGTTGAGGCGGCGGTGCCGGTCAGGGGCTGCCGCTGGTCATCGTGTCATGCAAGTCCAGGAACCCCCGTATGCCCAGATCACTCACCGTTGTACTCGTTCTCAGCCTGGCGACACTCGCCGGCTGCGCCGGCATGGGCAAGAACTCCTGGTTTGCGCCCATGGAGTCCCGCTCACCCATGTATACCGCGGTGAGCCCGAGCGCTGCGGCCAGCCAGGACATCCTGAATGCCGCCGCGGTCTGCTGCGACGCGCTTTCGGATCTGCGGTTCGCGCCTCTGGACACCACCACCACCCGGTTCTATGAGATCAATGCCGCCTCTCAGGCCTTTGTGTTCTCGACCGGCAAGAGCCTGCTCCAGGCATTTAGCATTCCGGATGACCTGGAGCGCGCCACCCTCACCATTGACGCCGTCGCCGGGGCCACGGTCTTTGTGCCGACCGTGCTCATTCTGGACCGCGACTTCAAGGTGACGCGAGCCATCGAATCCAGCAGCTTCAAATACACCCCTGCCGGGTTCATGGAGCCGCAGCGGTTGCGCGGTCGGGTGTTTCTGGACCGCCGCCAGGGCAGTGAACTGGCGAACGAGAAGTATCTGGTGATCTTCACTACGGACAAGGATTTGCGCGGCTCGACCCGGATGATCAGCGAGGCGCGGTTGTACGCGCGCGCGCGCGGTCTGGCCGACCCTGGCCTTCCGGACCCCGTGGCCCGCCATGCGGCGACCGGAGTCTTCCGCATGGATGTCGGCGAACTGGAGACCGCGGCCCCCGCGGTCAGCCGCGACTATGTCAAACAACAACGCGGCGCGACGCGCTACGTGGCACCGGCACCGGCGGCGACCACCGCGACACCGAAGGCGGCCACGCCCCCGGCGACCCGGAAGGCGACCGCCAAGCCAACCGCGCCGACCAAGGGTCCCCAGCCGATGCTGCAAGAAACGCAGCGGATGTACGACGGGATGATCGAGGAATCGGTGTCGGCCGGTGACATGGATCGCGCCTGGCGGCTGGTGCAGGAGGCCGAGCGCGCTGGCTCCACCAGTGCCCGGACCACCTTCGTCACCGCGGTTAAGAACAAGTAGCGGGTCGGCAGGCGCGCCTTGGTCATCAGGTACGGCCGCTCGTAGAAGCGTCATCCTGGCGCTTCGAAGCGGCTGGACGCCGCTGCGACGGTCGGAACGAGCGCCGGGTTGACGCTGGGGGCGTCGGCGCGGCGTTTTTCCGAACGAGGTCGTCGGCTTTTGCGCTGGTCTTCGGTAGACTTCCGGGACTCGGTTCACCAACCCCGGAGTCACCCATGCACCGCACCAGCGGCATTCTGCTGCACCCCACCTCGCTCCCCGGACCCTTCGGTATCGGCGACCTGGGCCCGGCGGCCCATCGTTTCGTCGATTACCTCGCCGATGCCGGACAAGGTCTGTGGCAGGTCTTGCCTCTGGGCCCGACCGGGTACCGGGACTCGCCCTACCAATGCACCTCGGCCTTCGCCGGCAACCCCCTGCTGATCAGCCCGGACCTGCTGCTCGCCGCGGGTTGGCTCGACCCCGCCGATCTCGAACATCCGCCCTTCACGGCCGGGCCAGTCGACTTCGGTCTGGTCAACGCCTGGAAGTGCGATTTGCTGGAGCGCGCCTGCCAGGGTTTCCTGGCCCGCGCCGATCAGGGGCAATGGGACGCCTTTGACCGATTCCAGGCTGAGCATCAGGACTGGCTGCCGGACTATGCGCTTTATGCCGCACTCAAGACCGAACATCGAACCCGGCCCTGGACCGACTGGCCCGAGCCGCTCGCGCGGCGTGATGCCGCGGCGCTGGATGCCTGGGCCGCGGAATATGCGACCCAGGTCGAGCGTCAACGCTTGATCCAATTCCTCTTTTTTGGCCAGTGGTCCGCGCTGCATGAGCATGCACGGGCCCGCGGCATCCGTCTGGTCGGCGATATGCCGATCTTTGTCGCTCACGATTCGGCCGAGGTGTGGGCGCATCGCGACTGGTTCCGACTGGAGCCCAACGGCCAACCCACGGTGATCGCCGGGGTCCCGCCGGACTACTTCAGCCCGACCGGCCAGCGGTGGGGCAATCCGCTCTATGATTGGGACGCCTTGGCCGCGGACGGTTACGGCTTCTGGGTGCAGCGTCTGCGTCGTCTGTTGCAGGTCACCGACCTGGTGCGCGTGGACCACTTCCGCGGCTTTGCCGGATTTTGGGAGATTCCCGCGCACGAGGAGACGGCGGTCAACGGACACTGGGTGACCGGTCCGGGACAGCGTTTGTTCGACGCTTTGCGCGCGGCGCTGGGGTCGAATCTGCCGCTGATCGCCGAGGACTTGGGGGTCATCACCCCGGATGTGGAGGCGCTGCGCGACGGGCTCGAACTGCCGGGGATGGCCATTCTCCAGTTCGCCTTCGATGATCCCTGCGAGCATTTCGGGCACTGCGCCTTCCTGCCCCATAACCATCAGCGGCGCCTGGTGGTCTACACCGGCAGTCATGACAACAACACCATTACCGGTTGGTGGTCGGAGCAGGACGCCGATACCCGCGCCCTGGTGTGCCGCTACCTGAATACCCATGGCGAACACATCCACTGGGCCTTCATCCGCGCGGCACTGTCCTCGGTCGCCGCCCTCGCCCTCTTCCCCATGCAGGATGTCCTCGGTTCCGGGGCCGAGGCGACCATGAACCGCCCGGGGACGGCGGACGGCAACTGGACCTGGCGGATGCGTGATGACGACCTGGACCCGGACAGCGCCGAGCGGTTGCGGGATCTGAGCCGTCTGTTTGGCCGATCACCCCATGTACCGCCGACCTGATCACACCGCCTGTTTATCCCCAGGCACCAGGATCGCCACGCGGTATGATGCGCGATCCATTCTCCAGTCAAAGCTCCTCAATGCCCATGAAAGTCAGTGAAATCAAGAAAGGAATCGTTATCGACGTAGACGGCGCCAACGTCTACGTGAACGAGGTTCAGGTGCAAACCGCATCCTCGCGCAGTGGCAACACGCTCTACAAGCTGCGCGGCCGCAATGTCGTGACCCGCCAGAAATTCCTGGGAAGCTTCAAGGGCGACGAGGTGGTCCAGACGGTCGATTTCGAGCGGCGGCCGATGCAGTACCTGTTTGAGGACACCGATGGCTGCACCTTCATGGATCGCGATACCTACGAACAGCACAGCTTCGATCTGGAGGCCCTGGAGCAGGAACGGCCCTATCTTACCGAGGGCTTGGAGGGGATCTTCGGTCTACTGGTCGACGGCGTGGCGGTGGGGATCGAACTGCCGGCCACCGTCGTCCTGGAAGTGATGGACTGCGCCCCGGCCATGAAAGGTGCGTCCGCCTCCGCTCGCAACAAACCCGCCACCCTGAGTACAGGCCTGGTCGTTCAGGTGCCCGAGTACATCGTGACCGGTGAGATGATCAAGGTGAACACCATCAGCGGGGATTTCATGTCACGCGCCTGAGATGAAGCCCGATACCCGCACCGCCATGCGTCAGTTGATGGCCCAGGTGCGGGCGGCCATCCCGTTCGATGTGCCCGCGGCCCAGGTGTGCACCGGAACCTGCGACGGGTGTTCGATGAAGCTCCTGGAGTTTCTGGGAACCGAGTTGCAGGCGTGGGAGTGTCGTCTGGACGCCGGCGAACAGCCGACGCTTGGCGATCTGTCCCGCCTGGCCCGGATCAGCCGCAAGGTTTACGCGGTGCTGGAGCGCAATGGCCTTGTGGCATCTAAATCATGACAATCACCGAATCCGACTGGAAGACCTACAAACGCCTGCGGAACCTGGCCCAGGAGCGCTTCTCGCAACGCGTACTGGACGAGTGCCGACGCATCTGCGGCGACGAATCCGCGCCTGTCCAGGAGCGCCACCTGGAACTGTCCCGGTTCCTGCGCGAGCGGGATCGGGAGATGCCATTGCTCTTCGATTCTCTGCGCCGCTCGACCGCGGTGATTTGCCTTATGGCGATGAGCAGCCGCGGGCTGTTGACCGACGAGGAGGTGTCGGAACTCAGTCCCGAGATCCAGCGGACGGTGAGGTCCGTGCAGACTGGATGTGCTCATGCAAACACTGAGCGTGGCGGCAGCGAAGGCCCGCCTGTCTGCCGTGCTGGCCCAAGTTGAAGCGGGCGAAGAAATCGTCATCACACGGCGCGGTGTGGCGATCGCGCGTATTGTGGCAGAGCCCGCTGCCAGGTTACCGCAATTCGATATGGCCGAGCTGTTCACATTCGTCGATGGGCAACCCATGCATGTCGGCGCGGATGCCGGTCAATTTGTCGGTGAAATGCGGGGCGACGCGTGTTTCTGATGCATCGCTATTGTGGTGATTGATCATCGTTCCGGCCGGCCGCGGAAGGTTCGCACAGCGGACCCTACGGTAACACCGTGACCTGTAGGGTCCGCTGTGCGGACCGACGACCGTGCAGATCGCGCGGTGGCCGGGTTTATGACCAAGGCCGGATCGATGATCAACACCCCCGTAGCGCCAGACATAAAGGTGATCGTATCGTCGTGCGCCTTACGCGCTGCGATTGATCCAACGATCAAGCGTATCATTGATATCATGATCGAGTACCATCTGCTCGCGCAGGCACAATGAGCGGAGATTTTCGATGGTCTTGCGCTTCAGCGTCCTCTCGTCGTCTTCGCCTGCTCCGAAGGCGTGACCCCGCAGTAGCAGGCTACGCAGGACCCAATTGACATCGCTGCGACTCACCGGAGAACCGAATGCCCGCGTTGCGTCGCGGACCCGTTTGCCGGTCTCGCTCAGGTCGAAGGTGTGGGTCGCGAGATCGGTTCCGATGAGATGGAACAGCGTCTGATAATTGGATGGACTGAGGAGGGGCACGCCGGTGACGTCATGGATCTGGGCGGCGATTGGGAAAAGATCTTTTTCATTCCCCCAGTCCGCCCTCACGGCCTGATTGGCATTAGGTCTTGAGACGCTCTCAGTCATGAGGATATGTCGGCGTGGGTCATAGATATGGCCGCCGCCGTTGCTCCAGTCGACCCGCACCGGTGAGATCTCCAGCGACTCGACAAAATTCCGGAAGTTACCCATCCCATTCCAGTCGTTAGCGATGGCCGGGTGTTTGGCGGTGATGAGGCTGGCAATCTGACTGCAGGGAGCAGGATGGCTCGCTTTGGCGATCTCAGCCCGGATCAGATCGATGATGACCGTCAGTTCGTCAATCGGCTTGGGAAAACTGGGTGGCGGGCTGGTTGGTGCAGAGTGACGCCGCGGGTCGTGGATCAATCCTCCTCCTTCCCAAGTGACTTGAAACGGCGCGAGATCCCAAGATTCCACGAGACGCCGAAAACTGCCGTAGCCGGCCCAAGTGGAAGCGTCCATTCCCTCGACCGTACTCAGGATCGTCGAGGCGAGTTTCGCCAGAGCGACTGCAGTCGTCGCGTTGGCGATCGTTTTTGGCTCATGAGGCCAAGTGTGTGAGCCTTTATTAATTTGGAATAATAGACGATAATGAAATACCGCACAGCACATAATTATCTTTTTGGACTGATATGCTCATTTTTTCCGTCATCGAGTTAATGGACGAACAGAAATGCTATGATTTCTTGGTTAATATACTTCAT
>NZ_CAIZIZ010000194.1 GCF_903933125.1 uncultured Lamprocystis sp. | reverse complement strand
TTCCGACAATTTAGATACCGGTCAATGTAGGTGCGACTTCAGTCGCACCTGCGTCCGAATCGGTGCGACTGAAGTCGCACCTACATCCGAGCCGATGGTAGGTATCCGGTGTTCCGGAAATCACCTAAAGTCGCCCCTACAGCCCCTACGGATCTTGCAGGCATGCGCAGTCGGGATGTTTATTCCTGGGAATCGCCGTAGGTTACGAAAGCGGTCAGGGTGGGAGGGCCAGGATCACCCATAGTATTCGATTCCGGCATCCAAGCCGGAATGACGAGCCACGCAGCAAACCGCGATCCCCGTCGTCCCGGCAGGATGCCGGGACCCAGTGCCAGGGACGGTAACCCTCAGCCAGCACAATGCCCACGGTTGAACAATGGCCCTGCTTGGCCCTGAATTCCGGCATCCTGCCGGAATGACGCGACTTAAGGCGATTTCCGAAGCACTTCGTACCACGCGGGCTCAACCTCCGGGGATTCGAGCAACGCAACTGGAGGTCGACGCTTTAGCGGGCGGCGGTGCCGCGTCCGGCTGAAGCCTCGACCTCCGGTCTGTTGTGCGCGTGCATGATGGTAGATTATTTACCGGAAATCACCTAATCCCCAGCCCCCAACACCCGCTCGATCCCCGCCACAATCCGCTCCCCCGCCCGCCCATCCCACAACTCCGGTATCGCGCCGCGCTGCCAGTCCCCGGCAAACAGCCGGTCGAGCGCGGGCGCCAGCTTGGCCGGGTCGGTGCCGATCAGCGCATTGGTGCCGATGCTCACTGTCTCCGGCCGCTCGGTACTGTCGCGCAGGGTCATGCAGGGCACGCCCATCACCGTGGTCTCTTCCGTAATGCCGCCGGAGTCGGTGATCACCGCCTTGGCGTGCTTGACCAGATAGTTGAACTCCAGATAGGGCTGCGGTTCCACCAGGTGCAGGGTCGCCGGCAGATCGGCCAGGTCGCGCAGCGTCTTGGCCGTGCGCGGATGCACCGGGAAGATCACCGGCAGGCCCCGCGTGCCGGCGCCGATCGCCGCCAGCAGCCGCGCCAGTGATCCGGTCCCATCCACGTTGGCCGGCCGATGCAGGGTGACCACGAAATACCCGCCCGGCTGCAATTTCAACGCATCCCAGAACGACGGCGGCTGCAGCCGGTCCAAGTTGGCCAGCAGGGAGTCGATCATGGTGTTGCCGACGAAAAAGATCCGCTCCTCCCCGACCCCCGCCGTGCGCAGGTTGGCATCGGCAAAAGCACTGGTGGTAAAGAACCAGTTGGTGATGGCATCCGTCACCATCCGGTTGATCTCCTCCGGCATGGTCCAGTCGCCCGAGCGGATGCCGCCCTCCACATGGGCGACCGGCACGCCCAGCTTCTGTGCCGCGATGGCACAGGCCATGGTCGAGGTCACATCCCCCACCACCAGACACAACCGGGACGGCGCCGCCAACAGCAGCCGCTCATAGCCGATCATGATCGCCGCCGTCTGCTCCGCCTGAGTGCCTGACCCCACCTCCAGATTCACATCTGGCGCCGGGATGCCCAACTGGACAAAAAAATCGCCCGACAAGCGGGCGTCATAGTGCTGACCGGTATGCACCAGGCGGTAGCGCACGGGTCCGCCCGCCGCCGCCCTGGCCTGCAGCGCCCGGATGATGGGCGCAATCTTCATGAAATTCGGGCGGGCGCCCGCGATGATGTCAATGAGCATAGCTGAATGAGTCAACGGAGCCTTGATCATCGTTTCGGCCAGCGGCGGCCACTCCGCAACTGGAGGTCGAGGCTTTAGCCGGTGGCGATTCCCGAGATCTTAAGAGAAAATCAGTGGTTCCTGCACGCCGGACCGGCTAAAGCCTCGGCCTCCAGTGGCCGGAACGGCTACCGCGCGTGGGCTCGCCGGGTGCGTAGTCAGGCCATCCTGGCCTGACACCGTCAGGGCTGGAAGCCCTGACTACGCACGCCGTTGGCCGGGATTATGATCAAGGCCGCTTCGCGTCCAGTGCGCCTGACCAATCGACCACCACCGCGATCAACCCGCGCTCAGCCGTCCGCAAACACCGCCTCCAGCGACGACGCCGTCAGCGCCCGCTGGAACCAGGCCGCGAGCTGCGCCGACTCGGCCCCCGCCAGCCGCGCCGCCAACGCGTCCGGCAGCGCCCCGAACCGCACCGCCAGCAGTTGCTCTAATAACTCACGCTGGGTCTCTTGCCGACCCTCTTGCCGGCCCTCTTGCCGACCCTCTTGCCGACCCTCTTGCCGACCCTTCTGAATCCCGATGCGCTCGGCTGTGGTAACGTATTGCATCTGCTCGGCCTCCTCGATCGCTTGGATGCACCGATGGTAGTCTTCTTCCAATGCTTCCGGCAACGCCAGCACCCAGTCGATAAAGGCATAAAGGCTCAAAATGTCATCCCGCTCCAGTCCGAGACGATAGAGCCGGCGCGTCAAACCGATCTTGTGCGCTAACCGGGCCTGCGGGTCACCGCGCGTCGCGGTCGCGGCCAACTGCGCCAGCACGACCACGGCAAAGGGGTTATCGCTGGCCTCCAGTTCAGCCGTCCGCTCCCGATAGTCCAGCAACTTGACACAGGGAAACTCCAACACCGCCCGACACCCCCACAGCGCATGCACGTAGCGGACGGGACGCCAGTCGGCATGCGCATCGGTGAGCACCACCAAGGTCGCCACCGACCGGTTGTAACGGTCCGTCAATCGTGAGTGATAGGTGTAGAGCCGGCGCTCAAAGTCCGTCTCCCGCTGGCCTTGGACCTCGGTATGGATCAACACCCAAGTCTCCTCCCCGCTACGCCGCCACACCTTGATCAGCTTATCGACCTGCCGACGCCCCAGGACCGCGCGGCGCGTGACCTTCTGGAGTTCTTTGTCGAGGAATTCGTACCCCCGCGACCAATCGATGTCGACCGCGGCCACCGGGAAGAAAAACTCCAGAAACCGCTGATGCCAGCGGTCGAGCAGATCTTTCCAAGGCGAATCGTAGTCGTCACGTTCGCTGCCGGGCGGTGCGGTTGTCTTGGGCATCGGTTGAGCGAACCTGGTGGATTGCGCGCTACGGCCTTGGTCATTAGCCCGTAGGTTGGGGTGACGAAGGAACCCCAACGATTTGCGGCCGGGGATGTTGGGGTTCGTTCCTCACCCCAACCTACCGCGCTGATAGGCCCGGGTCTCCTGGATCGGTGTCACCAGATTCAACATGGCCCAAATCTCCCCCGCGGTCAGCCCGCGAAATCGTTCGAAAAACCAAAATTCGAGCACGTGCGAGAGCAACGCCCGCACCTCGGGCAACACCGGTGCCTCCTGCACCGTGCGCCACAATGCCGGCGCCCGCGCCTGTAACTCCGCGTCATCCTCAATTAGCAACGGCGCGAACACCGCCACATAGGGATTCTCCGGCTCGCGCTCCAGCCCCTTGATCGTCAACGCGCAAAATCGGTACTCCCCGACCAGTTGGTGACCACCGGTCAGCACCCGGAAGGCCTCCGCACCCGTCGACAAAAACAGATAGATCGGATGGTCGGTCTTTACCGCCGGGGTCTCCTGCGCAAGCGAATCACACCAGCCCTCATGGCAGTCTCGCTCCCGCGCTGATAGCCATCGGACGTGATAACCGGACGTAGGGGGGGGTTCAAACCCGCCCCTACACCAAGGGTCTATCTGGATATCAGGTAAGAAGGCAATAGTTCCGGCCACCCGTCGTTGCAGCAGCCCGTCGCGGCCGGGGGCCGCTCCTACGGTAGGAGC
>NZ_CAIZIZ010000193.1 GCF_903933125.1 uncultured Lamprocystis sp. | reverse complement strand
GCTCCTACGGTAGGAGCGGCCCACGGCCGCGACGCGGGCCGGCTTGGGTCTGGCCGGATGAATGATCAAGGCCGCGGGCGCCGATCCGCGTCGCGCGTGGGGCGTGCCGGCCGATCCTGCCAATCGCTGTACGAGGATGATCCCATGGGTGAATCAGCAGTTCGATCCGCACCGGGGCCTTTCCAGGCCAATCAGTTGAAGGACGGGGACCGCTACGAACTGTCCAGCGGACACCCGATTTATTGCGCTCCGGCGGGGCCTGAGCACGCGGGCCGCAGCCTGACCGGCGCCGCGGTGATCGCGAGCGACCCCGACGTCGAATGGGCCGGGGTTGACGCCGGGTTCGCGCCCGAACCGGGAACCCTGCGGGCACCCGATGTCGCCGTCGCGGCCCCGCCCGACGGTCGCGGGTGGATCCCAGGTGTGCCGCTCCTGGCGGTCGAGTACGCTGGGGTCGGGCAAGATGAATCCGACCTTCAGACCAAGATTGCCGAACTGCTGGGGGGCGGGAGCCGCTATATTTGGGTCGTGCGGCTGCTGGGGCCGCGCCGGGTGGAGGTCTATCGTTCCGGCGAACCGATGCGGGTCGCGACGATCGGCGAGTCGCTCACCGCCCCCGGCGTGCTGCGTAACCCGATCCCGGTGGAGGCGTTGTTTGAGCGCGCGGCGGCCGATCGAGCGGCGCTGCGCAACCTGTTGCAGCGGGCCGGCTATGCGGATCTGGACGCGGTACGGGAGGAAGGACGGGAGGAAGGACGGGAGGAAGGACGAGAGGAAGGACGAGAGGAAGGGCGGGAGGAAGGGCGCGGCGAGGGCATCGCCGATGCGATCCTGACACTGCTCGCGGAGCGCGGCCTGACGGTGGCACCGGACCTCGCGGCACGGATCCACGCCTGCCGCGACCACGATCAGCTCAAGCGCTGGCTGCGCGCGGCAACGCGGGTAACCGATCCCGCCGCGCTCTTCGCTATGGGCGATTTCCATCAGGTCCGGTAATCGCTTAAGGATCACCGCGCGACCGCGAATCGGACCGCTGCCAGATTGCGTGGCGGACAGCAGTTCCAAATTTGGGCGGCATCGCGCGACCCCTGGTGGATGCGGCACGCCCGACCGCTGTAACAAATCCCTGACGCCGAGCGGCGCGCCTTATCCACCCTACGACGGAGCTGGATTCGTAGGGTGGATAAGCGCAGCGCATCCACCATCGACCTCGCCGTCGGCACGCTGCCGACGGCGGAATTTTGCCCTGACGCCCCCGCCCGGTGTAACCTGTCGGGTGACAACAGCAACCAAGACCCGCGCATGCGATGACCATCAAGTCCGACCGTTGGATCCGCCGTATGGCCGCCGAAAACGGCATGATCGAGCCCTTTGAATCCGGACAGGTGCGCGAGGGTGAGGCCGGACGGGTGATCTCCTACGGCACCTCGAGTTACGGCTACGACATCCGCTGCGCCAACGAATTCAAGATCTTCACGAACATCAACTCCGCTATCGTCGACCCCAAGAACTTCGACTCCAACAGCTTTGTGGATCTGAAGTCCGATGTCTGCATCATCCCGCCGAACTCGTTCGCGCTGGCCCGCACGGTGGAGTATTTCCGGATACCACGGGATGTATTGGTGATTTGTCTCGGGAAATCCACCTATGCCCGGTGCGGTATCATCGTGAACGTGACCCCGCTGGAACCGGAATGGGAGGGTCATGTGACCCTGGAGTTTTCCAATACCACCACCCTGCCCGCCAAGATTTACGCCAACGAAGGGGTGGCCCAGATCCTGTTTTTCGGAGCCGACGAAATCTGTGAGACCTCGTACAAGGACCGCTGCGGCAAATATCAGGGACAACGTGGGGTGACCCTGCCCAAGTCGTGACGCGGCCGGCGGCTGGCTAAGGAACCGTTCATTAACAAGCGAAACAAGTCCATGAGGAAACGCCTTCGGCGTCTCTCGCTATCGTTGTTTCACTGATTTCTGACTCGTTACTGAGGCAATCGTTCAAGCCACGGAAGCCAACCCCATGAAGTTCGATCGCCCCACCATCCTGTTCCTCTTGCTGGCGGGTTTTTTCATCGCCAACGCCATCATCGCCGAGTTCATCGGCGTTAAGATCTTCGCGCTGGAAGAAACCCTGGGGCTCGCCCCCTTCGACTGGAACCTGTTCGGCCAATCCGGGTCACTCAACTTCACCGCCGGCGTGCTGTTGTGGCCGGTGGTCTTCATGATGACCGACATCATCAACGAGTATTTCGGCAAGCGCGGGGTGCGCTTGCTGTCGTATCTCGTGGTCGGGTTGATCATCTATGCCTTTCTCTTCGCCTATCTGGCGATCGGCCTGACACCCGCGAGTTGGTGGGTCGGCATCCAGGCCGATCAGGGCGTACCGGATATGCAGGCGGCCTTTGCCGTGATCTTCGGCCAGGGACAATGGATCATCGTGGGGTCGGTCACCGCGTTTCTGATCGGCCAGATCATCGACGTGTCCGTCTTCCACCGGGTGCGGCGGGTCACCGGGGACCGGATGGTGTGGGCCAGGGCGACCGGATCGACCCTGATTTCCCAACTGGTGGACAGCTTTGTGGTGCTCTATATCGCCTTCGTGCTCGGCCCGCAGCAGTGGTCCACGGAGCTGTTCCTGGCGGTGGGGACGGTCAACTATGTCTATAAGTTCGTGGTTGCCATCGCACTCACGCCGTTGATCTACCTGGGGCGGGCGCTGATCGACGCCTATCTGGGTCCGGAGCAGTCACAGGCGCTCAAGGCGCGGGCGGCGGCGGGAGCCTAAAGCGATTCCCAGGAGTTAGCATCCCGACCGCGGGCCTCGCGCCGGGTGCGTAGTCAGGCCATCCTGGCCTGACACCATCAGGGCTGGAAGCCCTGACTACGCACACCGCCGCGCCATCACGGCGGCGAGCCGATCGAGTTGCTGGGACCACCAGTACGCGGCGGCCGGATCCTGGGTCGTGGGCACGGACCACAGCTTGACGGCAGGGTGGATCTCCAGCATGGAGAGCGCCGCGCTGGGGTCATCGCTGATCACAGCACCCGAGTCCAGGAACCACATATTGCCCCATTGGAAGGCATGATCCATGATGGTGTGACCGACCAGCACCAACTCGACCCCGGCAATCTGCCTGCCGGGCAGACCGCGCCATGCCTGGTTGGCGCTGCCGCGCGACCAGAGCGCGGTCTGGCGGACCACACCGCGCCCCTGCTCCAGCGCCTCCAGGAGTTGCGGCCAGTCACTCATCCGATCCACGTCCGCATGGATCAAACCGATCCGCCCCACCCCCGTCACCAGGTCCGCCGCCCAGGGCAAGGCCTCGACCCGACCGCGCACCGCGGGATCATTCCAGGGGTAATCCAGTGCCCAATCGCCGCCGTTGACGATCCATTGCAGCCAGGTCTCATCGTCAACGATGGCGTCGAGCATCAGTTGCTCATGGTTCCCGCGGATGGCGCGAAACCAGGGCTGCTGCAGGAGATCCAGACACTGCGATGAAAACGGACCACGATCGATCAGATCGCCCAATGACCAGACCAGATCCTGTTGCGGGTCGAACCCGGCGCTGTCCAGCAGCCGCTCCAGCGCATGCACCATGCCGTGCAGATCGCCGACCACGAAAACGCGGCCCGGGTGAGCGGACAAATCGACATGTTCGACGATCGACACGGATTTTGGGAAAAAGGCAATCGCCTAACAACTCGGTCAGTGAGGCACGGTGACCGCTCCCGCGGCACCCCTGGGCGCTGCGCGTCGGCTGGCTGGCCGGGCAGGACAGGCTCGGCTGATCCCGCCGTGGGAGCGCACGAACCACGCTTGAACGATTAATGTATGCCCCGAATACCCCGGATGCAAACGGGTCGGACAAGCAATTACCGGATTTAGGTTCAATCGTGACGAAGGATGTCCGCCCCCTGACCCCGACCGATGATCTCCCCGTAGAACGCCAACATCCGGTCCGCCATCACCGGCGCGGACCAGGCCTTGGCATAGCGGCTCGCCTCCCGCCTCAACGCATCCCGCAAGTCCGGGTCGACGAGCACCCGCACCACCTTGTCGGCGAACTCCCGCTCGTCCTCGCGGGCGATCAGACAGCCGCGGCCCTCCTCCAGCACCTCCGCGGTGCCCATGACCGCGGTGGACACCACCGGCACACCCAGGGCCAGCGCCTCCAGCAGCACCAAGCCCTGGGTCTCGGTGTTGGAGGCGAACACGAAGACGTCACCGGCGCGGTAACAGTCCTCCAGTGCCCCATCGCGATTCAGATAGCCGACGAAACAGGTGTGGTCGGCCAGCCCCAGTGCGCGCGCCTGGCGCTCCAGGGAGCGCCGCGCGGGACCCTCGCCGGCGATCACCAGCAGCACGTCCGGGATCTGTCGCTTCACCTCGACCAGCACCCGCAACAGAAAGTCGATATTCTTCTCATACGCGAGGCGCCCCACATGCACCATCACCGGACGGCCCGGCGCGATCCCCTGGCGCGCGCGAAAGGCGGCCCCATCGCCGCGGCTGAACTGATCGAGTTCGATCCCCGTCGGGATCACGGCGGCCGGGGTCTTGACGCCATAGCGCTTGAGGACCGCGAGCATGGCGTGCGAGGGCACCGCCAGGGCATCGACGTCGTTGCACTGGGCGGCGGAGAAATACCGGGCGGCCAGCCGCAACCAGGCCGACGGGATCAGCGGGACATACTTGTCCAGGTACTGCTCGAAGAAGGTATGGTAACTTTCCACCGTCGGGACACCGAGTCGGCGCGCCAATGCGACCCCGCTGTAGTGAGCGATGAACGGGGTATGAATGTGCACCAGATCGAAACCCCGACGCGCCAGGCCCTCGCCCTCCCGCCGCAGCGCACGCACACGCAACACGCGATCTTCCGGGTCCAGCGGCAGATACCGGGAGGGAATGCGGATGACCTCGAAGGGCTCGGGCGCCTGCTGGCCGTAGTCCGGGGCGATCAAGGTCACCTGATGGCCCTTGCCCACGAACGCGCGGGCGAAGGTCTGGATCGAGGTCGAGACCCCATTGACCCGCGGAAAGTAGACATCGGAGATCATGAGTACGCGCATGGAAGCTTGAGTGCTCCTGGTCATCGGCAAATCTTGAAATGGTACGGCTCACAGCCGCCCGCCTTGTTAAGGAATCATGACATGACCAGAATCACCAGGGTTAGCAGACCCGCCGTCGCCGCCCTGCTCGCCACCATCATCGCCACGCCCTGGGTCGGCCGGCCCGCGCACGCGGCGCCGGCCCCGACCTTATGGGGCTATGGGGTCAAATCGTGCGGCGACTTCCTGGCGGCGGCACCAGGCGTTGACACGCCGGCGGCGCTCGGCAGCGAGGACGCCCTGCGCTATCGGGAATGGCTGGCCGGATTCGTCACCGGAATCAACCTGGCGACCGCCTCCGACGTGCTGCGCGGGGCCGAACTGGAGGCCGCCCTGGGGCGCATCCGCACCCACTGCAAGGCGCATCCGAATGATGATTTTTTCAATGCTAGCATGACCTTGATTCGCACGCTCGGCCGCGACAAAGGCCCCACCGGCAAGGGGAGCAAGAGCGCGGCCGACTGACCAAAGGCCGCGACGACCGAAGGCCGAACGATCCATCGGGAGCAACACCAAAGTGGCCAACTGCTGCGAAAACAAAGGCTGCTCTACCGCCATCGCGCGGACAACCTCAACATGAGTTCAACCTGGCTGTGCTCGCGCAACGATCTGATTGCCAATGTCGCGGTCCTGGCGGCGGCCGTGGCCGGCGTCCTGCTGCTCTCCCGCTGGCCTGACATCCTCGTCGGCGTTCTCATCGCCAGCTTATTTCTCGGTTCTGCCCTCGGCGTTTTAAAACAATCCGTACGGGCATTGCGCGTACCACCCATGCCGCCGACGCGCAGCACCATGCGGGTGGCCGTCGGACTGATACAACCTGAAAAGAGCAATTCGCGACCAGCATGATATGCTCAGCATGCGACCGTGAACGCCCCACGGCGACCCCGTGGGAGCGGCCTCCGGCCGCGATGGGGTCGCGCGGGATCTCGACCATCGGGTAACAACTATGACTGCCACGAGCTACGAAACAGACGTCGTTGCCTGGTCGAGCGAGCAGGCGCGGCTGATCCGTGCCGGACAGTTCGATCAGCTCGACCTCGAACATATTGCCGAGGAAATCGAAGACGTGGGCAAGAGCGAACAACGGGAACTCGCCAGCCGCATGGCCGTGTTGATCGCTCACCTGCTCAAATGGCAATATCAACCGGAACGCCAAAGCGCCAGTTGGAAGCGCACCATCAAGGAGCAGCGCCGGGCGCTCGCCTTCCATCTCAAACAAGTCCCCAGCCTGAAATCCAGACTCGCCGATCCGGAATGGCAAGGAGCGATCTGGGCGGATGCCGTCACGCTTGCTATCAATGAGACCGGAATGGGTGGATTCCCTGACGAGTGTCCCTGGGCTCTTGCGGATATTCTCGCGCAGGACTGGCTGCCGAGCGCCGTTTGAAGTAAACCATGATCGCCGTTCCGGCCGCAGAAGGCCGGAGGCCGATGCTCTACCGTGAACGTCGCGCAGCGACCCCGTGGGAGCGGCCTCCGGCCGCGATGGGGCCGGGCGCGTCATCGCAGCGTTCGCGGTCACCGTGGCACCGCATCGCGGCGGGACGCCGCTCCCACGGGGGACTTTCCTCTTCCGGGGTGGCTTGATGCTCCTTCCATGGCCGTTAGCCGGCCGTCATCGCTTCCACGCGGCTTGGTCCGGTAAAGCCTCGGCCTCCGGTTGAGGAGATGATGAAGCCCCCTCAAGAGACCTCACCCAGCCGCTCCAGCATGGCATTGAGCCGATCAAGTTCATCGCGCGCGCGGACCGACTCCGAGACGTCGTATTGGATGCCCAGGAAATAGATCAGGCGGCCCGCTTTGTCGAACAGCGGCCGCAGGGTGAAGCGGTTATAAAACATGGTGCCATCCTTGCGGTAGTTGCGCAGGGTGACGGTCACCCGCTTGCGCTCGCGAATGGCCTCACTGATCCGCCGCACCTGCGGCTGACTCCGATCGTCGCCCTGGAGAAAGCGGCAGTTGCGCCCCAGCATCTCCGCGCGATCATAGCCGGTGATCAGCTCGAAGGCGGCGTTGGCATAGACCAGCGGATTGTCGGGTTGGTTCGGGTCGGACAGCGTGATGCCATTGACACAGGTATCCAGTATCTGCCCGAGCACATGAGGGATCAGCCCCGCGTCTTTGTCGATGATGAATTCCATGGTGTGCCTATGATTGACGACCCAGCTTGAGATGAGCAGCCCGACGACGGATGCGGTCAAAAATAATGTGGTCGCAGACCCGCGTAGGATGGGCATCGCTCCCGCTCTGCCCATCCTACCGAAAGGCCCGGCCCCGGCAAACCCTATCGCTGCTGATCGTACCCCCAGGACCGGCGGCGACCACACCGTCAACCAAAAACTCCCGCGCAGGTTGACAACGACCCCCGGTCAGCTAGGATCCCCGGCTTTCGCCCTGCGCCTGCCCGCGCGTCGGCGGTGTCTCGGGCCTTCGGCAACCGTCACGACCGCGAACCCCGCGCCGACCCCGGCCCTGACACCCGGCCAACCAGAGACCCATATTCAGATGCCCGCTCGCGATGACCATCCCCAACTCCGTCATGACTGGACCCTCGACGAAGTCCAGGCGCTGCTCGACCTCCCCTTCAACGACCTGCTGCTCCAGGCGCAACACGTCCATCGCGCCTGTTTCGCGCCCAACCAGGTCCAGGTCAGCACCCTCCTGAGCATCAAGACCGGCGCCTGTCCCGAGGATTGCGGTTACTGCTCCCAGAGCGCGCACCATGAAACCGGCCTGCCGCGCGAACCCCTGCTGCCATTGGACGCGGTGCTGACCGCGGCTCGGGACGCCAAAACCCAGGGCGCCACCCGCTTCTGCATGGGCGCGGCCTGGCGCAACCCGAGCGACCGACACCTGGACCAGGTGGCCGCCATGGTGGCCGCCGTCCATGACCTGGGTCTGGAGACCTGCGTCACCCTCGGCATGCTGACCGCCGGTCAAGCCCTGCGGCTCAAAGCGGCGGGACTGGATTACTACAACCACAATCTGGACACCTCCCCCGAGTTCTATGGTCAGGTCATCAGCACCCGCACCTACCAGGACCGGCTGGAAACCCTGGAGCACGTGCGCGCCGCGGGCCTGAAGACCTGCAGCGGCGGCATCCTCGGGATGGGCGAATCGCGGCGCGACCGCGCGTCACTGCTGCGCCAACTCGCCAACCTGCCGGCGCACCCCGAGTCCGTCCCGATCAATCTGCTGGTTCAGGTCGAGGGCACCCCGCTCTTCGGCACGGCCCCGCTGGACCCGCTGGAGTTCGTCCGCACCGTGGCCGCCGCCCGGTGTCTGATGCCGGGTTCCTATGTGCGGCTATCCGCCGGACGCTCGACCATGAGCGATGAACTCCAGGCCCTGTGCTATTTCGCCGGCGCCAACTCGGTCTTCTACGGCGAGCGCCTGCTCACCACGCCAAACGCGGCGTCCGACCGCGATCACGCGCTCTTCGAGCGCCTGGGCCTGCGCTTCGAAGCCTTGGAACCGGAACGCCAGGAGCCGGGCGGCTGTCATCGGCCACACGGCCACGCGTCGGCCTGACCAAGTGAGGTCCCACCGCCTTGGTGTCAACAATTGCCTGATTTAGATTCATTGGACCTCAGGGCCGACCTCGAACACCGGCGTACGGCCGGGCTCTATCGGCAGCGGCGCATCCAGGGCGGCCCCCAGCAACCCCAGGGGAGCACCGACGGCCGGCCCATGCTCGCCTTCTGCAGCAACGACTACCTGGGCCTGGCCAATCACCCGGAGGTCATCGCCGCCCTGCAGCGGGGCGCGGCGCGCTGGGGCG
Source organism: uncultured Lamprocystis sp. (assembly GCF_903933125.1). Lineage (GTDB taxonomy): Bacteria > Pseudomonadota > Gammaproteobacteria > Chromatiales > Chromatiaceae > Thiodictyon. The sequence goes on along the minus strand of NZ_CAIZIZ010000193.1, from coordinate 48,901 downwards.
TCGGCAGCGGCGCCGCCCATCTGGTGAACGGCCATAGCGCCGCGCACCAGGCCCTGGAAGAGGCCCTGGCCGAATTCACCGGGTATCCGCGCGCGCTGCTGTTCTCCACCGGCTATATGGCCAATCTGGGGGTCATCAGCGCACTGGCCGGACGCGGCGACACGGTCTTCGAAGACCGCCGCAACCACGCCTCACTGCTCGACGGCGCCCTGCTCGCCCGCGCCACCCTGCGCCGTTACCCCCACGCCGATGCCGCGGCACTCACGCGGCTCGCGCAGACCGCGCGGATGCGGCTGATCGCCACCGACGGGGTCTTCAGCATGGACGGCGACCTGGCGCCCCTGCCCGATCTGGCCGCCATCGCCGCACGGACCGGCGCCTGGCTCCTGGTCGACGACGCCCACGGGCTTGGTGTGCTGGGCCGCGAGGGACGAGGCAGCCTGGACCATTGCGGGCTCGGCGCCGGGCAGGTGCCGATCCTGATGGGCACCCTGGGCAAGGCCCTGGGCACCTTCGGGGCCTTTGTCGCCGGGTCGCACGACCTGATCGAAACCCTGATTCAGCGTGCCCGCCCCTATATCTACACCACCGCCACCCCGCCGGCCCTGGCCGAGGCGACCCTGGTCAGCCTGGCCCTGGCGCGCCGGGACGACTGGCGGCGTGAACGGCTGCGCACGCTGATCGCGCGCTTCCGGCAGGGCGCGGTCCAACTCGGCCTGCCGCTGGCGGACTCGGCGACGCCGATCCAGCCGATCCTGGCCGGCAGCAGCGCCCGCGCCCTGCACTGGAGTCGGGCCCTGGAAACGGCCGGCATCCTGGTGACCGCGATCCGCCCGCCCACGGTCCCCGAAGGCACGGCGCGGCTGCGCGTCACCCTCAGTGCCGCCCATACCGATGCGGACCTGGACCGGCTGCTCACGGCACTGGCCGTGTTGCCCGGTCTGGATTCAGCCACCACCGAGCATAAGAACGAGCCGCCTATGAACGCCACGCGACGCCCATCGAACGACCCCGCGGAGTCCGCATGAACACCTTGGCCGACGTCATCGGCGCCCTCGATACCCCGGACAACAGCGCGGACAACGAACTGGTCCTGCTCCACGGCTGGGGCATGAACGCCGCGGTTTGGGACGCCTTGCCCGCGGGCCTCACCGCCCATCGGGTGCAGCACCGCATCGAGCTCCCCGGCCACGGCGAAAGCCCCTTTGAGCCCGCCTGGGCGGCGGGCTACGGATGCCTGTGGCGCTGGGCCGACGCCTGCCTGGCCGCCGCGCCGCCGCGGGCCGTCTGGCTCGGCTGGTCACTTGGGGGCCTGGTGGCCCTGGCCGCCGCCTTGCGGGCACCCAAACGGGTGCGCGCGCTCATCCTCATGACCACCTCCCCACGCTTCATCCGCGCCGCGGACTGGACCCCGGCCATGCCCGAGTCCACCCTCGCCCAGTTCCATGACGGCCTGCTCGCGGACCCCGCCGGAACCCTGAGCCGCTTCCTGGTCACCCAGGTCCGCGGGAGCGACCATGCGCGCGAGGTGCTGCGCACCCTGCGCCATGAACTGACCCGGCGCCCGGCGCCCCACCCGGACGCCCTGGCGCTCGGACTCGACCTGCTGCGCGACGAAGACCTGCGCGGCCCCCTGCCGGACCTGCGCTGTCCGTCCCTGTGGATCTTCGGTGACCGCGACACCCTGGTCCCGTCGGGCGTCGCCGCGCGGGTGGAATTGCTGAACGACAAGGCGCGGACCCAGGTCATCCAGGGCGCGGCCCATGCCCCTTTCCTCTCCCATCCGCGCGAAACCGCGGACGCCATCGAGTCATTCCTGGCCGGACTCGACGTCTGAGGAACCGTTCACTCGTGAGTGAAACAAATCCATCATGACCCCGCCACCCATCGACAAACATCGCGCCCGCCGCGCATTCGAGCGCGCCGCACCCGGCTATGACGCCGCGGCCGTGCTGCAACGGGAGATCGCCGACCGCCTCCTGGAACGGCTCGACTATGTGCGCCTGGAGCCCCGGCGGGTGCTGGATCTGGGCGCCGGCACCGGCTACGCGCTCGACGCGCTGCGCCGCCGCTACCGCCGGGCACGGCTGATCGCGCTCGACTTCGCACAACCCATGCTGCTGCATGCCCGCCGCCGCGGCAGTTGGCTGCGCCGCCCGCTGTGTGTGTGCGGCGACGCCGAACGCCTGCCGCTCGCCGACGGGGCCTTCGATCTGATTGTGTCCAACACCACCTTCCAATGGTGCAACGACCTCGACGCCGCCTTCACCGAGTGCCTGCGCGTGCTGGCGCCCGGCGGCCTGCTGATGTTCACCACCTTCGGTCCGGATACGCTCAAGGAATTGCGCGCCGACTGGTCCAGCGTCGACGGCTATTCGCACGTCAGCCCCTTCGCGGACATGCACGATGTGGGCGATGCGCTGGTGCGGGCGCGCTTCGCCGACCCGGTGATGGACACCGAGCGGCTGACGGTCACCTACACCCGGCTACGCGATCTGATGCGAGACCTGAAAGGCATCGGCGCCCACAACGCCACCGCCGAACGCCCCCGCGGGCTGACCGGCCCCCGCCGTCTGGCGGCACTCGAATCCGCCTACGAACACCGCCGCCGCGAGGGCCGGCTGCCCGCCAGCTACGAAGTCGTCTACGGACACGCCTGGGCACCCCAGCAGAAACCCATGGCCGGGGGCATTGCCGTCCCCGTCAGCGCCATTGGTCGGGTTGGCGGCCGGGTTGGCAGCCGGCAGGGCGCCTGATGCGCGGCGTCTTCGTCACCGGCACCGACACCCACTGCGGCAAGACCGAGATCAGCCTGGCCCTCATGGCCGCCCGGCAGGCACGCGGTGTGCGGGTGCTCGGCATGAAACCCGTCGCCTCCGGCTGTGACCCGAGCCCCCAGGGACCACGCAATGCCGACGCCCTGCGCCTCCAGACGCAAGGCAGCATTGCCGCACCCTATGACCTGATCAACCCCTACGCCTTCATCCCCCCCATCGCCCCCCACATCGCCGCGCGCCGGGCCGGAGTCGAGATCAGGCTCGACACCATCGCCGACGCCTACCGTGCCCTGAGCGCCGCGTGTGACCTGGTCATCGTCGAGGGCGTCGGCGGCTGGCGCGTCCCCCTGAGCCCCACACTCTCGGTCAGTGACCTCCCCAAGGCCCTGGCGCTGCCGGTCATCCTGGTCGTCGGACTCAAACTCGGCTGCCTCAACCACGCCCTGCTTACCGCCGAGAGCATCCGCGCCAAAGGCAGCCCATTGGCCGGCTGGGTCGGCAACCGCATCGACCCCGAACTGCAAGCCGGCGCCGAAAACCTGGCGACACTCGCCGCACGGCTCGACGCCCCCTGCCTCGGCGTCATCCCCTGGCGGGAGGCGCCCGTGCCGGACGCACTGGCCGGACTCCTTCATCCCGAATGGCTGGAACTCGTCACCCGTTTCACCTGAAATGGCTGGAAAAGCACCCCCCGTTATTCCGGGAAGACGCCGGAATGGCGTTGCGAGTTCGGTTGGATCGGTGCCCTGGTTCAGTGATTGACAGTGATGGGCTCCTCGGCCGCGCCGGCAGCTTCGATGCGCCCGATGATCCGGGCGGCCGGATAGCCGCGGGCGTGCAGTTCGGCGACGCAGGCGGTGGCCTGGTGCGCCGGGACTCCGGCCAGGAGTCCGCCGGCGGTCTGGGGGTCGAACAGCAGCGGGAACAGTGGATGCCGGGCGGTTTGCTCCAGATCCCGCACGGCGCGGCGCAGCCGCAGGTTCTGGGGCTGGAGTGACGAGAGGATGCCGGCGGCGACGGTCTGGGCGGCGCCGTCCAGCAGGGGGATGGCCGCGAGGTCCAGCACGGCATCCACGCCGGAGGCGCGGGTCATCTCCACCAGATGGCCCAGGAGCCCAAAGCCGGTTACGTCGGTACAGGCGGTGACGCCGTGGCGCCCCAGGCAGGCCGCGGCGGCTTGGCTGGAGAGGATCATGGACGCGAGCGCGGCGTCGATCCAGCGTCCCTTGGCCTGCCGACGCATGTCCGCAGCGAACAGGGTGCCGGTGCCGAGCGGTTTGGTGAGAATCAGACAGTCGCCGGGTTGGAGACCGCCCTTGCGCCAGATGGTGTCGGGATCGACCAGACCGTTGACCGTGAGTCCGAAGGCCAGTTCGGCGCCCTCGCTGGAGTGCCCGCCGGCCAGCACGGCGCCGGTCGGACCGACACTGGCCAGGGCGCCGCGCATGAGGTCGTGCAGGGTCTCTTCCACCACCCGCTCCAGGCCATAGGGAACGGTGGCAATGGCGAGCACCGACTGGGGCTCGGCGCCCATGGCGAACAGATCGCCCAGGGCGTGATTGGCGGCGATCTGCCCGAAGAGATAGGCGTCATCCAGAAAGGCGCGAAAATAGTCCACGCTCTGCACCAGCAGCTTGCCGGGCGGCACCAGCAGCACCGCCGCGTCGTCCGGCGCGTCCAGACCCACCAGCACATCGGCACGGGTCCCGGCCGTCAGCCGCTGCATCACCCTGGTCAGCACGCTGCTGCCGACCTTGGCGCCACAGCCGCCGCAGCGCATGGCGAGTGTGGACAGCTCGCGGATGGCCGCCTGGTCGGCGAGCCCGGCGGCCAGCGCCGGGGCGGTCTGGTCCGCCGGCATCCGCGGCAGGTCATTGAAGCGCGCCATGAAGCGGCGGTCGATCCAGTCCTTGGCCCGCCACAGCCAGGCTCCCTCCAGCGACCAGCCGCCGCGCGAGGCCACCGCATAGCGGTCGCCGGTGCTGATGAGGCCCAGGAAGCGCCGTTGCGGCCGGTAGCCGACCAGACGCCGGCCGGTCGCGGCGCGCCGCAGATTCTCCGCGAGCACCGGCCCCTGGTGCACCGCGAAGACGCCGGACTTGGGCCGCGGGTCGGACAACGCGGCCACATCCCCGGCGGCGAAGACACCGGGGTGGGAGACCGATTGCAGGTGCGTGTCGACCCGGATGAAGCCCTCATCCGTCACCGCGAGCCCCGCCGCGCCGGGCCAGGCCGGCGCCGCCGCGCTGGTGACCCACAGGGTCGCGTCGACCGCAACAGCCGCCTGACCCTCCGCCAGCAGCGCCGTCGCGGTCACCTCCCGCACCCGATGCCCGGTGAGCACGGCGATGCCCCGCGCCGTGAGCACACGCTGAAAGCGGGCCTGCACGCCGGGGTTGTGCGTCGGCAGGATGACCGGCCCGGCGGTGAGCAGGCTGAAGCTCAGGCGGGCCGGATCATCCCCGCGCTCGCGCAGACATTGGCGCAGACGGTGCCGGGTGGCGAGCACCACTTCCACTCCGCCGGCCCCGCCCCCGACGACCCCGATGCGAAAGGGGCCGCGACTGGTCAGCACGCGCGCGATCAGCGCCTCCCAGCGCACCAGAAAGGCGTCGATGGGCTTGACCGGGATGGCGAATTCCGCGGCCCCCGGCACATCCAGGGTCCGCGGTCGGGAACCGATGTTGATAGACAGCAGATCGAAGGTCACCGGCGGGCGGCCCGCGACCTCGAGTCTTCGGTTCGCTGCATCCAGGCCCTCGACTTCGGCATGATAGAGGCGCGCCCCGGCGAACCGGGCCAGCGGCCCCAGATCGATATGGCAGGCATCGTAGTCGTAATGACCGGCCAGGTAGCCGGGCAACATGCCTGAGTAGGGGGTATGCACATCACGGGTGATCAGGGTGAGACGCAGCCCCGGCACCGGCTTCATGCCGAAACGGCGCAGCACGGCCACATGGGCATGACCGCCCCCGACGAGTACCAGATCCTTGATGACGGGCGTAGTGGATGACTGCATAGGAACCGGCTGTCAGGACTGAATGAATCGTGATAAGAAAAAACCGCCGCACCCCGCCTCAGGAACCGCTCCGTTCTCAGGGAACGCCGTTGGTGTCGCGGTTGGTCTTGATCATCGTTCCGGCCGCAAAAAACCGGAGGTCGAGGCTTAACCGTGAAAGTCGCGCAGCGACCCTGTGGGAGCGGCGTCCCGCCGCGATGGGGTCGGGCGTGTCCCCGCAGCGTTCGAGATCACCGCGGCACCGCATCGCGGCGGGACGCCGCTCCCACGGGGGCCATTCATCGTCCGGGGTGGCCGATGCGCCCTCCATAACCGTTAGCCCGTCGAAATCGCGTTCGCGCGGCCCTGGTCCGTAAAGCCTCGACCTCCAGTGCGCCGCCGGAACGTCCTTGATCGTAATCCCGGCCAGTGGCGTGCGTAGTCAGGGCTTCCAGCCCTGACGGTGTCAGGCCAGGATGGCCTGACTACGCACCCGGCGAGCCCAAGTGGCCGGAATCTTGATCAAGGCCATGTCGCGAATCGATCGCTTCTCCGATTACGACAACGACAACATTTCCGACGCTTGATCAGTCCGCGGACGCATCGGGAACCCGCAATAGATGGACGCTGAACAGGTTGCCTGTGTCGGTCCACGCCGCCTCGGGGGTGAAGCCCGAACACGAGGCAATGGACTGGAACTCGGCGATGGAATATTTGTAGGAATTCTCGGTGTGGATGGTTTCCCCCATCGCGAAATCGAAGCAGATACCGCCGCAGTGGACCCGCTGATCGGCGGTGCTCAGCAGATGCATCTCGATCCGACCCAACTGGGCATTGTAAAAGGCGCGATGGCGCCAGGCACCTAGGTCGAAGTCCGCTCCAAGCTCCGCATTGATGCGCGCCAGCAGGTTCAGGTTGAAGGCGGCGGTGACCCCGGCGGCGTCGTCATAGGCCGCGTTCAGCACCGCCGGATCCTTCTTGAGATCGACCCCGATCAGCAGGAAGCCGCCGGGGCCGACCAGGGCAGCCACCACCGCCAGGAAGTCGACCGCCCCGTCCGGGTCGAAGTTGCCGATGCTGGAGCCGGGAAAGAAGGCCACCCGCGGCCCCTCGGGCGCGCTGTCGGGCACTTCCATCCGGCGGGTGAAATCGGTGCAGGCGGCATGGACTTCCAGCCAGGGAAACTCGGCCGCGACCTGCTCCGCGGCCACCCGCAAGTGATCGCGGGAAATGTCCATGGGCACATAGGCGCAGGGTTTCAGCCCCTCCAGCAGCAACCGGACTTTCATGCAACTGCCGCTGCCCGGCTCCACCAGCACGCTGCCGGCACCCACGCAGGCGGCGATCTCGGCGGCCCGGGTCTGGAGGATGGCGATCTCGGTGCGGGTCGGGTAATACTCCGGCGTCCGGGTGATGGCGTCGAAGAGCTGGGATCCGCGAGCGTCGTAGAAGAACTTGGGCGGAATCGCGCGGGGCCGGCGCTGGAGACCAGCCAGAACCTCGGCCGCCAGATCGGCCGGGGTCGGGTGCAGGTCAGTCAGTTGCAGCGCGGGTCGGCTGCCGTTTGATTGCAGGCTCATGGGGCGCAGGTCCGGAAGCCCGCGAAGACATCGTTGCGCTCGGGGCCGTAGTAATTGCGCCAGGTGTTGCGGATGAGACGGCCGCGGGTTGCCCACCCGCCGCCGCGCAGGATCCGCGTGTTGCCGAACAGCGGCTGTGAGTAGTCCTGATACATATCCGGACGGAAGCCGGGATAGGGGCCGAACAGGGTGTCGGTCCACTCCCAGCAGTTGCCGATCAGTTGGCGGCAACCGAAGGCGCTGTCGCCGGCCGGCAGGGCCGCCACGTCACCTGTGCCCAAGGCCGCGCCGTCGAGATTGGCGCGGGTCGGATCGGGAGCGGCATCGCCCCAGGGGTAGCGGCGTTTGGACCTGGCCAGGCCCCGACCGCCCTGCGCCGGCGCACCGGCCGCGGCTACTTCCCATTCCAGTTCAGTGGGCAGACGGCGCCCCGCCCAGCGGCAGTAGGCGCGGGCCTCGTACCAGCTCACATGAATGACCGCGGCAAACGAGGGCAGCGCCTCCCACTGAGCGAAGCGCCGCTGCTCCCAGCCACTCCCCGCCCGGCGCCAATAGACCGGCTGATCCAGGGCGGCGGCGGTCCGCCACTGCCAGCCCTCCGGGTCCCATAACGCGGGCCGCCGGTATCCGCCGTCGTCCACAAAGGCGGCATACTCGGTGTTGCTGACCGCGGTACGGGCGATCCGGAAGGGACTCACCTCGACCGGATGCGCCCATTGTTCGTTATCGAAACAGAAGCCGTCCGCGGGCGCGGCACCCAGCAGGAACGTGCCGCCCGGAATCGCCGCATCGCCCGACGGCCGGTCGGCTGGTGCGACCCCAGGCACCGCGGTCCCGATGGCGGGCGCCGGATAACCCAGGGTCTGGCGGGTATAGGTGAAGGCCTCGGTATGCATGTCCTCGTGATAGAGAGCGTATTGCGCGAGATAGTCCCGCCGCGGGTCATCCGTGCCATCGGCGAGCCGCGCGCACACCCGCTCCTGCACCCTGCGCATATAGGCCAGGGTGTCCGCCAGCGACGGCAGGGGCAGGTCCCAGCGGGTGTCGTGGGCAATGGTCATGGAGTCGTAGAGCTGGTCCACGTCCGGCCGGACCGGCGCCTCGCCGCCGTGGTGGCGCAGGACCCATAATTCGTAAAAATAGGCCGCGTGGCCGATCTCCCAACGCAGCGGATTGACGATGGGCAGCCGCGGCCCCATGAGCTGGACCTCATCCAGACCCGCGATCAGGGCCAAGGTGCGGGCGCGGGCGTCTTGGATTTGGGCACTCAGGGTCGTCATGCTGGTCATGGTGGTCATGGTGGTCATGGCTTTCAAATGCGCGGTGCAGCGTCACATAGGGGTCTTCGACAGCCCCCGACGCAACGCCATCGGTCACAGGCTCGGCCGCTCACAGGCCGTGAAGAATACTCCATGCACATCCGCTTGATCACCCCGGCTCCACCGCGCTCCCGGTCCGGAAACCGGGCGACGGCCACCCGTTGGGCCGCGATCCTGCGCGCCCTGGGGCATCAGGTCCAGGTCTCTGTCGACTATGGGGGCGAATCCGCCGACCTGATGGTTGCACTGCACGCCTGGCGTAGTGCGGACGCCATCGCCCGGTTCGCCGCGGACTATCCGGACCGCCCGCTAGTGGTCGCACTGACCGGCACCGACGCCTACCGCTTCATCGACAGCCACCCGGAGCCCACGCTGCGCTCCATCGCACTCGCCCACCGCCTGGTGGGCCTGCACGACCTGATCGGCGACCGGGTGCCGCCGGAACACCGGTCGAAAATCCGGATCATTCACCAATCGGCCCGACCCACGGGTCCCCGGCGCCCCTCGAGGCGGCATTTCCTGGTCTGCGTCGCCGGGCACCTGCGCGAGGAGAAAGATCCCCTGCGTCCGGCTTTGGCCATGCGCGAGCTGCCGCCCGCGAGCCGGCTGCGGGTCGATCACTACGGGGCCGCGCACAGCCCGGACTGGGCGCTGGCGGCGACCCGGGAAATGGCCGCCAACCCCCGCTACCGCTGGTACGGCGAGGTTCCTCACCACCGGGTACGGCAGGCCTATACACGCGCCCATCTACTGGTGCTGCCGTCGCGGATGGAAGGCGGGGCCAACGTCATCTCCGAGGCCCTGGTGGCTGGTCTGCCGGTCATCGCCTCGCGGATCAGCGGCTCCATCGGCCTGCTGGGTTGTGACTACCCCGGCTACTACCCGGTCGAAGACACGCCAGGCTTGCGCGACCTGCTGCTGCGGGCGGAGACCGATCCCGCGTTTTACCAAAGCCTGGTGTCCGCTTGCGCAGGACGGCGGCACCTCTTTACCCTGGAGGGCGAAACGTCCGCCTGGGCGGCATTGCTGGGCGAACTGTGACGCGTTGATTGAGATCAAGGCTCGGCGCGGTCACGGCGGTCAGGATACGTCTCCCGTGGGAGCGGCCTCCGGCCGCGATGGGATCGCGCGAGATCTCGACCATGGTCCCCCACCCCGGCACCGCATCGCGGCCGGAGGCCGCTCCCACGAGGACCAGGTCTCGGTGGGACTGTCACGGTAGCGCCCGCGCACCTGAGATCCAGACAGGGCCTTGACGTAGGGGCGGGTTATCACGTCCGACGGCTATAACACGCTGATTGCGTATAAACTGCTGGAATACCCGAGCCAGCCGCGCGGAATCCATGTCAGAATCAGCGCGGAATCTGATCGATACCAGGGCTGATGGTGGATGCGCTGCGCTTATCCACCCTACAAAACCGACACTGTTGTAGGGTGGATAAGGCGCGCCGCACGGTGCTCGGGGACCCGCGCGTCGGTCGTGCGCGCCGCATCCACCCGGGGGGCGCGCGATGCCCTAAAATTTGGAACTGCCGGGCATCGCGGGCCTTGCGGTCCGGGGCTATTCATCGGGAGCGTCATGAGTAAGAAACCAGTCCGTATCGCCGTCAGCATCAAGGATCGCGTCGCGCGACAACTCGTGTGCGGCATGTTCAGTTCCGCGGGGGCGAGCATCCAGATCTGTGATGACGCGGCGGCGATCCTGCAGAGCGGTGACGACCTGCAAGCGATCGTGCTGGGCCTGGCCCCCGCGGTCGATGAGACGATCGACGCCCTGGTCATCCTGCGTCAACGCCTGCCGACCCTGCCGATCTATGTGATCACCGACACCGCCGGGCAGCGGCACGCCAAACGCGTCAAGTCGTTCGGCGCCACGCAGGTGATCCCTCACGAAGAGTTGCAGCGGCGCGTCGTTCCACTGGTCCAACAGGTCGCGCAGGTCAATCAGATCGATGACTTGAGTGTCCGCTCGCCGGGATGGGCGGCGAACAAAATAGACCAGGGTTATGAGGTGCAATCCATGGACATGGGGGCCTGGTTGTCGATCCCTGGGAACCGGCGGCTGCTTGGCCTGGAGGAGACTACCGATGCGGTCGAGGATTTGGCCGATGTGGATGCGATCGATGTGGACTCGGTGGATGCGGATTCGCCCGATGCGGATTCGCCCGATGCCTTCCCGCAACGCGACGAGCGACCGGCCGCGGACCGGATACTGACGGTGCCGGTCCAACCCTTGCCGCCCCCCCCGGTCGGGGATGTGGCGCCGATCGAGCCATCACGGGTCGCCACGGTTCGCGCGGGTGATCTCGGGCATCCGCCGCAGCCTGCGGTCGCCCCGCCGCCGCCCGACCCGTGCGCGGCAACCGAGTCGGGAAGCGACAGCGCGCCCTGCAGTCTCACCGACTGCCCGCGGCTGGTGCACTATCGAGAGGAACACGACGCGCAAAACGCCGCGATTCTGGAGACCCTTATCCAGCGTGAGAAGCGTCTTCTGGAGATGAACCAGGTGTTTCGTGACCGCCTGCAAGCCGAATTCCGGACCGAGTGGAGTCAGCTCATCAATCAGCGGATCGCCGCCGGCGAACTGAAGTCGGAGCGGATCATGGACGAACGTATCCAACGGGGCATCGCCGCTGCCACGCGGCGCTTCAACCTGATCCTGGGTGCGCTGGCCGGAGCGCTGGCGCTCGTGATCATCCTGGGAATCATCCTGGGATGGCGTCTGTGGCCCTAGCGGCTTGCTGCGACGGGCTCCGTCATATCCCCACCGGTCGCGGCGGTCGCGCGCCGCTTGTGCCGGGGCGCATCCGCCGTCACTCTCCGAGCCATGAAAATCGATGAACCAGAGCCTTTGCCCGACGCCCAGGTGCGCTCGCTGTCCGTGGCGAAGTACCGCAAGCGCGCCGCCGGGTACGACGCCACCTGCGGCCCGACCTGGCCGATCCGCGAGCGCACCATCGCCGCGCTGCAGCTGCAACCCGGACAACGGGTGCTCGATGTGGGCTGCGGCACCGGTTTGAGCCTGCCCCTGTTGCGCCAGCGGGTGGGTGATTCCGGCTGGGTCTACGGTTTCGACCAGAGCCCCGACATGCTCAGCCAGGCCCGCGCGCGGGTCGCGGCGGCCGGCTGGACCAATATCACGCTGTTCGAGACGCCCGCCCAGGGCCTGGCGCTGCCCACGCCGGTCGATGCCCTGTTGTTTCATTACACCCACGACATTCTGCGCTCAGCGTCCGCCCTCGAACGCCTCCTGGCCGGCGCGCGGCCGGGGGCGGCGGTGGCCATCGCGGGCATCAAGTTCTTCCCCCGCTGGCTGGCGCCGCTGAACCTCTGGGTTTATTTCAAGAACCACGGTTATAACGGCGCTCCCGGTGAGTTGCGGACGCCCTGGGATCGCATCGCCCCGCGGCTGACCGACTGGCGGCTGACCCCGACCCAGTATGGCATGGGCTACATCGCCCAAGGCCGGGTGGCGGCGGCAACCACGGACCAGGGCAGCCGACTCCGTCCCGGCGGCGGTGGACCCGACCAACCGGCACTGAGCGCAGGATGACCACCCACACCCTGTCCGTCTCCGCCCGTCCCTACCGCCGCATCGCGGCGGCGGTCTTGGCGCTGCTGGTCCTGAACGGCATGTTGAGCTTCAAGGAGTGGTGGCCGACGCCGGGCGTCCTGCCCGACCACCGGCTGGCACCGGAGTTCGTCTGGCTGTGGTTGGGGCTCCTGACCGTGGTGGGTCTGCGCGGTACCCTGTCCCGCGGCGCACTGGCGGCCTTTACCCTGGTGTACTTGCTGCTGGTGATCGGCCGCTATGCCGATGTCACGGTGCCCAGCCTGTTCGGCCGCGCGATCAATCTGTATTGGGACGGCGCCCAGATCCCACGCTTCCTGTGGGTGTCGGCCCAGGACCTGGCCTGGTGGCGGAGCGCCGGCCTGGTCGCGGTGGTGCTGCTGTTGTTCTGGGGCCTGTACCGGCTGCTGCGGCTGGCCATCGCGGTGGCGGCCCGCGAGGCCGTGCCCTATGCGCTGCGCACACCCTGGGTGTGGGCGCTCAGCGCCGCAGCGGTGGTGCTCGCGACCGCCAATCTGGCCGGTGGGCGGGCCACCTGGCCGGTGGTCTCCAAACCGGTGATTCCGACCTACTGGCGGCAGGCCCGGTTGCTGGCCACGGCCGTTTCGCCCGAACGGCTGGCGCAGGCGCTGCCGCCCTCCGCCGCGCTGGATGAGGCGCTCGCGGCCCCGCCGGGCCAGTCGCTCGGCGCCCTGGGCGGACGCGATCTGTATCTGATCCTGCTCGAATCCTATGGCGCTGTCGCCTACGACAACCCGCAAGCCGCCGCGCGCCTGGCGACGGCGCGCGCGCAACTGGCGGACGCCATCGCCGGCGGCGGGCGGCAGGTGGTATCGGCTTTCCTCGGCTCGCCCACCATCGGCGGCGGGTCCGATCTGGCACACCTGTCATTGCTCTCGGGACTGGACCTGTCCGACCCGAACCGCCACGATTTGCTGCTGACCACGGACCGGCCAACCCTGATGACACTCTTTCGCGGCCAGGGCTATCAGACGGTCGGACTCTACCCGGCGCTGTCCTGGGACTGGCCCGAGCGGGCCTTCTACGGGTTCGATGTGTTCCTGGAGGGACGCAGTCTGGACTATCGCGGCCCACCGCTGGGGTATTGGAACATCCCGGACCAGTTCAGCCTGGCCCGCTTCGAGCAACTGCACCCCCGCGGCCCCGGTGTGCCGCCGCGCTTTCTGTTCTTCCCCACCATCACCTGCCACCTGCCGTTCAGTCAGGTGCCGCCGTACCAGCCGGACTGGCAGCGGGTGCTGACCGACCGGCCCTTCGACCCGGCCGAGGTCGAGCGCACCCTGGCGGAGCAGCCCAACTGGCTGCATATGCTCCCCGACTATCTGCGGATGGTCGAATACAGCTACCGCTGGCTCGGCGGCTTCCTGCGCGAACCCGAGCCGCGCGAGACGCTGTTCGTGCTGGTGGGCGACCATCAACCGACCGCCAACGTCAGCGGCGAAGGCGCCTCCTGGGATGTACCGGTTCACATCATTGCCCGCGACCCTGAACTGCTGGCGCGCTTCACCGCGCTGGGCTTCCACCCCGGACTGGAGCCGCCGCGGGCGCCGCTGGGTGGGCTGCACGATCTGACCGCGATGCTGCTGACGGCGCTGGCGCGGGCCGGACATCCGGCCGGGCCGCGGACCGCCGCCCTGGCGAACCCGGGAGTTTCGCCCTGAGCGGGCGGCGGCGATCGGCCGCGCTGCTGCCGCTGGGGATCCTGTCGGCGGCGCTGCTGCTGGCGGGCCTCGCCCGCTACCGGCTGGTGGAACCGGCGGATCTCACCGCCGCCTGTGACGCCGCACCCTGGCAGGGTCCGGCCTGCATCCTGCGGAGCCTGACGATTCAGGCCTTCGCCGCCCAGCGCCTGGGTTTATTCGCGCTGGCCTGCGGCCTGATCGCGCTCCTGACCCGGTGGCGGGCCGCGGCGTTGGCGGCGCTGGCGGCGGGCGGCGCGGGGCTGATGCTTTATTCAACCTCGGCTGCGGCGCCCGCGGTGCTGCTCGCCGGACTGGCCCTGGTGCGACCGGCAACCGGGGCCCCACGATGAGGCAACAGGATCGGCACCGCCAGGGCCAGCAACAACAGGACATAGACCATGGCCTGGGTGTTGGCCGGACCCTCCTGGACCGCGATCAAGGGTGCGCAACCGGCACAGACCGCCGCCAGCAAGCGCTCCTCCCGGGCACCGGCGGCACAGCGATCGCCCAACAGCGCCAACGCCGACAACAGCAGGGCCGGCGCCGCCGGAGTCGGCCAGGCGAGCGGCCGATAACGCGGATCGAAGACCAGGCCCAGGGCCGCCATCGCCGTCACGAACAGGAATCCAAGCCTGGCCGCATCAACCAGGCCGGGGCGCCCGCTGCGACTCGGCCAGTCGGCCAGTCGGCCAGCCGCCGCCAGCGCGCAGAGCAGCGCCAACAGCGCGGTCAGCGCACCGAGCCCCCACTCCAGCGGACCGCGGCTCCACAGCACCAGGGCGTCCCACTGCAAAGGCAGCAGCGCGGCGCTGCCGGCTCCACCCAACACCAAGATCAGCGCCTGCCAGCGCCGATCCGCTGCCGCGATCCGGCCCTGACTTCGGCCCCGCCGGACGGCCCAGAGAAGCCCGGCCAGCCCGCCGAGTGCGGCGGCCACAACCAATCGCCAGCCGTGCGGATCGGGAACCAGCGGGCCGCTCAATGTCACCCGCGCCTGCCCCTGGGCATCGAACAGACCCCAGGCGCCGCCCATGGCGCCTTCCAAGGCGCGCTTCCAGGGCTGGTCGAAGCCCTCGATCAGGTTGAAGGACAAGGGGTCGGTGGCCTGACGCGCCAGCAATTCGCGCACGAAGCGCGCCTGCTCCAGGCGACCCGGTACCGCGGGTCCGCGTTGACGGCCCGCCGCCGGCCAGCCGGTCTCGGCGATGAAGACCGGCAGCGGGTCGAAGACGGCACCCAGTGCGGCGGCGATTGCCGCCACATGGTCGACGGCGTCCGCCACGGCCACCGGCCGGTCTTCCCAATAGGGCAGGATGTGCGCCGCGACCACATCCACCTCGCCGCGCAGCACCTGGCCATGGCGCAGCCAGAACTCCCACACATCGGCATAGGCCACGGGCACGGCGGACTCCCGTTTGGCGCGGGCGAGCAAGGCCGCCAACGCGTCCGGCGCCAGTTCCCGGCGCAACAGCACCTCGTTGCCGACCACCAGCAGATCCACCACGTCGGCATGGGTGCGAACCAGTTCCAGAGCACGGTCGAGCCGGGCCGTGTTCGCCGCCGGGTCGCGGTCGACCCAAACACCCAGGACGACATGCAGACCGAGCCCGCGGGCGATTGCGGGGACGGCGTCCAGCCCGTGATCCAGCCCGTAGGTGCGCACACAGCGGGTCAGGGTGGCGAGCAGGCGCAGATCGGCGGCGATCTGCTCCGGCGGAACCAGCAGCAGCGGATCGAAAGGCGCCTGCCCCGGCCGGCGGAACGGTGCGTAGGACACACAGGGCAGTCGCGCGGCGCCCGCATCCGGCAGCGGCACGGGTCGGCCGCGCTCAAGCGTCCAAACCAGCAGGCCGGCCAGGGCCGCGGTCAGCAGCAGCAGGACGCCGAACCGGCGCGCCGGGCGGCCGCTGGGTGGCGGCGGCGATGGGGGCGACTCAGTGACTTCAGTGACGGGCATCGGCAGGTGGCCTCGCGGGTGCGACATTGAACATGGAGTCCGGAACCACCGTGCGCACCGGCACCGCCGAATGCCTGGTTGCCCGGATCAGGCCGACCCCGGATCCTGAGCCCCGCACACAACCGGGGGCCGATGCCGGCGTAGTGAGCGACCGGGGCGGCCCACCGCGGCACCGCGCGCGCCGCTGGGACACCGCCGCCCGGTGGGGCGGCGCCGGCCTCATCGCGGCGCTCGTCCTCTTGCTCAATGTCGCGGCCTGGCGCGCCTTCAACCCGCCGCACGCGGCCCCCGAGGCGCCGGCCCGCGTCCACGGGTTGGCTTACAACGCCTTCCAGCGCTGGGATAGCCCGCTGACCCCGCGCTTTCCCACCGAGACTGAATTGGCAGCCGACCTGCGCCTGCTCGCGGGCCTGACGGGGCGACTGCGCACCTACAGCGCTCTCGAGTTTCCAACGCTGCCGTCGCTGGCGCAGCAATTCGGCCTGCGGTTGTCGCTCGGCGTCTGGCTCGATGAGCGTTTGGACAACAATGAACGGGAGATCGCGGCGGCGCTCGACGCCGTACGCCAACACGCCGGCGTGGAGCGCGTCATCGCTGGCAACGAGACTCAGGTCCACCACCGGCTGAGCCTGACCGCGTTGTATGCCCACCTGGACCGGCTGCGCGCCGCCCTGCCGGTACCGGTCTCGACCGCCGAACCCTGGCACATCTGGCTGAGTGAACCCGCGCTGGCCGACCATGTGGACTTTATCACTGTCCATCTGCTGCCGTACTGGGAGGGGGTGCCGATGGCAGCGGCATTGGACGAAGCGCTGCGCCGCTATGACGCGATCCGCGCCCGCTTTCCGGATCAGCCGATCGTCATCGGCGAGATCGGCTGGCCCAGCGGCGGCCCGGCGGTCAAGCTGGCACGTGCCGCCCCCGACGCCCAGGCGGCCTTCGTGCGCGGTTTCCTGGCGCTGGCCGCGACGCGGAATCTCGACTACTACCTGATGGAGGCCATCGATCAGCCCTGGAAGCGCGCCACCGAGGGCAGCGTGGGCGCCTACTGGGGCCTGCTGGACGCCGCCCGCCGACCCAAGTTCGCATTCACCGGGCCAATCGACGCGGACCCCTACTGGCCGGACAAGGCGTTGCTTTCCTCCTTGCTCGGACTGGCCGCGATATTGCCGTTTCTGCTGGCCTTTGCGCACATGCGGCTGGCCGGGCGCCTGGCCTTCGCACTCAGCGCCCAGGCGGTGGCCGCTTTCGGGGTGCTGCTCGCGACCCTGCCGCTGGTGCATTACCTGGCGCCGCCGGACACCGCGGTGTGGGTCCTGTTGGGGCTGGCACTGACGGTGATGGCCGCCATTCTGCTGGCCCAGGCATTCGAATTCGCCGAGCTGTTCTGGGCCGGCAGCCTGCGGCATCAGGCCCCCGTCAAACCGGCGGCCCCCGCTGCGGCGCCGACCCTGGTCAGCATCCATCTGGCGTGCAGCAACGAGCCGCCGGACATGGTGATCGCCGCCATCGACAGCCTGCTCGCGCTCGACTGGCCGGCGTACGAAGTGCTGGTGGTCGACAACAACACGCGCGATCCGAACCTGTGGCACCCGGTGCAGGCCCATGTGGCGGCGCGGATGCGGGCCGCCGCGGCCGCGTGTCGCCGAGCACCGCGCCTGCGCTTCTTCCATCTGCCCGACTGGCCCGGCTATAAGGCGGGCGCACTGAATTTCGCCCTGGAACAGACGGATCCGGCGGCGGCCTGGGTGGCGGTGGTGGACGCGGACTATCTGGTTCAATCCGATTGGCTGCGCGCCCTGGCCGGCTATTTCGCGGATGCGGACGTCGGTATCATCCAGGCGCCCCAGGCGCATCGGGACTGGGGCGAGCGACGGCTCGGACGCATGATGAACTGGGAGTACGACGGATTTTTCCGCATCGGCATGCACCATCGCCATGAGCGGGACGCGATCGTGCAGCACGGCACCATGACGCTGATCCGGGCGGCGGCGCTGCGGCAGGTCGGCGGCTGGGCGCCGGACTGTGTCTGTGAGGACACTGAACTGGGGCTGCGCCTGCTGCAGCGCGGACTGCGGGCGGTGTATGTGGATCAGGTGCTCGGCACCGGTCTGGTACCGACCGACTTCGCCGCCTACCGGCGCCAGCGGCGGCGCTGGGCGCAGGGCGCCATGCAGATTCTGCGGCGGCACGGGCGGGCGCTGCTCGGGCCATCGGCGCTGCGTCTGGGGCAACGCTATCACTTCCTGGCCGGCTGGCTGCCCTGGCTGGGCGATGCCCTGCACCTGGTGTTCAGCCTCGCCGCCATCCTCTGGACGCTCGGCCTGCTGGCCGCACCGCGGTGGTTCGGGGTGCCCTTCGCGCTCTTCATCGTCCCGCTGACGGTGTTCTTCCTGGCGCGGCTGGTGCTGGGACCGCTGCTGTATTGGCGGCGGGTGCCCTGCCCGCCGGGCGACATCGCGGGCGCCGCCCTGGCCGGGATGGGGCTCTCGCACAGCATCGCGCGGGGTGTGATCGCGGGCCTGAGCGGGCGGCGCGCCGTGTTTACGGTGACCCGTAAAGGAGCGCTGCCGGCTCCGGCTTCGGCCAGGACTTCAGTTCAGGCTGACAGCCCGCTCGCCGGCGTTCGCGAGGAGGCCGCGCTGCTACTCGGGCTCCTGGTCTGCATCGCGGCCCTGGCGCTGCACCGGGAGCCGGGGGATCTCGCGTCGGCGATGTGGATGATCGTGCTGGTCATGCAGGCGCTGCCCTATGCGGCGGCGCTCGGGTGCGCCCTGTTGTCGCAGGCGCAACGGGGTTATCGGCACGGTCAGCGCCTAACTTTATTGATCGAGCGAGCAAGAACCGATGACCCCTGATCCAACCGGAATTGAGGCCGCTGAATTGCGCCGCCAGGCGGAACAACGCCTGCATCGGCAGCCGCCGGACAGCGCCGCCGCGCAGTCGGTCGGCGACCTCGAACGCCGGGTCCGCGAACTGCAAATCCGCCAGCGCGAGTTGGAGATCCAGAATGAGCAACTGCGGGAGTTGCGGGCGCACCTGGTCGATAGCACCGAACGCAAACAGATGGAAGCGCGCTTGCGCATCAGCGAGGAGCGTTACCGGTTATTGGCGCAGACGGCCATCGATGTCATCTGGACGATGAATCTGGAAGGCAAATTCACCTTTGTCAGCCCCTCGGTGAAACAATTACGCGGCTTCACACCGGAGGAGGTCATGCAGCAAACGTTTGAAGACATTTTCACGCCCGTTTCGCTGGCCCTGGTGCAGGCGCAGTTCAGTCGCTTTCTGGGCGAGTTACAGGCCGGGTTGCCAACGGGAACCATGCGGCTGGAGCTTGAGCATAAGTGCAAAGACGGCTCCACCGTCTGGACTGATGTCATTGCCTGCCTGCCGATCAGTGCCGACAGCACGTTTTTGGAAATCCTTGGCATCACCCGCGATATCAGCGAGCGCAAGCAGGCGGAAGCAGTGCAGCGCCAGCGCCTGGCGGAACGTTCGCGGATGCAGGAGCGCGAGCAACTGCTGCAGGACCTGCATGACGGCTTTGCCTCTCAACTGGCCAGTGCTTGCCTGCGCAATGAGTACAACATGCTCACCAGCGCCGAGATGGGCGGGTTACTGCATGAGTGTCTCGATGACCTCCATCTGGTCATCGAAACGCTGGGTCACGAGGACCTCAGCCTGAATGACGCCATCGCCGATTATCGCTATCGCTGTGAGAGGCGCTTGTCCGGCCTCGGGATGCAGGTCGACTGGGAGATCGAGCTGTCGGCCTGCCCGCCGTTAGAGCAGCGGACAGTTCTGAATTTACTGCGGATTCTGCAGGAAGGCCTGAACAACGCGGTCAAGCATTCTCAGGCGCACCAGATCCGGATCGCCGCCTGGTATCATCGGGATAGCGCGTTGCGGATCGCCGTGCGCGATGATGGCATCGGGCTGCCCGCCGTCCCCAAGATGGGTCGTGGTCTGGCGAACATGCAGCGACGGGCGCGCGACATTGGCGGCCGGCTCGACTTCACCCCGCTGGAACCAGGAACCAGCGTGTCCCTGACCCTGCCGCTGAGCCCAGCGCCAAACCGGACATGATTGCAGGGGTGCGGACCAGGCGGACGAGGGGACTGCGCAAGACCGCCGTGATGGCGATTTTGCGCGTCGAACCGTCCTGTACCCGATCTCCCTGTCCCGAACATTCCTGTCCCGAGCGTCCCTGTCTCCAGGCTCCTCGTCCCGAACGTCCCTGCTCCCAAGTGATATACCTTGAATTGTTGTGGGTCCATCCGACAATCCCGGGTGGTCTGGGTGAGGCGCACCGATCCTCAAGTGCTCAGAATTGGTGGTTGATTTTGATGTGGCGCTCGCTCCGCGTAAACCCCATATCCATGGGTGACGGCACCCCATATTTATGGGTAACGCAGGCCATGCCAGGCCCGGCGGCGAATCACGGAGGCCTCGATCAAGATTCCGGCCACTTGGGCTCGCCGGGTGCGTAGTCAGGCCATCCTGGCCTGACACCTTCGCTTGGGCGCATAACACCGTCAAGCGCTTGAGAAGCTTTGATCGCCACGCACGGGACCAACGCATCCTCGCGCGGATCATCGACTGAACTCGATTACGACAACGACAACGACAACGATTGTAAAGGTATCCGCCAAGCAAACATGTCTTCAACGACCCCCATTCCCACGGTGCGACAGGTATTGGTCGTCGAGGATGATCCCTACTTCCAACGCGCCATCGGCGAAGCGGTAGACCAATTGGGGATCCCGTGGCTGGTGCATGGCTGCCGAACCGGAACCGCGGCCCTGGCCTGCTGCAACGCCCCCGACGCGCGCCTTGACCTGGCCCTGGTCGATCTGGGTTTGCCGGACCTCGACGGGATTGATGTCATCCGCGCCGTGCATCTTCGCTTTCCCACCGTGCCGATCATGGTCATTTCAGTCGTCTCCGCTGAAACGCGGGTGCTCAACGCCATTCGCGCCGGGGCGCTCGGCTATATCCTGAAGGGCGATTCGAGTATTTCGATGACGCGCGCCATTGAGCAGATCATGGCGGGAAACTATCCGATCAGCCCGAAACTGGCACGTTATCTATTCAAACTCGCCGGACAAGGGCCGGCGGCCGGCGCCGCCGATCTGCCCCGGCTGACGAGCAAGGAAACCGAACTGCTGGAGCACCTCGCGCGCGGCAAGTCCTATGCTCAGGCGGCCGCCACGATGGGCGTGGCGCTGTCAACCGTCCAGTCCTATATTCGCAACCTCTATCGCAAACTCAATGTCCATTCCCAAACGCAGGCGGTGTCGCGGGCACGCGAGCACGGGCTCCTGTGAGGCGTTTGAAGCAACGGCGACTCTTAACCGACGATTGGGGCCGATCGGGGCGGTCAGCCGTCGGCGTTCAGCGGTGACCCAGGCCCCCGCGCATAGGGTGCATTGGGCCAACCGAGCAGCGCCGCGGCCTGTTCGCACTGCTGCCGCAGGTCGTCGGCATCCCGGGCGCCCAGGTGAAGGAGACCGTAGCGGTAACTGTCGAGCCATTTGAGATCCCGTGCGATGGCCGACCGGGTTTTCGGCTGGGTGAACAGCAGCGCGTCCGGCAAGGCCAGCGCCAGATCCGCCCGCCGGGCGCGACTCGGCATGGGCGGCACCTCGTGCGCATGGAAGGCCCGCCACACCAGGCTCGCGGCAACGGCCGCGGTCGGCTCGGTCCGCGGCAAGCATCGGGGGTCCGCGCCGATGGCAAGCGCCAGGGCCATGGCATGGGGGTCCAGGCCCAGGACGCGCCGGTACAAATCGCCGAACTGGGAGGCCAGACGCGGGTTGAACTCGATCACCGTCACCCGGTCCGCGGCGGCATCGTAGAAGAATTCCATGTTGAACAGACCGCGGCGGAAGTCCACCGCATTGAGGAACCGGCGTGCGATATCCGCCGCCCGCGCGATGACCGGCGGCGGCAACCGGCTCGGCAGTTCCCAACGCTGGAACGCCTGGGTGCCGGGATACAGGATCGCATCCACCACGCCGAGCACCTGCATGCGGCCCTCGTGCACGAAACCGTCGAGGTTGTACTGCGCAAGCCTCCGGGGTTCTTCCAGCAACAGGCGGTGAGCGCTGCCGGCCTCGGGCAAACGCCGCCGGACGATGCGGTCGAATGGCTCGACCAGACGGCGGATGAGCCATTGCTCGCGGCGACCGAAACGGGTGTGCGCCTGTAACTCGGCGCGGCTGTCCACGCGGCGCGCCAGCACCGAAAAGGCAGCCTTGACCGGTTTGGCGAAACACGGATAGCGCAGCCCTTGCGGAATCGGCTGACCGTAGTCGCAGTCCAGTCCGGCGAAGGGCAGATTGGCCTGCGGACAGACCCGTTCCAGCACCCGGCGCGCGTGGAGCTTATGCTGACAGGCGATGATCGACTCCGGAGAGGTCCCCGGCAATCCCGCGGCCTCCGCGACCAGGGCCGCCGCCAGGGCACCGTACTGGTCCTGGTGCGACACCACTCCCGCCCAGCCGCGGCGGCGCGCCCGCCGTGCGAGGCCCTGGACGAAGCGTTCGAGATCGAAGCCGATCAGGCCCAGGTTGCTCGGAAAAGAGAACAGGTCGAACCCGGCCCGATCGAACCGGAACGGCGCGCCGGCGAGCCGCGCATGGGCCACCGCATCGAAATCGAAGTCGAACAAGAGCCCGACGCGCGGCGCCCGGCTCATGGTGGATAAGCGCAGCGCATCCACTAGGGCATCGCGCCAGTGGCAATCTCACCCGGCACGCTGCCCAACTCGCTGGTCGCCGTCAGTTCCGCCAGTTCGCCCAGGGCGATCCGCTCCAGAATGGTGATGTGAGCGCCGTGGATCGTGATGATGCCGTCATCGGTCAGTTGCTTGATGACCCGCGAAAAGGTCTCGGGTTTCACTGACAGCCGCGAGGCCAACACCCCCTTGCGCACGTCCAGGGCGAAGGCGCGCCGGTCTTCCGGACAGTGGGCAAGCAGATAGCGGGCGACCCGGCTCTTGGCGGTGTGCAGCGTGAGGTTATCGATTTCCCCGATCAGCCCCCGCAGGCGCCGGCTCAGCGCCCCCATGATGACGAAGCAGGTGTCCATCGACTCACGCAGCATGGCGGCGAAGTCCTGGGCATCAATCGCGAGCAGGACGGTGGGCGCCAGCGTCGCGGCGCACACCGGGTAGCGCGGAGCCTTGAGGAACATCAGCGCCTCGGCGAAAGTCTGGCCCGGCGAGACGATCTCGATGACCTTTTCGGCCCCGTCCGGCGCGAGTCGAAAGAGCCGGATTTGACCCGACTCCACCAGATAGAAACAACGCGCCGGATCGCCCTGACGGAACAGCCACTGTCCCTCGTCCAGACAATGGCGGACCCCACGAGCGGCGACCCGCTGCAACTGGGTGTCGCTGAGTTCGGACAGCAAGGGAGTGTTCCGCAAACTTTCGATCATCGCCCTCTCCGCAGCGAATACCGGGTCGGCACGTCCCACCGACTGGGCGAGGACAGAAATCGCCTAAGCCGCCTTGGCCCCGGCCAGGGTCACCTGGATTTGAATCTCTTCCCAGGGCACGAAAACTAGGCCCGCCGCATCCTGCTCCACCAGCGCCAGTTCCTGCAACGCAGCCAGATCCAACTGGACCAGCCCGTGAGCCCGCCCCAAATGCTTGGCTAGGGCCTCGACCGACACCGCGCCGAACCCTTTCAGCGCGTCCAAGAGCGCTAGCCGCGCGGGGGGCAACGCATCGAAGAGGTGCGCCGCGCTAGCAAACCCCAGTTGATAATCGGCCTCTGGCAACACCTGTCCCTCCTCGGCCCGGCGCGCCAGGTCCGACAGCTCGGCCTTGGTTCGCGCCCAGTCCGACACTCGTACGATCGCCTTTCTCGCCATCTCACCCTCCCAACCGAGTGGGCATAAAAAACCGCCCGAGCTAGACCAAATATTCGGAAAAGCTTCGGACGGTTAAGGCGACAGTCGGACGGATCCGAGCTAACCACCTAATCTAATTGGCGCTCCCTAGGGGTTTCGAACCCCTGTTACCGACGTGAGAGGCCGGTGTCCTAGGCCACTAGACGAAGGGAGCGGTACGGATGCGAAGAAGGGCGTATTATACGGAGATCCCGCCACACAACAAGCGGCGGTTACATTGATGTCAGGCGACTCTCGAACCCCACTCCCGACCTGAAGGACTCTCCGATCACGTGATGCAGGAATACGACCCCGAGGCACCACGCACCGCCACCGTGGCGGGTCCGCTGATCGTGCCGCGCCCCGAGCACAACATCTCACGCGCCAATATCAGCGAGCAGGCCCTGAAGGTGCTCTACAAATTGAAGCAGGAGGGCTTCGCTGCCCATCTGGTGGGCGGCGGCGTGCGCGACCTGCTGTTGGGCCATGAGCCCAAAGACTTCGATGTGGCCACCGATGCCACCCCTGAACAGGTTCGCCAGGTCTTTCGCAACTGCCGTCTGATCGGCCGCCGGTTCCGTCTCGCCCATGTGCACTTCGGCCGCGAGATCATCGAAGTCGCCACCTTCCGCGCCGGCGGGGCGGACGATGTCGACGCGGAGCGCCATGTCGAGAATGGCATGATCCTGCGGGACAACGTGTATGGGTCCATCGAGGAGGACGCCCTGCGGCGGGACTTCACGATCAACGCGCTGTACTACAACATCAATGACTTCTCATTGATCGACTACACCGGGGGCCTCAACGATCTGCGCAACGGGCATTTGCGCCTGATCGGCGACCCCACCCGCCGCTATCGCGAGGACCCGGTGCGGATGCTGCGCGCGGTGCGCTTCGCCTGCAAACTCGGGTTCGCGGTGGAACCGGACAGCGAGCGCCCCCTGTTCGAACTCGGGCACCTGCTCGGCGACATCGCCGCGGCCCGCCTGTTCGACGAGTTGATCAAGCTGTTCCACGCCGGCTACGGGCTCGAAACCTTCGAGAAACTGCGTCACTACGGGCTCTTCGGGTATCTGTTCCCGGCCACCGAGACCTGCTTGGCCCAAGAGGACCACGCCTTCCCCATCACCTTCGTCAGCCGCGGCCTGCGCACGACGGACGAGCGGATCCAGCAAGGCAAACCCGTCGCGCCTTTCTTCCTTTACGCGGTCTTGCTGTGGGAGCCGGTACGGCAACGGTACGAACAACTCCTGGCCAAGGGCATGGTGGACGCCGACGCGATGCTGCAAGCGGCCGACGAGGTCTGCGCCCGCCAGCAGCCCCTGGTGTCCATTCCGAAACGTTACTCGCTGCCGATGCGCGAGATCTGGTCCCTCCAGCCGCGCCTGCTGCAGCGCGACGGCAAGCGGCCGTCACGCCTGATCGGGCATCCCCGCTTCCGCGCCGCCTATGACTTTCTGGTGCTGCGGGCACAGGCCGGAGAGGCCGATGCGGAACTTGCCGACTGGTGGACGCGCTATCAGGAGGCCGACCCGACGGATCGCTCGACTATGAGCGAGGGCGGCGTCAAACGCAAACGCCCGCGGCGGCGTAAGCCCGCGGCGGCCAGCCCGGTCGCTGGGTAATGATGGTACGGGCGCAGCGCCATCCGCCGGTCATGGCCTATATCGGACTGGGCAGTAATCTGGCGGACCCGCATGCACAGGTGTTGCGCGCCCTGGACGAACTCGCCCTGATGCCCGGCTGCACCCTGTGTTTTCGCTCCTCGCTCTATGCCACCGCGCCGGTCGGCCCGGTGGCACAGCCCCCATTCGTCAACGCGGCGGCTTCGATCGCGACCACGCTGACCCCGCCGGCACTGCTCGCGGCCCTGCAAGCAATCGAGCACGCCCATGGTCGGGTGCGCGACGGCGTCCGCTGGGGACCGCGCAGTCTCGACCTGGACCTCCTGGTCTTCGGTGAACTCACGCTGCATACGCCCGATCTGGTCCTGCCGCATCCCGAGATCGCACACCGCGCTTTCGTCCTGGTGCCGCTCGCTGAGATCGCGCCGTCCCGGCTCCTGATCCCCGGTCAGGGGCTGCTGGTGGACCTGGTGGCCGCCCTCGATGGCCTGCAAGATGTTCAACTGATCCCGGATCAGGCCGGACCGCCGTAAGGCGGTTTGCGGAAAAGGATCGACCGCGATGTAGGGGCGACTTCAGTCGCCCCGATATTCGCCCCTACCGTCGCACGTCAGAGAAAGGATCGACCGATATTTAGAGGCGACTGAAGTCGCCCCGACAGCCACTCCGGATCTTGCCGGCCTGCGCGGTCGGGATGTTCATTCCTGTCAATCGCCGAAACCAACTAGCGCGCCCAGGCCGCGCGCATTATCCTTGTGACTGTCTAGGACACAGGCACCCAACCGGGCGCCTGCGCACCCGCCGCGGACACCCCGCAACTCAACCCGGAGCCCCCCCATGCCCGCCGCGCCGATCTCAGTCGCGACGCTCGCCGCTATGAAGACCCGCGGCGAGCGCATCACCTGTTTGACCTGCTATGACGCGAGTTTTGCCCGGCTGCTCGATGCCGCCGGCCTGGACGTCCTGTTGGTCGGTGACTCACTCGGGATGGTCTTGCAGGGACACTCGACCACGGTCCCGGTCACGGTCGATCAGATGGCCTACCACACCGCGTGCGTGGCGCGCGGTCGCAGCCATGCCTTGCTGATCGCCGATCTGCCTTTTCTTGCCTGTGCCACCCCGGAGCTGGCACTGATCAATGCCGGCCGCCTGATGCAGGAAGGCGGCGCACAGGTCGTCAAACTGGAGGGCGGCGCCAACATGGTCGAAGCGGTGCGGCGCCTGACCGAACAGGGGGTGCCGGTGTGCGCCCACCTCGGGCTGCTGCCCCAATCAGTCAACCGCATCGGCGGGTACCGTTTTCAGGGGCGCGACCCGGACTCGGCGCAGACCATCCGCCAGGATGCCCTGGCACTCCAGGAGGCCGGCGCCAGTCTGCTGGTGCTGGAATGCGTACCGGCCGCCCTGGCCGAGGCCATCACCCGCTCGCTGACCATCCCGGTCATCGGCATCGGCGCCGGGGCCGGTTGCGACGGCCAGGTGCTGGTTCTCCACGACATGCTGGGCCTGAGTCCCCGGTCGCCGCGGTTCAGCCGGGACTTTTTGAAGGGTCGGGGTGCGGTGTCGGAGGCGCTCGCGGCCTATGTGGCGGCCGTCCGGGCCGGCAGTTTCCCTGGCACTGAAGAGACGCCCTACTAAACAACAAATACTATCGTTGCGATCTGGCTCCCACGCTCCAGCGTGGGAGCAAGTCGCGACGCGGAAGCCGTCAAGTGGCGCCACTGGCCGCTGGAGCGGCCGGACGGCATTCCCACGCTGGAGCGTGGGAACGAGAACCTGAGGAATCCGAGGCCCCCCCATGCACATCGTTGAACAACTGAATGATCTGCGCGGCCAGTGCCGCGCCTGGCGGGCCGCGGGCGAACGGATCGCCTTCGTGCCGACCATGGGCAACCTCCACGAGGGCCATATCACGCTGGTCCGCGAGGCGCGCAAACAGGCGCCGCGGGTGGTGGCGAGCATCTTCGTCAACCCGCTGCAATTCAGCCCCACCGAGGATCTGGCGGCCTACCCGCGGACCCCGCAACGCGACGCGGAGCTGCTGACCGACGCCGGCTGTGACCTGTTGTTCACCCCAGACGTCGACACCGTCTACCCACACGGACAGAAGACGCACACCCGGGTCGAAGTGCCGGGAGTCAGTGATCTGCTGTGCGGGGCCAGTCGGCCGGGCCATTTCATCGGCGTGGCAACCGTTGTCTGCAAACTCCTGAACATGGTCCAACCGGACCTGGCGTTGTTCGGAGAGAAGGATTTCCAACAATGCCTCGTCATCCGCCGGATGGTTGCGGACCTGGCGCTGCCGGTGACCATCATCACCGTACCCACGGTACGGGAAACGGACGGCTTGGCGATGAGCTCGCGTAACGGGTATCTTACCGCCGCCGAGCGCGCGCGCGCGCCGGTGATCTACCGGGCACTGACCGACGCTGCCCAGAGACTTCGCGCCGGTACAGCACCGCCCGAGGCGGAGGCCCAGACGATCACGACTATTGCGGACGCGGGGCTGCGGCCTGACTATGTCAGTGTGCGACGGGCCGAGGATCTGGGGCAGCCGACCGCGGCGGATCGGGATCTGGTGATCCTGGCAGCCGCCTATCTGGGGCGGGCGCGGCTGATCGATAACCTGCGCCTGATTCGGCCGAGCTGATGACAACTCGGCTGAATTGACTACATAAACGATGGTGCGGCGCAGCAAACTCTGCGCTAGAATCGTCACTTATCTGAAATAAATCGGGTTTTTTTACGGGATTTCAGGCCCTAACCACCCCCCGGCCCAAGCGGCCAAGCGGAGGACAATGCACATGCAACTGACCTTGCTGAAATGCAAGCTGCACCGGGCCTGCGTGACCCACGCCGAAGTGGACTACGAGGGCTCCTGCGCGATCGACGAGGAACTGCTGCGGCTCGCCGGCATCCGGGAGTATGAGCAGATCCAAATCTATAACGTTACCAATGGTGAGCGATTTACCACCTACGCGATCCGCGCCGCGGCCGGCTCACGGGTGATCTCGGTCAACGGGGCGGCCGCGCATAAGGCGGCCCCCGGCGATCGGGTGATCATCTGCGCCTACGCCGGGATGAGCGAGCAAGAGGCACGACTCTTCAAACCCGCCCTGGTCTACCTCAATGAGACCAATCGGGTGACCCGCACCGGCGAATCGATCCCCGCGCAGGCTGCCTGAGCGAGCGATCGACTGGGCGATCGGGTGGGCCTTGGTCGTAATCCCGGCCAGCGGCGTGCGTAGTCAGGGCTTCCAGCCCTGACGGTGTCAGGCCAGGATGGCCTGACTACGCACCCGAAGAGCCTAATGTCAACCGCGCCCGGATATCAGGCCGGCGAAGCCTCGTTCACACCAGCCGTGGCAATGCGCCGATCGGCGATGGCCTCCTCATAGAGTCGGACGTAGGAGCGCGCGCTAGCCTCCCAACTGAAATCCCGCGCCATCCCGGTGATCGCCAGGGCGCGCCAGCCGTCCGGATTGCCGCGGTACAGCGCCAACGCCTGCCCGAGCGCCTTCCCGAGTGCGGCCACGCTCGGCTCCTCGAACAGGAAACCGGTCGCGGCCCCGGCCGCCAGCGTCTCGGCGCCGGCATGGACCACCGTATCCGCCAGACCGCCGGTGCGATGGACGATCGGCGGCGTACCATAGCGCAAGCTGTAGAGCTGATTGAGCCCGCAGGGCTCGAACCGCGACGGCATCAAAAAGGCGTCACAGCCGGCCTCGATGCGGTGCGCACGATTCTCGTCGTAACCGAACGAGACCCCGACTTGACGCGGACGCTCGGTCGCCAGGGCCTGGAGCGCCTCTTCGAGCGGCCGCTCGCCGGAGGCCTGGACCACGAACTGCACATCCGGATCCTGCAGCAGCCCCGGCAGGACGCCGAGAATCAGGTCCAGCCCTTTCTGTTCCACCAGACGACCGACATAGCCCATCAGGAAGGCGCCTTCGTTGCGGGTCAGCCCGAACTCGCGCTGCAGGTCCAGCTTGTTCTCCGCCTTCAGATTGAAGGTCGACGCCTCATAGTTCTGGAGGATCAGCGGATCGGTGGCGGGATTCCAGTCCCGATAGTCGATCCCGTTCAGGATGCCGGAAAAGCGTGACCCGATCTGGCGCAGCAGCCCTTCCAACCCGCAGCCGCCGCGCACCGTGCGCACCTCCTCCGCATAGGTCGGGCTGACGGTGTTGACCCGGTCCGCGAAGACGATCCCGCCCTTGATGAACGACATCCGCTGATGAAACTCGAGCCCGGCCACACTCCACAGGGCCAGGGGCAGACCGATGCGGTCGAAGGTTGCGCGGTCGAAGAGCCCCTGATACGCCAGATTGTGAATCGTAAAGACGGTTGCCGGGCGCTCCGGAACGCCATGCAACAGCGCCGGAGCCAGCGCGGTCTGCCAGTCGTTGGCATGCAGCACATCGGGCCGCCAGCCGAGCGCGGGCAGTCCCGCGGCCAGCTGCGCCACGACCCGGCTGAACAACAAGAAGCGCTCCGCGTTATCGCCCCAGTCGCGCCCGGACAGGTCGGTATAAGGATTGCCCTCACGACAAAAATACTCGGGCGCATCCACCAGATAGACCGGCACCTCATGGTCCGGGAGACGACCCTCGATGATGCGCACCGCGCCCTTGGCACCCGCGATAGCGACCTCACACAGTGCGGTGGACGCACGCAACTGTCGTGCAGCGCGCGGATAGCCAGGCATAATCAACCGGGCGTCGTGGCCGAGGTCGCACAGGGCGATGGGCAGGCTGCCGGCCACATCCGCCAGGCCGCCGGTCTTGATCAGGGGGTGCGCCTCGCTGCTGGCCACCAGGACCCGCAGGCCGGCCAGGCTGGGGTGCCGATCAGGTGATTGGTCCATAACGGGTCCCTGCATCTGGCAGGACGCCGCGGGCGTCCTTGGGGGTGGATTGGGGTTGCCACCAGTTGTGGCAGTTTTTTGACGACGGCCACGTTAGCACATTTTTCCTTCGTCGAAAGGGGCTTCCATGTTGGATTCATGCACGATTGTCATCTTCGGGGCCACCGGCAACCTGGCGGGTCTCAAGCTCCTGCCGGCACTCTATTACCTGGAGGCGGCGGGGCACCTGCATCCGCAGACCCGCATCCTCGGCTGCGGTCGTCGGCCCTGGTCGGATGCGCAGTGGCGCGACGTGGTCCAGGGCATCCTGGCCGCGCGGATCAAGGGCGGCCCGCAAGCGGCGGTGCTGGAGCCGCTGCTGGCCCGCCTGCATTTCGCCGAGGGCAACCTGGAGACCGCCGCGGGCTATGCCGAACTCGCCCGGCGCTTGCACGACGAAGACCAGTTACCGAACAACCGGGTATTTTATCTGGCCATCGCCCCGCACCACTACGCCATCGTGGCGGAGCAACTGACGGTTCTGGGGCTGCACGCGCAGGACCAGGGCTGGTCCCGCCTGGTCGTGGAAAAACCCTTCGGCTTCGATCTGGAAAGTGCCCGCATCTTGGACCAGCACCTGCGCCGCTGCTTCGCCGAAGACCAGGTCTACCGGATCGATCATTATCTCGGCAAGAGCACAGTGCAAAACATCCTGGTGTTCCGCTTCGCCAACCTCATGCTCGAACCCCTGTGGAACCGCAACTATATCGATCATGTGCAAATCTCCCACGCCGAGTCCCAGGGCATTGGCGAGCGGGCCGGTTTTTATGACGGCATTGGGGCGCTGCGCGACATGATTCAAAGCCACCTGCTGCAGTTGCTCACCCTGGTCGCCATGGAGCCGCCGCCCAGCCTGGACGCCGAGGCGCTGCGCGATGAGAAGGTGAAGGTCCTGCGCTCGATCCGGCCGATCCCGCGGTCGGCGGTCCACGCCCAGGCGTTACGCGCCCAGTACGCGCCGGGACGGGATTCCCAGGGCAAGGTGCCGGGGTACCTGGAAGAACCGGGGGTTGCCGCGAACAGCACGACCGAGACCTACGCGGCACTCAAGCTCTATATCGACAACTGGCGCTGGCGCAACGTCCCCTTCTATCTGCGCACCGGCAAGCGGCTGACCGGAACCAACTCCATGATCGCCATCCGCTTCAAGCACCCGCCGCAGCAGTTGTTCCAACCGACGCCCATCACGCGACTCAAGCCGAACTGGATCCTGCTCAACCTGCAGCCCCACGAGTGCATGCGTCTGGAACTCCAGGTCAAGCAGCCGGGGCTTGAGATGCGCACCCGTACCGAACGCCTGGACGCCTCCTCCTGCACACTGTCCCCGGAGCACAACGAGGCCTACGAGGCCTTGATCCTGGACGTGATCGCCGGGGACCATACCCACTTCCTGCGTGCCGACGAGGTCAACTGGGCCTGGCAGGTGGTGGATCCGGTGTTGCAGTTATGGGCCACCGAGCGGGACTATATCCACACCTACGCTGCCGGGTCCTGGGGACCGGCGGAGGCCAACCGGCTGTTCGATCGGGAGGACCAGGACTGGCGCAACGGGCTCGACGCGGCGGACTGAAGCAGCCCAATTGCGGTCAGCCTGGAACCACCGGTCGTGCTAGGCTTGGCGCGCTCCGCACGGGGCTCGGACAACATCGACCGAACCAGAATAGCGCTACCACCGATAAGAGTTACCAACCAAAGGAGAAGCCCATGTCGCTCGTCACTCAGACCCCCCAATGGCAGGCCCTGGAACGGCACTGGCAGCAGATGAAAGACACGCGGATGCGCGACCTGTTCGCGGCCGACCCCAAGCGCGCCGCGGCCATGACCCTGTCCGCCGCCGGACTGCGGGTCGACTTCTCCAAGAACCTGATCGAGCCCCAGACGCTCAAGCTCCTGTTCGACCTGGCGGCGGCAGTGGATCTGCAGGGCTGGATCCGACGCATGTTCGCGGGCGACCAGATCAACAACACCGAGCAACGGGCCGTGCTCCACGTGGCCCTGCGCAACCGGTCGAACCGGCCGATCTATGTCGATGGCGCCGACGTGATGCCGCAGATCAACGCGGTGCTGGAGCGCATGGCCGTATTCGTCACGCAGGTCCGCTCCGGCGACTGGAAGGGTTTCACGGGCCGCGCCATCACCGACGTGGTCAACATCGGCATTGGCGGATCCAACCTCGGACCGAAAATGGTCTGCGCCGCGCTGGGTCCTTATCTCAGCGACACGTTGCGCGTCCATTTCGTGTCCAACGTCGACGGCACCCACCTCGCCGAGACCGTCCGCCATCTGGACCCCGCCACCACCCTCTTCGTGGTGGCCTCCAAGACCTTCACCACCCAGGAGACCATGACCAACGCCAACAGCGCGCGGGACTGGACCCTGGCGGCGCTGCAAGACCCGGCGGCGGTGGCCCGTCACTTCGTGGCCGTGTCGACCAATGGCGACAAGGTCGCGGAATTCGGTATCGACACCGCCAACATGTTCGGCTTCTGGGACTGGGTGGGCGGACGCTACTCACTGTGGTCCGCCATCGGCCTGCCGATCGCCCTGGCCGTCGGCTTCGACCGCTTCGTGGAACTGCTGGAGGGCGCCCATGCGATGGATGAGCACTTCCGGGATGCGGACCTCAGCGAAAACATCCCCGCCATCCTGGGTCTGATCGGCGTCTGGTATGCCAACTTCGCCGGCGCCCGCACGCACGCCGTGCTGCCCTATGATCAGTATCTGCGCTTCCTGCCCGCCTATCTGCAACAGGGCGATATGGAGAGCAACGGCAAGCGGGTCACCCGTGACGGGGTCGCCGTGGACTACAGCACCGGACCCGTGGTCTGGGGCGAGCCCGGCACCGACGGCCAGCACGCCTTCTACCAGCTCATCCACCAGGGCACCCAGATGATCCCGGCGGACTTCATCGGCGCCGTCCACAGCCACAACCCGCTGGGCGACCATCACGCCAAGTTCATGGCGAACTATTTCGCCCAAACCGAGGCGCTGATGCGCGGGCGCACCTTCGAGGAAGCCCTGGCCGAACTGCGGGCGGCCGGGATGCCCGAAGAGCGCGCGCAATTCCTGGCCAGTCACCGCACCTTCCCCGGCAACCGGCCGACCAACAGCATCCTCATGGAGCGCCTCACCCCCCACACGCTGGGCGCCCTGATCGCACTCTATGAACACCGCATCTTCACCCAGGGCATTCTCTGGGGCCTCAACTCATTCGATCAGTGGGGGGTGGAACTCGGTAAACAGCTCGCCGGGGTTATCCTGAAGGAACTGCAGGAGGGCCAGGTCTCCGCGGACCATGACGCCTCCACCAGGGCGCTGCTCGAACACTTCATGCGCGGGGCGCGCGCTTAGTCGGGCGGGGATGCGGATGAACCAGTCCCACTATCAGATCGCTCCCGGCCACTGGGAGCAGGGCGGTGCCACCGTGACGGCGGCGGGGGTGAACTTTTGCGTCTTCAGCCGGCTGGCCGACCGGCTGGATCTCCTGCTGTTCGATCACGTCGAGGCCGCCGCGCCCTTCCAGATCATCTCACTCGACCCCAGGGTCAACCGAACCTTCTATTTCTGGCATGTGCTGGTTCTGGGACTCCCCGACGGCACCTGCTATAACTGGCGCGCCGCGGGACCCTGCGACACCCGCGAAAGCGGCTGTCGGTTCGACCCCGGCAAGGCGCTCCTGGACCCCTGGGCGACCACCGTGAGCGATCGCCTCTGGGACCGCAAGCGCGCCCGAGTTCGCGGCGACAATCTGGACAGCGCCATGCGCGCCATGGTGGTGCGTGACGACTATGACTGGGAGGGCGATGCGCCCATCCACGTCCCGATGAACCGCGCGGTCATCTACGAGATGCATCTGGCCGGTTTCACGCGCCACCCGGCATCCGGTACGACCCACCCGGGCACCTACCGGGCGCTCATCGAGAAGATCCCCTATCTCCTGCAACTCGGCATCACCCATGTGGAACTGCTGCCGATCATGGCGTTCGACCCCCAGGACGTCCCGCCCGATACCGCCGGGCGCGGGCTGACGAACTACTGGGGTTACAGCACTCACAGCTTCTTCGCTCCCCACCCCCACTTCGCGGTGGAACAGGCGCGCGCCCGTGATGAGTTCCGCGATCTGGTCAAAGCCCTGCACCGGGCCGGGATCGGCGTCTTGCTGGATGTCGTCTTCAACCACACCGCCGAGGGCGGCGTGGACGGGCCGACCATCAACCTCAAGGGCCTGGGCAACGAGGTCTTCTATCACCTGGACTTCGACGACCGGCGACTGTATCGGGACTATACCGGCTGCGGGAACACCGTCAACTGTAACCACCCGATCGTCACCCGCTTCCTGGTGGACTCGCTGCTGTACTGGGTACAACAGATGCACGTGGACGGCTTCCGCTTCGACCTGGCCAGCGCGCTGGCCCGCGGCGAGGACGGCAATCCCCAATACCACGCCCCCTTGCTATGGCAAACCGAGTTGTCACCCTACCTGCACCGCGCCCACATCATCGCCGAGGCCTGGGACGCGGCCGGGCTCTATCAGGTGGGTGACTTCCCGGGCTTCCGCTGGGCCGAATGGAACGGACGCTATCGGGACCTGATGCGCGCGTTCGTGCGCGGCGACCCTGGCCTGATCTCCGAGGTGGCCACCCGCCTGGCCGGTTCGAGCGACCTGTATGAAGCGCGCGGGCGCCTGCCCATCAACTCGGTGAACTTCATCACCTGCCATGACGGCTTCAGCCTCTGGGATCTGGTGAGCTATGACCGCAAACACAACGAATCCAATGGGGAACAGAACCGCGACGGCAGCGATCACAACATCAGTTGGAACTGCGGCGTCGAAGGGCCGAGCGACGACCCCGATATTGTCGCGCTGCGCCGCCGCCAGGCCCGCAACTTCATCGCCATCCTGATGCTGAGCCAGGGTGTGCCGATGCTGTTGGCGGGCGACGAAGTCCTGCACACCCAGCGCGGTAACAACAACACCTACTGCCAGAACAACGCCTTGTCCTGGTTTGCCTGGGACCAGGTGCAGGCGAACCAGCCCATGCTGAACTTCGTCCGCGGCATGATCTGTCTGCGCCGCCGCCACCCGAGCCTGACCCGCGACCGCTTCCTCACCGGCCAGATCGAATCCGGCCGGACCCTGCCGGACATCGCCTGGCATGGGGTCAGCCTCGACGCCCCCGACTGGGATGATCCGGAGGCCCGCACCCTGGCCTTCACCCTGGCGGGGACCACGGAGGAGGAACCGCCGCTGCACGCGATGTTCAACATGGGGGAGGAGATGCAGGCGTTCGCGGTGCCGGTGCTGCCGGGCCGGCGTTGGCTCCTGGCGGTCGACACCACCACGGAGCCGGGAGTTTTTCCGCCGGATTACCCGGCATCGCTCGTCAGCGGCTGCATCCGGGTGGGGCCGCGCAGCCTGGTGGTGCTCGAAGCGCAGGGTAGCCGGGAGGTTGGGGTTCGTTCCTCACCCCAACCTACGGGCTGAGCAAGTCTCGCGACGCGGAAGCCCTCGCGTGGCGCCACCGGCCGCTGGAGCGGCCGGACGGCATTCCCACGCTGGAGCGTGGGAACGAGAAAAAAACCTCGATTACGACAACGGCGCTATGCGCCTTCAAGAGCAACCCGCACCGGTACCACAACCAGAGGAATCACGCCATGCAACTCGGAATGATCGGTCTCGGCCGGATGGGCGCCAATATGGTCCTGCGTCTGCTGCGCGCCGGGCATCAGTGTGTGGTCTACGATCGGGATGCGGCGGCGGCGGCCGCGCTGGTCGCGGAGGGGGCGGTCGCCGCCGCCGACCTAGCCGATTTCTGTGCCCGACTCACCCAGCCGCGTAATGCCTGGATCATGGTCCCGGCCGCGGTGGTCGATCATGTCATCGACGACCTGGTGCCCCATCTGAGCGCGGGCGACACCCTGATCGACGGCGGAAACTCCAATTATCGCGACGATCTGGCTCATGCCGACCGGCTGCGGCCCCTGGGCATTCACTTCGTCGACTGCGGCACCAGCGGCGGCGTCTGGGGCCTGGAGCGCGGTTACTGTCTGATGATCGGCGGCGACCCCGAGGCGGTGGAGCGCCTGGACCCCATCTTCGCCGCCCTCGCCCCCGGGCTTGGCACCATTGAGCGCACGACCGGGCGCGACGGCCCGCCGAACCGGGCCGAACAGGGGTACCTGCACTGCGGCCCGAACGGCGCTGGTCACTTCGTGAAGATGGTTCACAACGGCATCGAGTATGCCCTGATGGCGGCCTATGCGGAGGGCTTCAACCTGCTCAAACACGCGGGCGTCGGGCGCGCCGACCGGCCGGCCGATGCCGAGACCGCCCCTTTGAGCAACCCGGAGCACTATCAGTACGCAATCGACCTGGGCGCGGTTGCCGAGGTGTGGCGGCGCGGCAGTGTCGTCGCCTCCTGGCTGCTGGATCTGAGCGCCAACGCCCTGCTGGCCGATCCGGACCTCAAGCAGTTCAGCGGACGCGTCTCCGACTCCGGCGAGGGACGCTGGACCGCGCTCGCCGCCATCGAAACCGGAACCCCGGCACCGCTCCTGACGACCGCGCTCTATGAACGTTTCAACTCCCGCGGCGAGGCCGACTTCGCCAATCAGTTGCTCTCGGCCATGCGCTACCAGTTCGGCGGGCACCACGAACAACCCAAGGCCATATAATTTTTGCTTAGCCGACCTCAGGAGAGCCCCGTGTCACACCAGCACATGAGTTCCGAGACAGCCGCGCCGGCTCCGCCCTGCGTCATGATCATCTTCGGCGCCGGCGGGGATCTAACCAAGCGCAAGCTGATCCCGGCACTGTTCCACCTGTGCCACGGCGGACTGCTGCC
The DNA here is from genome assembly GCF_903933125.1 of uncultured Lamprocystis sp. Classification (GTDB taxonomy): domain Bacteria; phylum Pseudomonadota; class Gammaproteobacteria; order Chromatiales; family Chromatiaceae; genus Thiodictyon. The sequence continues at coordinate 11,718 of NZ_CAIZIZ010000193.1, read as the reverse complement.
GGACACCTTCGCGGTCCTCGGGCTCGACCGGCTGGAGCTGGATGACGGCGCTTACCGTGACCTGCTGGCCGCGGAGGTGCGCCAACATGTCGGGAGCGCCTGGGACGCGCAGACCTGGGATCGGCTGTGCGGCCAACTGCACTACATGAAGGCCGATTTCACCGATGTCGAGAGTCACATGGCCTTGTGCGAGCATCTCACGCGCCTCGACGCCGAACGCGGCACCGAGGGCAACTATCTGTTCTATCTCGCCGTTCCGCCCAGCCTGTTCGGCGGCATCACCCGTCTGCTGGGTGAGGTCGGACTCACCGCTGAAACCCCGGACGACTGGCGCCGGGTGATCATCGAAAAACCTTTCGGCCACGACCTGGAGTCGGCCAAAGAACTTAACGGGATGCTCCATGAGACCATGGACGAGGAGCAGATCTACCGCATCGACCACTATCTGGGCAAAGAGACGGTCCAGAACATCATGGTCTTCCGGTTCTCCAACGGCTTCATCGAGCCGCTGTGGAACCGCCAGCACATCGACCATGTACAGATCACAGTGGCCGAATCGGTCGGCGTCGAACACCGCGGGGCCTATTACGAGGAAGCCGGCGCCCTGCGCGACATGATCCCCAACCACCTGCTGGTACTCTTGGGTTTCCTGGCGATGGAACCACCCAATTCATTCGACTCCTGCGCGGTGCGCGACGAAATCAACAAGGTGCTGGACGCCATCGAGCCGCTGACCCCGGAACAGGTGCTAACCCATGCGGTGCGCGGCCAGTATGGCGAAGGCAGGATGCCGAATGGGGAGCAGGTCCAGGCTTATCGCAATTCACCCGGAGTCAATCCGAACTCCCGCACTGAGACCTTCGCCGCGCTGAAACTCACCATGGACAACTGGCGTTGGGCCGGCGTCCCTTTTTATCTGCGCACCGGCAAGCGCCTGCCCGCCCAATATACCGAGGTCGCCATCCAGTTCAAAAAGGCGCCGACCACCATGTTCAAGGGCATGGACCTGGAAGACATGAATCCGGATATGATGGTGCTGCGCATCCAGCCCGACGAGGGCATCCAATTGGGGTTCAGCGCCAAGGTTCCGGGGCCGACCATGCGCATCGGCACCGTCAACATGGATTTTTGTTACGCGGACTATTTCGGCAACGCGCCCGCCACCGGCTACGAGACGCTGATCTACGACTGCATGCATGGGGACGCCACGCTATTCAAGCACGCCGATACGGTCGAGAAGGGCTGGGAGATCGTGGAGTCGGTGATGGATGTCTGGCAGGCCCTGCCGGCCCGCAACTTCCCCAACTATGCCGCCGGCACTTGGGGACCGGAGGCCGCCGAGGACTTGCTGCGCCACGACGGGCGCCGCTGGCGGCCGATCGCCACTCCGAGTCCAACACGCTGCGGACAATGACTTCAAGAACCTGTTTGCTCCTGATTGCGATGGCGCTGAACGGCCTACCGGAACACACTCATGTACAAACTCGTGGTCTGTGACCTCGACGGGACCCTGCTCAATCCGGAGCATCGGCTCGGCGACTACACCCTGTCGGTCCTCGCCCGGCTGCGCGAACGCGATGTCGATCTGATGCTGGCCTCGGGCCGCCACTTTCAGGACATCCGGACCTACGCGAACCAGCTCGGTGGTCACGGCTGTCTGATCTCATCCAACGGTGCCGCGGTGCATGACCGCGAGTCGCGTCTGGTCGATTGCTGGTCACTGGACCCGGCATGCGCGCGGGCACTCATCACCAACCCCGCCTGGGCCGATGTCCACACCAACATCTATCGCACGACTGACTGGCTGGTCGCCCGCCCGGAGCCCTATCTGTTGAGCTACCATCAGGACTCCGGGTTCAGCTATCGCATCGTCGATCTGGCGACCATCGACGGCACCAATGTGCTGAAGGTGTTTTTCTTCGGCGATCATGAGCGCCTGCTGGAGATCGAGCAGTCGGTCCTGGACCGCTTCGGCGATCGCGTCACCACCACCTTTTCGCTCCCCGTGACACTCGAGATCATGGCCCTTGGCGTTTCCAAGGGCGCCGCGCTCGCCGGGGTCGCGCAACGACTGGGGATCGGCCTGGCGCAGATTCTCGCCTTCGGTGATGGGATGAACGACCTGGAAATGCTCACCCAGGTCGGCACCGGGATCGTCATGGAGAACGCGGATCCGCGCCTCAAGCAGGCGCTGCCGGGGTTGCAAGTCATCGGCAACAACACGGACGAATCCGTCGCGCACCATCTGGAACGGCTGTTCCTGGCCGGCTGAATATCCGGCAACGCCAGGCGACGACCCCGAGAACGACGCGACCTGAACCAGACGTGCCACCGCGATCGCCAAGGCGCCGTGCAGAACCCGCCCGCGCCGCGCGCGATAGCATAGCGGCGCGGCGAAGATCGCAAGAATCGGGGCGAGTTGGATCAGGTAATGGGGATGGAATACGCCCCCGCGCAGGATGGACAGTTCAATGCCGCCGGCCAGTGCCGTCAGCGCCCAGCACGCGCGGGACTGGGTGCTGCCCGGTTTGGCCCCTCGCGCAGGGCCTGGAGCAGTCCCCAGATCCCGCCCGCCAGGACCACCACGACCAGGCGGGCGACGGCGATCGAGGCGGCGAAATGCTCGGCCGCGACGCTCCGCAACACCTCCCCCACGTCACGCCGAGGCGGCTCGTGCAACGTCCGGCGCTGGCACGTTGGGATCAACACCGCTGCGAACCCTGCCGCAAGGACGGGATCATCGTTGCCAGCAGGCCGCCACGTCATCCGCGTCCGTGTCCCCATCTTTGTCGTAATCCCCGGCTCCCTGCACACCGGTTTGATTCAGCGTCAAGGTACCACAGGGATCCCCGGTCATGGACCCGGTAGGTGCCGCCGATAAGGTGAAGCACTGCCCCACCAAGGTGCAGGGTGTCGAATACGCGGCGCTGAGGGTGTATTTCGCCGTGCCCGTTGCCGGCGATTGCGCGCGGGCCAAGGTCACGTCGGCCGCGGTCGTCGTGCAAAAACGGGCGTCCGTACGGTGATAGCAATTGTTCACCGTGTAGTTCCGCTCCAGGAATTGCGCGTCCTCCATCAGCGCCCCCTTGGCCTCGGCGCGGTTGCCGCGCCGGACTTGCTCGACATAGGACGGAATGGCCACTGCCGCCAGGATGGCGACGATGGCGACCGTGACCATCAACTCGATAAGCGTGAATCCCGCGCGCCCCGTTGGACGTGATCCCGGCCTCCCGTACCTGCTACGCTGCGTCATCATCGTGACCTCGATCCTGCCTATTGAACGATCTCGCGCCAATTGGAGCGGCCGGTGACCACTTCACCGAAGTTGATCAGCGTCGACACCAACCGGCCGCTGGTCAGGGATGACACGCCCACCCCGACCGAGGTTGAGGTCGTGCCGGTGATCAGGGTGGTGCCCCCGAGGGCCGCGCCAACCTTATATCCCCCGACCAGCATGTCGCCGATGCCGATCGCGCCGCTCGCATCCGTGTCGAATACCCGGAAGTTGATCAAGCCACCGGTCCGCCAATCCAAGGCCATCAGCCAACCTGTCCCACCCACATTGCAGGGCTCGGCTGAAGGGATGAAGGTATTGAAGAAGGCCATTTTCCGCACCACCTTCGGGATACCGGTGCTGCGCTCTTTGCTCGTCGGCAGATCCAGGTACCAGCCCAGATGCGTCGGCGCGCACGGGGTCGTACAGTTCGCCGCGGCGCCGGCGGAGACGCGCCAGTTGACCGGGTGTTGGCTGAGGATACGGTACTTCCCTCCCGCCAATGTCGCCACCTCGGTGACCGTTTGTCGGAGCAGATCGGACGCACGCAACCCCACGGTCGTCGTCCCATCGTGCTTGTCCCAGATCCCATACAGAGTCTGTACTCCAATGGTGGCGGTGTTCTCGCCCGATTCGAGATACTTACCGGTACCGAACAGGACCATCTGTCCGCCGTTGGGATGCAGGGTCACTTCCGGCGGCCCGACGATGGGCTGGGCCACGGGAGTCGCCTCGCTATCCTTGGCCGCAAACAACGGGGCGCCGGAGAATGCGACCTTCCAGGTCGCGGGGACGCCGGTCACCGTTGCATCGCTCGCATTGCGCCCGATCAGAAACTTCCAGAGGTTGCCCTTCAGATCCCCCGCATAGACGATGTCGGCATAACCGTCGCCGTTGCTGTCGAAGGGGACTGGCGTGGAGAGGCCATTGTCGGCGGTGGTCGCCGGGGAGACGGGAGCATCCGCGACCAGCTTGACGAAGTCACCGGAAGTCCAGACCCCGTCGATACCAGCTTCAATGAACAGGACATAGAGTACGGCCTTGCCCGCCAGGCTGTTATAGCCATTGCCTAGAATGACCGCCCACTTGCTGTCCGTACAGGCCGCGGCACCGGACGCGCCAGCCGTACAGACACGCACAATCTGCTTCGCCTGTTTGGTGAGCGCACTGACCGGCGGCAAGTTAAAGACGTTGCCCATGTCCGTTTCATCGAATTCCCACAACAGCAGGTCCGCCGCGTGCGCTTCGCTGAAGGTGGCAGGATTTGAGACATCCAGTGCATAGTAGCCCTTACCCCCGCCCCCCAAGGCCCCGATCAATACGGTGCGCCAGTCGACGGTGTCGGCCGCAACGCGGAAATAGGCATCCGCCACCATCGGCGAACCATCGACAAAGTACCGGTGGTTCTTGTTATAGTTCTGCGCGGTGAGTTTGGTGAGGTTGCCAACGACCGCGGTGGGGACATAGGCCAACACCTCCGTACCGGCGGCTGCCGTAGGCACGCCTTCCGGATGCGCTGCATCGAAGGTTAACGAGGCATCGAACCCGTGCAGCATGCCGTCATTGGCCCCCACATAGACCACCGGTTTGCGGTCGAGCTTGGCCATGCGAAATGCGTTGTAGCCGGGATAGTCAACGTCTGAGAATCCCGCGCGCGGTGCACCCACGTACCACGGATTGGAGTCGACGATGTCGCCCAATCGGAAATGGACCCGTGATCCCGCTTGAGTGGCGGTGCGCTGGCGAAACCTGCTCGTGGTGCAGGATCCGTTGGTAAAGGTCCCGTTGGCGCCTTCCCGCGCGGCGCTGCCGCGCACGAAGTCCACCCGATCTGCGCCGCACTGGTCCGTCACCGCCGCCGCATCCTGGTCGAGTAACACCTGCTGGGCGGCCGTCAGGCTTGAATAAACGAAGGGGATGCCGTCCGCCGTGCCCCGGGTGATGATCGTTCGACCGGTGGTCGGATCCTGGGTGTTGATCTTGACGGCCGCATCCCATTCAGGAAGCGTCGCCAGGACCCCCCCAGTGATGATCCGGTAAGACAACAGTTGGCCGCTCCAGTCCGCGCTGGAAAACTTCGCCTGAAAGACCCGGCTCTCGATCTGCAGGTCCGACGAGTTCGTCGCGACCGAGGCCGCCGAGGCGTCTGGTTGGGATGCCGCATCGAAGATGTTCGACAGCGCCGCAGCAAGCTGCGCCGGGTCACGTATTTCGTAATAGTTGTCAGGGGTGCCATTGGCGTCCGCATCCCATTCCGATGTCACATTGGGTGCCGGGGTGCCGGCGGCCGGCGTGGACTCGGTGAATCCGCCGTATTTGGAAGCGTACCAGAGTGGATTCTTCAGGAGCCCCGCGACGGAGATCCCCTGGGTGAATATGGTATAGACCGGGTTCGTCACGTTGACTGGTAATACAGACCCGACGTTGAAGTTCGCATTGCCCGGTCTCAGAATCGGATAAAAGGGGCCGTCGTTGGTGCTCCCCGAGACTGTATAGCCGAAGGTGAGTGCATGGCCCGCTTGCGCCTGGGTCGCGCAGGTTGCAATCATGATCTCATTCGCTGCAACGGTGGTCCAGGGACCTATCGTGGCGTACGCCTCGTTCGTGACGTTATCCGCGAGATGGATCGGACACAGCATCTTGAAGGTGCTGCAAGCCGTCCCGACACAGTAGCCGAGTCGCTGGATGCCGTCCATATCGTAGTCGTTGCCCCAAGTGGAGTCTTCCCAAGAAATCGTATAGCATTGAGCGCTGGTGCCATTGCCGCTGCAGGTCTTCGTCTTTGCTGAGGTGTCGGTGCCCACGTCGTCAGGTAGCGCCACGTTGATATCGACGACCAGGTTGGTCATCGAACAGTTGCGCCAGCCGGTCGCGCTGGCCGTCCAGACGCCGGGGCTCGCGGTGCTGTTCGCTTGGCAGGCCGGCAGCAGGGTCACCCGGCGAGTGCCGACGGTCGGACTGAAACTCGGCAGCGTCTCCGCCAGTTGCAGCGCATAGGTGTTGAACGGCTGGCGCAGCGCCCAGTCTGCATTGATCGGCGTGGCACCGCCCCAGCGGGCGGCGCGCTGCGTAGCATAACCAGGACGCAGATCGATCGTCTTGGGTGCGTAGGCCAGACCGGCGATGGCATAGCCCCCTTCGAGGCTCGGGACCTCCGGACAGATGCCCTGCGCATGGGCCAGGTCGCTGACCGTCTTGGCGGTACACTGGTGATTTATATCGGTACCAGATCCACCGATCAGGTTGCCAATCATATAGCTGCCGCCATTGACGTTCTCATGGCTGGCATCGCCCACGGTCACGGTGAGGGCCGCCGCGTCAATCGCCGTCCCACCGCTGGGTGTGAAGCTGGCGAGCTGGTCGGTATCGAATGAATTGAGCCCCGTGGACAGCACGACGATGCTGGACAGACCGCACCACTCCGTCTCGGGCAGCGGATCGGACCAGGTCACTTTGGGTAGCGAGTTTAGGATGGTGGCGTCGGTATTGGGCGACGTGGCCCAAGCATCGAAGGCTGACGTAGCGCCAGCGTTGGCAAAGTAGCGCAGGGCCTCGAGATACATTTCGCCCAAGGGGTTTCCCCAGTCTACGCACTGACCATTGGTAAAACTCAAGAGCCCTGGGCTGTCGCAACTATACTTGTGCTTGTTGTTAGTGCCGGAACCGCTGTACTGAAATCCCGCGATGTGCAGCCGATTCAATGTATTGATGATCCCTGCATCCGTGGCGGCTTGGTTGATGAACCGGCCGGTACAGACATCGACTTCGTCGTTCGTATTGTTGTTGCCGCAGACACCGTTGGTGGCGACGTTGGTATTAGCGTTGTTGGTGATATGCAGCACATTCTTGCGTAACACTCCGCCAGATTTGTTGGCCGCGTAACTGCCGGTCATGAGGCCAAAAAGAGAGCGCCGGTCGGCATCCACATCCCCGTATTTCTGCAGCAACCCGGTGGGCTTGAGCGTCTGTATCGCCGTGGTCGGGTGGGTATAAGGCTTGCAGTTGCGTTCCAACTTACCGGCAACGCAGACCTGGACCCGAGCATTATAGGTGTCCAATAGCGCGGTGGGTTGTGTGCTGGAGCCGGTGTTCACCGCGCACTCGTTCACCTCCGATGCATCCCATTGCGGCCAAGCGCCTGACGCCACCTTGATCAGCGGACTCGGCAGGGGAAAGGCCATCTGGCCGGTCAGGGTAGTGCTCGTGGTGTCGGTCACGTTGCACAAGGAGATGGCGGTCTGCCCGCTCCGACCGGTGAGCGACTGGATGGACGGCAGCGTGGCGGTCGCGGTGCTGGGCGGGGCATACACCTTGACGAAGGCATGCACATCCATGGGCAGAAAATGGCGCTCCAGCACCGTCTCGTAACCGATGCCCACCGTATCGGTCGAGCGAAAACCGCCATAAAGATTCTTCCGCAGCAGGTCCATGCGTGTCATGCTGGACCAATTAAGAAAATTGCCGCTCCAGGTGCTGCCATCGCATTGGTGCGTGCCCGTGGTGACAGCGCCAGCCGGCTCGAACCGATTGTTCACATAGCTATAGCATCGGCCGAAATCAAAATAGCCGTCGTAGGCAACCCGGTCGTTGTAAGTGCTGTCCACCACCGCATCACCCGTGAGGTCGGTGTAGTCCGTAAAAGCCTTGATCGAGAGCTGATGATCGCGCGAGATCAGGAGCAGAATGCGCGGGTCTACGGATGAGATGAACAACGGAGTTTGCGACAGGGCCAGGTCCGCGAAGGTCGGGATCGACCAGGGCCCCAACAGCAAGACCAGCAGGATGCGTTTGACGTTCATGGTTGCCCCTTCTGTATTCGACAGAGCAGTTATCGACGCTTGGCGATCCACGCCAACCCTTCGCCGGCCCGGCCCGGCCCGGCCCGGCTCGGCGCGCTGCCCTGCGCTGCCGGACGACCCCGCGCTGAATCCACGCACCGGCCCCGCGCGGGCGGCACGCCGCGACTGCGGCATGCATTGCGCCACGCGGCTACTCACCGGGCGTGAACATTTCCTCTAACATCAGGGCGGTACCGGGTTTGGCGCCCTGCGCGAGCACTGTAATGCGATAATAGTAACCATCCGATTTTGGCATACATTCGATCAGGTAGCGCGGTGCCGGCACCCCGGCGATCGCCGCCGCACCCGTGAACGCGCCATAAGGAGCGCTTGGCGCTGCGGTCAAGATGCCAGCCGTCTGCCAGATGGGGGTGGCATAGCCGCCGAAGCCGCCGTAGCAGAGTCCGTCGTCGTTCAATGTGATGGTGCTAGCCCCACAATCGGCCGTGAATCCGGTGCAACCGGAAATGTGGCGGGCAGAAGATGGGGGCCCCGCATTCATGATGTCCCGCTCCGCATCGCGCAAACCCATTTCCGCCGCGCGCAGGGCGACATCCCGGTCGCGCATGTTGCCGGCCATCCGCTCTTCGAAAGATGCCATGCGCGCGGCGGTCACGGCGATGATCGTCAACATGACCAGCAAGATCAAGGTGGTAATCAGGGCCATGCCGCGCTGGCGCGCGCCAGGGGAGACTGGTGAGGGGCTGCATTTTGACATGGCGATCAGGGGATAACCGTGATGCGGTTACGCAGGGTAAAGGTGGCCACAAAGGCACGCCGCAGACGCGTGTCCGTCGCCGTCGAAAAGCGCTCAGCATCGGTGGCGGCAGTGCCCAAGGCCCCGGCGCAATTGTAATAGGTCTGGTGGGACGGCGCGCTGCCTTGGTCTTCTGAGCGGACCAGTACGCAAACGCGCGCGCTGACGACTTGGTTCCAGTTGCCTGGCGCTGCGACATAGCGGTCGGCGGACTGGTCGGTATTCGTATCGATGCCGTAGAGGAACTGCAAATCCTCCACGCCTTCCAGCAGTGGCTGCCCGCCCCCTGGCGCGGCGGGAGCGGCGGCGATCGTTCCGTCGCACTGCAGTTCAAAATTGGTCGTATCAAGATTGAAACTCTCTTGAATGAATCCAGAGCCACTGGAATCGACACAGGACTGATCGCCGGACGTCATGTCGCGTTGCGTGGTGACGACATCTGGGGCGCCGTCAGAACCATCGGTGCCGGTAAGCGGTATCCCAGCGAATGTCGGCATCGCGGCGGATTGGTTGGACGTCACGAAGGCATAGCCGGCCTGACGCAGGCTGCGACCGATCACGTCCAGAGCGTAGCGGCCGGCCTCCTGAATGCGCGCGCCGTCTTGCGCCGCGCGGTAGGTCTGGTTGCTGCCGAGATAGACCGCACCGACCGCGGAGATCAGCAACAGGCCGAGACCGAGCGCGATCATGATCTCGACCAGCGTCAGACCGCGCTGAGGACACATCTGAAACCGGGCGTGCCGGACAGGGGCGGTCAGGGGTGGACAGAGGGCATTCATGGTGCAAATCGAGTGACGAAGTGTTGGGTTGGTTTAGTCCAGAAGCGTTCAGTCCAGAAGACGGTGACTTCGAAGATGCGATTGGAGCCGGCCGTGTAGGTCACGCAGGCGGCGGTGGGGCCGATGACGCATCGGACCGTGCCGGAACCTCCCGGCAGCACGACAGCGTTGGCCCGCAGCCATTGATATTGATCGGTCAACGCCATGGTGGCCGCCGTGCAGCCAGCGGTCATGCAGTTGGGATCGGTGGGGATGGTCGCCGTCAGATTGTCATAATGGCCCCCAGCGACCCCGGCCAGATTGGCCGCGATCCGGTCGGCGATGTCATAGGCCTGTTGCGAGGCGACGGTCCGGTAGAAGCTGCCGTGGCCGCTTTGCAGGCTGCGTGCCTGCAACCCCGCCAGCCCCAACAGGCCAATGGCGAGCACGACGATGGCGACCAGCACTTCAATCAGGTTGAAGCCGCGCTCGCTCGCCTGCCGCAGCCCGAGTCCGCCACCCGGTGCGGGACGATCCGACCGGTCGCATACGATCATGGACATAAAGTGGTCCCGGAGGTAGTTCTCACGCGCCCCTGATTCGAAAGGACGATAGCTTTGCCCTCAGTCGTACCGCGGGGATCGCAGAGGCGAAAGGTATCGGTGAAGCCCTTACTGAAGCCGGTGCCGTGAAAAGTCACCCGCTTTCTCGCTCCGCCCCGCAAGGTACTCCCGTCGGGCAGGGCGGGGAAGGCCCGCAATACCAAGTCCGGAGGCGTATCGGCGTCGTCCACGATGCCGTCGTGATCGTTATCGACAAAGATCAGCCAGCCGTTGTCCCACGTGGCGCCGTCACCGGTGGTACAGGTGGTATTGGTCGCCCGGCTGCAGACGGTGACCGGGACACCCCGCTTCACGGCCTCACTCTTGGCAAAGGTCAGGGCCAGGACGAACTCGTTGGTGAGCGCGGCCCGACGACCATTGCGGACAAGGCTCTGGAAGCTCGGTACGGCCACCGCCAGCAGGATGACGGCGATGGTCAGGACGACCATTATCTCGACCAGGGTAAAACCCGAGGCCCTTCGCATGTTCATTTTTCCAATCCTATGCACCGACGCCCGCTCCGTTAACTCAAACACGGCCGGTTCAATCGCCATCCTGCGAACTCCCCCCACTCGCGGCCAGGACCAGATCGCCGCACCGCGCCCAATCCCCCCGACCGGCAAGCGGCGCCAACACCCAGAAGTCTAGCAGGAGACACCCGGGGAGAACGCGACACGGCTCTCGTCCGCAGCGGACAGCCTCTTGGGCGCACACTGGCGGCTTGGCCGAAGCGCGCGACCAAGAGTGCAGGTTTAACGGTCCGTCGAAGCACAAAGCGGCCCCGAGACACCAGCGTTGCCGGCATGAGAGTTGCGTTTCTTCCACGGGGTGCCAGATCGCAGTTTGTCAGCGGCAAGCTTGCGCACGACCCGCTGGGCGGGCGCCTCCGCTGTCACCCATAAGCATAGCCCAAAGACCGATCGTCGCGGCGGGCCTGTGCCGTTGTTTCTTGCGGAGGATTCCATGAAGGCTTGGTGTCTCGATCTGGTCTTGGTCTGGGGCATGTCGCGGGCGCCGACGCGTCGCGGGCCGGGTGCGGCGGGGCCGACCCGCGGGTTGCTGCAACGTTCCAGCGCAGAACAGCGACGTCTTGGCACCCAGTGTCGCGCGATGTCGCCAAAATTTGGAATTGCCGCCAGCTGGCGGGTTTGACGTACAGGCATTGCAGTGGAGTCAGGAACGTTCTTCCAGCGAGGACCAGACATGAAGCACCCATTACTCAGCTCCCTCATCGGCCTGCTCGTCGCCGCCGGCCTGGCGACCGCCGCGGCCGTCAGCGAGATCTCCCCAACCCCGCTGACCGTCACCCAGTCGGTTAAGAGCCTGTCTAGGGTTCCTTGACGAACAATTTTCTGCGCGCATGCGTCAAATTTGGAGCGGCGCGAGTTTGGCCTGATCGAAGAGGTCCGTGAACGCCTGTTGCAGTCGGCCCATGGCGGTCGCGATGGGGCGGTGAGGCGCCTTGGGGCAACCGTCGAAGAGTTGGGAT
>NZ_CAIZIZ010000192.1 GCF_903933125.1 uncultured Lamprocystis sp. | reverse complement strand
CGGGCACTCAGCGTGAAGCAGATCTGCAAGACGCTGGCGATCTCGCGAGCGACGTTCTACCGCTATCTGGCCGTCGCGGCAGGGCCGGAGTCCTTAGCGTAAGTTTTCGTTCCAATGATTGTCAGACCCCTAGTACCGCGACTGGGCGATCACCACGCCAAACAACGTGGCAATCGCCCGCAGCAAGTTGGAGGTGCGCGAGGCGGTGATCGGGACCAGGATCGCCTGGAGCGTCAGGATGAACCAGCGACTGCGCCGCGCACCATGCGCGGTCGCCGGAAAGAGGGCTTGGAACTGCACGGCGAGAGCGGGTAAGATCGACATGGAATGCGGGCTCGTTTAGTTTTTAATCAACGGATTAGGCACCTTCGATTATACCCTGAATAGAGTCCGCATTCACCGTTAAGTCACTGAAATGTCATCGCAATAGGCCGCTATTCCGCGCCCTCAGCGAGGCCGTCGAGCGGCTGATAAGTATATTAGCTAACACTAATAAACTAATCATTTCGTGTACGCTTTTTTGCGCTGCATACTGTGTATTTCCTATTCGGCAACCAAATTAAAAGTAGGAAACTTCAGTATCATAGTTGCCTCGGTGTTCCGCTAAGAGACCGTTCAACAATGACTGCGTCGCTTGGAAATTGAAGGTGCTGGTGCGTGGCTTTATAGCATCCTCATGAATCGTCGCGATGTCCGCATCCTGTAACTATTGCCGCCGATGTTAATGTCTCCGTTCATCATCAAGCCGGTGGCCGGATTTATCATGCCGTCAAGGATATTTTTATCAGTCGCCTGAACGAGTTGTCGATCCCGGTATAATTGGACTACGACAAGCCATGCGAACACGGCGAAGAAAACGGTGAGAGCCATTTTGCCATCGATCAAGAACAGAGCGATGAACGCGACGGGGGTGATGAGGATCCACCAGACTCGCCGTGGAATAGTACGAATGGCCCGGCGGAACCGGCGGATGAAATCGCGCATGACTTTCCCTCCCATTGACGGCCAACAAGGTTCTGGCGAGACGCCAGAGAATTTTGGAGGCGCTTCACGCGCCCCGATTCACACGCTGAAATGCAGAGAGCACTTTCGGCAGATAGTCCACCGTCTCCTGTTTCAGCGGCTGACCTCTGCCGGCCAGATAATCATCAATTCGATGAGCCCCCGCGTTGTACGCCAGCACGGCGTGCTCCCAATTGCCGAATTTGCCATAATCTGTTGCCAGCTTTCTTGCCGCTCCCTCCGCCGCGTCGCGCGGATCGAAGGGATTTGCGACGCCATAATCGGCCGCGGTCGCCGGCGTGATCTGGAACATGCCCTGCGCCCCCGTGTCGGACACGGCTTTGGGGTTGAAGTGGCTCTCGACCGACGCAACGGCCGTCAATAGTCCCGCAGGCAGGTGATGTCTCGCCTCCGCCGCGGCGAACACGCCTCGTAATGCTGCCGGTGCGACAATCGGCGCCTGATGGTGACCACCGTCGGTTGCGCCGGACGCCGGACGCGACGGTGCTGCTGTGACGGCAGGCACTGCGTGATCCGGGTGTCCAGACCCGAGGACGTGTGTCAGGGGATCCCGCATGGGATCGACCGCCGCGCCGTTGCGCCAGACTTCAAAGTGTAGGTGTGGACCGGTACTTCCGCCAGTATCCCCGGAATACCCAATGACGTCGCCGCGTTGCACCGTCTGTCCTTTCTGAACCGCGACGCGGGACAGGTGCAGGTAGCGGGTGCCGACGTCCCCGCCGTGGTCGACCGCGATGGAGTTGCCGGCGCCGTGCGCCTGCACCCCCGTGCGGGCGATCCCGGCGGCAGCGGCATGGATCGGGGTCCCCTGCGGCATCGCGAGGTCGACGCCGCGATGGGGTCGCACCTGTCCCGTGACTGGGCTCACACGCTGTTCGGAGAAGCCCGACGTGACAGGATAGCGATTGGCGTTGGCGACCGGGGAATCCAGGGCGATGGTCGCGCCCTGTCCCTGATCACCCAGGGGACCACGGTGCGGCTCACCCGTCAGTCCAAGCTCAGGGCTTTTTTTTCCAGCGGCTGCGTCTGTTCGTTGAATGCCCCGATGAGCCGCAAATCCGTGTCGTCCTTGGTGCTCGCCGCGCGCTCGATGAGGTCGGCGATCTGCGCGCCCCGGCGGCTGCTGCCCGACTCCGTGATCACGGCCTGTTGCGCGGCCTGGTGGGCGTCGCTCGGCATCCCGGCGATCACCGATTCGGTCGCCGTCCGGTACAGTTGCTCTTGCGCGGGGCTCAATCCGTAGGACGAAATCTGATTCATCCGCGCGTCGATCATCGCGTCACGGGCGCCGGTCCAACCCGCCTCACTCCCCGCCGCGGTCCGCCCGGCCTGGACCGCCGCACCGATGCCTTGGCCGTCCCGCAGCGCCCCGGCGAATGCCTGAGCCCCGGCCGCCGTCTGGCTGGCGACGCCGCCGGCACCGGCCCCAATCAGTGCCACCGTCTCCGCCGCCTGGGCGAGCAGTCCGCCGGCCTCGTTCTGGGCCACCTGAGCGGCGGTGCGCGGGAGCGCCGCGTGTTGCTCGATGAGCGCGCCAAGTCTGGACTGCTTCTCCGATCGCAAGGCGCCTTGCGCCTGACCTGCGGAAGTAGCCACCGCGTGGCGGGCGCCCTGCGCAAAGCGATCGACGGCCCCCGGGTTCCAGGCATCGCGGGTGGCATCGCCATGCGCCGACACCTGGCCCGGTAGGCTGGCCGTCTCTGGCCGGATATCCCGCAGTCCGGCGCCCACGACCTGGGATTGGGTGTCGCCGAAGCCGGGCGCCGCGCCGGTCAGGTCGGCGTTGCGGCTGGGTGAGATTCCTTGGGGTGCTTGAAAATTGAATTCGCTGGCCAGGATCTCCATGCCGGCCGCCTTCGCGCCCGCCCGCTCGCCCGGCGTCATGCCGCTGGCCCGCTGACCGTCGGTGTGACCAAGCAGCAGTCCCATCCCGGCGATCGCCCGCGCCTGGTCCGGATCGGCGGTGACACCACCGACCAAGAGCCGTTGCGCCGCGGCATCGCGATCGCCGTCGAGGTTGTAGCTCGAAATCGTCCGATCCAAGGTTTCATTGAGCGCCTGGTGTTCCGGTCGCGCCAATGCGGCACCCGCCGCAATGCCATTGAACGCGCCCAGGGTGCCGAACCGCTCGGACTGCGATTCCGCCCGCTCGAGACTGCGCGATGCGGACTGGACCTCCTCCGCTGATTGCGTGAGTTGCGATGATTCCCGATGATCCAGCCCCGCCGTGAAAACGTTGCGCTCGCCCGTCTGCGAGTCGACCTTGAGACCCTCGGCAATCCGCGTCTGCAGCGACTGATCAGTTGTCACTCTTTCCGAGATATCCGACGCCATCTTGTTCGCGAGTTCGCTATCGACGCCGTACTGACTGCTCAACTTGGCCGCGATGTTCGCCTTTCCCTTCGCTCCCCCGAGCGAACCCGCAATAATCGCCCCCATCTGCGCGCTCGACATCCCGCTCTCACTGTACTGTTTGGTCAGTCCTTCCGCCGTTGCCACCAGCACCGAATCGGTCTGGCTCTTGCCCCCATCCTTCATCCAGGTGCTGGCATGCGCATCAAAGCTTTCGCCACTGGTGGACGCGGTGGCACTGGCCGCGCGACTGAGCGCCGACGCGAACCCGCTGCTTGACCGCTGCATGTCCTGCTGACTGGAGCGCAGATCCCGCTGGACTTCTTGTCCGACATTGACCGACCAGGTTTGCTGCTCGGCGCCGGGTGCCACGGTGCCCGACAGCGGCCCATGCGTCATGATCGGCTGCATGTTCAGCGCCGCGGCGGGGTTCGCCACATCGGGCGAAGCGATCTTCTCGTTGATGTGATCCCCACCCTGGAGCCGTCCCGCGAGGTGCGTCGCGGTGATGGCCGATCCGTAGATCAACATCAACGAAATCGCCGGCGTACTCGCCGCGAGCATCCCGCCGACCCCCAGATAATCGCTCAAAATGAAGTCGAGCTTCCAGTTCGCCAGAATTGACGGCAGCGGGGTATTGCCCAGTGCCACATCCTGGAGCGCGTCCATCTTGAACTTCACCGCCATGATGATATAGAGGTTGATGATCGCGAGGATCGGCTGCCACAATTGAATCCACAACCCGAACAACAGGTACTTGCCCACCATCCCGATGCCGGTCGGCCCCAGCCCAATCGCGAACACCATCAGCGGTGACACCGCATACAGGAAGGCTTCAAAGAACGTCATCATCGGCCGCACGATCCGGGAGAACAGGCGTTCTTCCGATGCCCACTGGGTGTTGCGCTGCTGGGCCGCTTGTTCGATGGCAGCGGCATCGGCTCCTTGGAGGAGTGCGCGCTTATTGGCCGCGCGGGCGTAGGGCAGCATGGCCGCCGCGGTCGCCATCACCATGTAGTTCTGGGCGCCGACGCCGGTCCCCGCGAGCGCGTCGAGTGCGGAGTTCACTGCCCCCGGCACATCGTTCGGGTTGGCGATCCGCAGTGTCGCCGCTACCGAGGCTTGCAGCTTCGGCACGTACTGCGTGGTGAGGTAGTGCGACAGATCGGTCCAGGCGTCTGGGCATTCCTTCGTCACCGGGGTGCCGCCGATCCACAGTTCCGTCGTCGGCACCACCAGCGTGCTGCCGAGCGCGGTCTGCCAGTTGGGATTGCGCAGGAGGTCGTCGGCGGACCGGGTGCCGTTGTTGAATCCATACAAGGTGCACTCGGAGAGGTAGTTGACGAAGGTCCGCGCCATGTCCGCGCCGGCAGTCGGGGCGTTCGCAGCCCCCAGGGCCGTCATCGACAGCGTCGTCCGGCGCACCCCTTGGAGGATGTGCAAGGGTGCAGCGAAGCCATACTCCGTCAGCGTCGGGGTGGCGAAAGCCTGCTCGAACAGCTTGGTGACGCCGTAGCCGATCCCGCTCATCAGTCCGCCGATCGCGGCGGGTCCCAGCGGCACGTTGTCGACCACGCGCACCGCCCCGGAATAGACATCCTCGACGGACACCTTCACGTTTGGCATAGGGGTTCTGATGGAGCGCGGTCGCCTGGGCCGCCTGGCCGATCAGGTCGTCCAGCAGCAGTTTCGTCATCTCCAAGGCGATCACCGGCGCGGCTTTCTCGGCGAAATCACGGGCCATCCCGGTGTCGTATTGGCCGAGGTTGTGGAGCATGGCACCCAAGCCATGCGGCGCGAGTTCCATGAACGCCTTCTCCGGTCCGGTCAGCGCCACGTTGCCCCAGCGGAATTTCTCCACGAGCCCGACGGCCCCGGCCTGCGCGGGGTCACCCAAGAGGATTCGGGAGGTGTATTGGGCGAAACCCACCAGATCCGTCACCGCGACGATCGTGGGATGCAGGCAGCCATTCACGCTCCGGTCATCGCACGCCCAGCGTTGGACGGTCTGCGTCGTCCGGCGGGCGGCGTCCCGCTCGTGGGCGGCGGGTCCCCACAACAGGTCGCGCACCGACAGCACATTACCGCGTAACGGGGTGATGCCCGGACTTTCCCCGTAGCCGTCGGGCGCGGCCTCGGGCGGTCCGACAATGATCGAGCCGGTGACACTCATGATCGCTTCCAGCAGCGCATCGTCACCGCCCACGAACCGCCCCGCGACACTGGTGCGTTTGAGCGCCTGCCAGACGAGATTGCCTTGTAAGTCGGCCTCCCCCCGCTGCACGTCGGTCAAGTTGTTCTTTGCCTGGGTGGCCGGACTGGTCCCGGTCGCGGTCGTGCGGGTCTGGAAGATGTCACCGATGCCGGTGGCGGCGAGGGTTTGTGAGGTTTTCGAGGTCAAGGCGCCGTCGAGCGCGGACGCGGCATCGTTGACCAGCCCCTGAGCCAGTTGGCAGGAGTCGGCGAAGGCGGAGTTGAGCTTCTGCACCGTGTCCTGGAGCTTGGAGATGATCTCGGCCGCCTGGGGTGACATGGCGGCCAGGGCCATCTGGAAGGCGTAGCCGGTGGCATTCGCGGCAATCGCCCGCATCAGCGCCTGGAACTGATCGGCGTTGATGAAGCTGAAGCTGCCCGCGTAGAGGTCGATGCCGCCGCAGCCGGCTTCGAACGACGGCGGGGTGACCTGCATCAGGGATTCGGAGACGATGCGGTTACGCGCTTGTAATGACCCGCCGTCGAAGACCCCGCGGCGCTGCCCCAGATGGGCGGTGGGCGTCGTCGCGTTGACCATGGTATTGAACAGTTGGTCGGACTGCTGCGCCAGGCCGCCGGCGTGCAGGATACCGACCTGCAGTAAAGCGGTGATCGCCAGCGGCGCGAGGGTGCGTGCTTTAGTCATGGATGAAGTCTCGCAGGCGTGCCACCAGGGCGGCGGGGTCGTCGGGCAGGTCGCCCGCGTGCAGGAGCGCCGTGGCGCTGACGTCGGTAGTCACCGCCCGGTTCGGCGTGCCCTCGGCTTCCGTGATCCAGCCCGCCGTGACCGCGGCCGTCACGAACCGCTCCTGCAACTGGGCCAGGGACAGCAGCCCCTGGGCGACCGCCGCGACCTGCGGGCCGGCGGGGTCGGGGCGCACCAGGAACAGGGCGGGCGTGGCGCGCACCCCAAGGGCGCGGCTCTGGCCAGCGTCCGTACGAAACGTCGGAAAAAGCCCACTGGGTAAGGGCGCGCCGTCCAGTGCGATGGGAAGCACGGTGAAGCCATAGCGCTGGGACATCAGCTCAAGCAACGGGGCCTGCGCGTCGCAGTAGGGGCAGTCGGATCGGAAGAAGAACCAGACCACCGCGCGCTGGGCGATACGCCCGAGCACGGCGTCGCGGGCGTCGCCGGCCGTCTTGTTCGCCAGGTTGGCGCCGAAGGTCGCGGTGGGCCGCTGGGTGATCTCGTCGAGGTCGGGATTGCCCTGGACCACGCGTGCGGCCACCGTCGCGAAGGTCGAGGACTTGTCGAGCACCACGCGCTGTAAGTAGAAGAAGGCCGCGACGTTCTCCGGGGTCGGGTCATCGATGGCGCGATCCCGATACCGATCCAGATGCTCCCGCATCCAGGCGGCGGACAGGGGCGCGGGTGGCGGCACCGCGGCCACCGCGGGTGGCGCGATGACCGCAGCCGGGGAGGGCGGGGGCGGCGGGACCGGCTCCGGGGGCAGCGGCGGCGGGAGCGCGTTGCGGTACCAGAACCAACCCTGCGCTTTGCCCGCGTAAAACCCCTCCGGTCCGGCGCTGGCCGCGCCGGCGATGACCAGGCCAAGCGCGACGAGGAAGCATCTATACGCGCGCATACAGTGAGCACAACGGACAGGTTGACCCAAGCATTCCCGCGCGCATGACGAGAAACCCCACGTCGCAGGTCGGGCAGTGCTGCACCTGCGCCTGGCCGCAGCGCAGGTCACGCGCGGTGGCCCAGGCCAGATTGATGTCGAGCAGCGGGGGCTGGTGCCCGGGGATCAGCGCCAGATACAGCTCGAAGGCGTCGAGCAAGGCGGTGTAATTGATGGCCTGGTAGAGCCCCCGTCCATCGAGGCGTAGATACCAGGCGGCGAACAGGGAGGCATGCGCCTGTTGCGGGCGGGTTTTGATCACGGTGCCCACGCTGGTCACGAGGGGGCCGCCGCGGGGCGAACGGCCGTGAATTTCGCGGTGGAGGTTGCGCAGGTAGTCGCGGGCGACGCCGGTGCCGGAATGCACGATGGAGAGTTTGACGCCGTGACGAACCAGGCGGACGGCCAACCGCAAGGCGGCGTAGCGCTCAACTGCACCCATTGGCGCCCCCCACGGCCAGCAGCGCCGTATGCATCGCGAAGACCGGGCAGTCGGTCGCCACCGGGCGCGTGCGTCCCGGCAGACAGACGGTCTCCACCGCCCGGGTGGGCAACCGCACTTCAAACGTACAGACCGGGAGCTGCGCCAGCGCCATGACGTCCTCCGGGCCGGCGGTCTGCAGCCATTCGGCCAGGACCTCGGGGACGCCGAAGGCGGCCATCGCGAACGGCACGCTCTCGCGGGCCGCGTCCCGCGCGGCCAGGAAGAACGCGGTGTTGAGCCGCCGGATCGCCGCCGCGTGGGTCGGTGCGTTCACGGTGAGGGTTGGAACCAAAGTTGCTCCCGCGCCGCCAAGACCCGCGGCACATACGTTTGTGTTTCCCGATACGGGGGGACGCGCCAGCCGTGTTTGACGACCGCGTGCTCACCCGCGTTATAGGCGGCTGCCACCAGTGCCGCGTCACCACCGAACAACTCCGCCAGATCGCGCAGATAGCGCACCCCGGCATCAATGTTCTGATCCAGATCGTGCGCATCAGCGCCATAGCGCGCCGCGGTGCCGGGCATCAATTGCATGACCCCGCGCGCCCCTTTCGGGCTGACGGCCGATTGGCGGAAACCGCTCTCGTGCTGGGCGATCGCCAGCGCAAAGGCGGGGTCCACCCCGTGGCGTGCGGCGGCCGACCGGATGCGCGTGACGACGGACCGCTGGTCGGCAGGGACCGCTCCTGCGGTGCCGCGTGGTGCGGTCACCGGTTGCGTGCCGGCGCCGCGGATCGCGGGTCGCGCCGCGCTGTCCACGGCGCTCGCGATGGCCAGGACCTGCCGGCCCAGGGCGCGCGCCGCGGTGGTCTGCGTGGGATACGCCACGCGGCCGATCGCCAACGCCGGGTCGTGCGGCGTCGTGCGCAGCCCCGCGGCGAGGATCTCGGCGGCCCGGCGCAGGTTGGTCGCGGGGTCCAGCAGGTCGGATGCCGCGTCGACGCGATCCGTCAGGTGCGCGATGTTGATCCCCGTCATACCGACGTCCATGGTGTTCTCTGGTGGCCCCGCTTCCGGCGTCAGGACTGCCTGCGCGGCCTGGGCGCGGTCCGGGTAGTAGTGGGGACGTCCCCGCGTGATCACCGTCCAGGGCCAGGGCGCGGCGGTGCCCTGCGCATCGACCTGGCCGGAACGGGCCACCGCCAGGGCGTACAGGAGCGCCGGCCGGATACCCTGCGCCCGCGCGGCGCGTTCAAACGCGGTGCCCGCCAATGCCGGTGCCCCTGAAGCGTGCGTGCCCGCCAGACCGGGAAGCGGCACTGCGGCCAGGCAACCGACGGCCGTCAGCAACAAGATATGCCGAAGAATACTATAAAAAAGCTCGGTAAAAGATAAATTGTGCGGGTCAGACATGGTCGGAGATGGCGTCCAGGAGCCGTAAACGCCGGTCCAACTGCGGGTCGGCAGCCGGCTCCGACGGCGCCGCGGCGGGGGCGCTGCGCGTGGGCAGCGTCCCGCCCAGCACCGCCAGGCCCACCAACGCGAGCGCGCGCAGCCGCTCCGGGCGAGCGCGCGGCGACACCCGCGTCAGATCGTCGGCCAGCTCGGGGTAGGCATTGGTGATCTGGACCTGGAACCGGGGGATGCGCCGGCCGTGCTCAGCGGACATGGCGAAAGAATCCCCGCACATTCGCCGCGACCGGATCGTCTGAACCGACCACGGTGGCCCCCGGAAACAGGCTGCCGACCGTGGTGCCGTAGAGTGCACCTCCACCGCCCGCGAGCAACACCAGGTCCACGTTGGCCTCCTCCCGCCGCAGCGATTGGCGCAGCGCCTCGAGGGCGACTTCGGCGACCGCGGCGGCCGCCTCGCGTAACACCGGCGCCAGGGTCACCGTGTGGCCGGCTTGCAGCCAGGTCGTACGCCCGGCGCGCACCGCCGCCTCCAGGGCGATGGGGGTCGGCTTGCCGCCATAGCCCTCGGCGAGGTGCCGCGCCGCCCGCTCCAGGAGCACGGACATGGCCTCCAGACTGGTGCCGGATGCCGATCGGCGCAACTCGCCGGCGACCACCAAGGCCCAATCAAAGGAGTAAAAGCCGGCATCCAGGACCAGGACGGCACCGGTCTCGATGCGCTCCAGCAACCGGGGGTCCGTGGCCGCCCAGACCAAGTCCAGATAGGCCCCCACGGGTTGGGGGACGACGCGCACCTTCGCCACCTCAATGACGCCGACCCCCGTCGGGTGGGCACCCTGGATCAACTGGCGCAGGGCCGCGCTGCGCCGCGGGTCGTTGGCTTGTCCGACCGGCAGGCCCGTCACCACGGTCTCCAGATAGCGCTCGCCGGTGAGCACCAGACCCGCCCGCACCAGCGCCAGATAGGCGTCCGTCGTCGCGTAGTCGGCGTGGAGCGAGCGCACCCACCCATCAAGCCGTGCCGGCTCGATCCCGGCGGCCCACTGACGGCCCTGGATGTCCACGAAGATGGGCGCGTCCGGGTCGTCGGGGTGACCCTGGCGGATGCGCTCGCCCAAGCGGTCGGCGGGGGCGGCGCCGGCCGGGCGGATGACCACCCGCGGAGGGCCGCCAGGGCGACCGCTCGCCACCTTGAGGTTCGAGTAACCGATATCGAGGGCAGCGGCAGACATGGGGGCTCCAATAGTAGAGAAGACGTCGACACGAGGATTGCCGGTCATGGACCTGGGCCGGGAATCGGCGATTCGGCGATCAGCGCGGACCAGGAAGTAGAGCGCGCGTCGAGAACATGCAGCCAAGCGTCCCATGGATCAGAGCGGCTCCGTGAGTGCCCAAAGTTCGGTTTTGTGGGGGGAATGCGGGAAGCGCCGGTGAGTCGGCGCGCGAGCGCGGATGGCTGCTGCTGTCGAATCGACGTGAAGAGTGAACCTGCGAGCGCATCATGTGAATAGCGGGTCGCGGGCAATCGCCGCAAGCCACTGAATGAGAGACGTGCTGTCAGACGTGAATGTCCGCATCGACGCGCGCGGACGTGCCCGGCCAATGCCCGGTGTCACGCCGTGTCGCGGATTCCACGATGACGTGATGAGCGCAGCGGGCGTATTGCATGGTTATACGGGAGCTTGCGAAGCGACGCAACGACCTGTAACAATGAATAAAAGCGCTGACGTGAAACGAGCGCCGCGCTATTCACAAGCCAGGTGAATACGGGCCTCGGCACGCCTGTCCAGGGGGCGTCCCGAAGCCGTGACGAAGCCTACGTGACTAGCCGGTAGGCGCTACTCCAAAAGATAAGACTGTGGAAAGGTGATGAGTCGTACCAACGTACAGGCCGCGACGCGTGCAGTGGGGGAGGGGGATGCGCACGAGCCGGCGCTCCCGGATGGGCTGGCCGAGGCGGGCGCCCTGATCGACCAGTGGGTCGAAGCGAGCCTGGGAGCGCTGGCGCAGGACGCTCAGGCCGTGATCGAGCGCTTCCAGGCGCGGCTGACCGATGTCGGGCGGGACCATCCGAAGAGCGAGTGGGGCAAGATCGGGGTGCGCGTGCGCGCGCAGCACAGCCCCCAGTCGACCCCGGGCGCCTTCGCCGTGGAGTGGGTCTCTTTCAGCTTCGCCCATGGCCGCGCGGGGCGCCGGTGCCACACCACCTACATCCCGCGCGGGACGGGCGACCGCTATCCGCGGGCGGCCTTCCGCGCGCAGGCGCGGCCGTGGCAGATCGACCTCATCATGGAGGCGGAAGTGGCGCTCGGGCGTATCCGGACCGCGGCCCGCCAGCTCAGCCAGGCGCGGGTCCAACTGCGCAGTGCCACCCGGGCGGTGCTGGCGGCGCGGGCGTCCCCGGATGAGTGTCGGCACGGGCACGACTAGACGCGCTTCCCGGATACCCGCCGAAAAACCGAACCTTGGGTGCTCACGCCCGTCGCGCCCCCGCTGACATCATGGGCGCCATGAGCATCTTCGACTTCTTGCACCGCCGCCCCGCCCACCCCGTGCCGGCCGCGGCCCCGGTGGCCGTGACACCGCTGATCGCGCATCCGGACATCCCCCGTTATCCGCCGTTCCTGCAGGGCCTCCCGGTGGTGGCGTCGGCGCACCTGCTGGCGACCCAGGCCGACCTGGTGGACCAGCTTCGCTACGGGATTGGCTGTACGCCCGCCTTCTTCCAGACGCAAGTGCGCCCGGTCGTCGACCGCTTCGCCGCTTTCGTCCACCTCCTGCCGGCGTCCGAAGCGCACCATCACCGCGGCGCCGGCGGGTTGCTGCATCACAGCCTGGAGGTCGCCTTCTGGGCGGGTCAGGCAAGTGCCGGGAAGGTGTTCGCCATGGACCGGGAGCCGGCCGTGCGGCGCGTGCATGAGCCCTTATGGCGTCTGGCGGCGGCGCTGGCGGGTCTGTGCCACGATATCGGCAAGCCCATCTCCGACCTGTCGGTGACCAATCGCGACGGCACCCTGACCTGGTCGCCGATGCACGAGACCATTGCGGACTGGGCCGCCCGGCAGGGTCTTGACAGCTACTTCCTGCACTGGCGCGAGCGGCGCCACAACCGGCATCAGTCGGTGGGGATGGTCGCCGTCGAGCGCGTCCTGGGGCCGGATGTATTCGCGATGCTGTTCGCGGCGGACCCCGAGATCGGCAACGCCATGATCGACGCGGTGGCTGGGGCGAACGCGCAGGCAACGCTGACCCAACTGGTGAGCGACGCCGACCGCGCGTCGGTCGAGCGGGATCTGAAGACCAACCGCATCGACCCCCAGGCGACCGCGCTGGGGGTGCCCATCGAGCGCTACCTGCTCGACGCCATGGCCCGGCTGGTGCGTGCCGGCACCTGGGGGATCAATACCCCGGGGGCGCGCCTATGGATGCTGGGCGACAGCCTCTACGTGGTCTGGCCCCAGGGCGGCGATGAAGTCGTCACCCTGCTCGCCGCCGATCGCGTGCCGGGGATCCCGCGGCACCCGGACACCCTGGCGGACCTGCTGATCGAGCGCGGCTATGCGCTACCCCCGAGTGAAGGGGATGGTGTGCGCCGGTACTGGCGCCTGGCCCCGGCGCCCCTGGCGCGTGACGGCAAGCCGGTCACCCTGACCCTGTTGCGCCTGACCTCGCCGCACCATGTGTTGTCCGGGCCAGCGCCGGCCCCGGTCGGCCTGGCGGGTGATGCGGTGGTGCGGGCCGCAGTGGCGCGTCCCGTCCTGGTGGACAGCACCGTGGATGCCGACGCCGCCGCCCGCCGGGACGAAGCCGCGCGCCTGGGCCTGGAATGGGAGGAGGGCGACGCGGGAGGCGAGGTGGACGCGGTGGACCGGCTGGACGCCCCGCCGCCGTCCGTCGCCGACCAGAGACAGCTCCCGGAGGTTCCG
The DNA here is from genome assembly GCF_903933125.1 of uncultured Lamprocystis sp. GTDB lineage: Bacteria > Pseudomonadota > Gammaproteobacteria > Chromatiales > Chromatiaceae > Thiodictyon. The sequence goes on along the minus strand of NZ_CAIZIZ010000192.1, from coordinate 6,874 downwards.
GCGACGCCGGGCACCACCGGACGGGCGCCCTCCCCCATCGAGCAGGCCGCGGCGCGCTTGCGACAGCAACCGCCGGTGCCGGTGGCGCCATCCACCCCAGCCGAGCCCACCCCAGCGCCCGCCGATCCCCGCACGGTGGCCGAGGCGTGGTTCCAGGCGCGGCGCCCCGGCGCGGGTGCCCGTCTGCTGCTGGCCCTGGCCGCGGCCATCCGCACCGGCGAGCGCAGCCCCGCGACCGTGCTGTATTGCCCGGACCAACCCGGCAACCCGCTGTGGGTGCGGGTGCCCGAGGGCCTGGAGGGACAGGGTCCCGCCCTGGAGGCGCAGATCGCCGCCCTGTGGGACGACGCGCTGGTCGCGGTCGACATCCTGAAGCCCTACCTGCGCCTGCGCACGATCGACGCGGTCCGTGGGGTCGCCCTCACCGTCGAAGCCAGCGGCTACTTCGCGGCCTTGCTGCCGGCCGGCGCCCTGGACCGCTGTACGCCCCGGACGCGGGTTGAGGCAGCCCCAGGCACGACGGAGCCGTCGTCGGCCCTCACCGGTCCCCACGGTCCCACGCCGACGCTGACCTCGCCTGATTCAACCCCTGTGCCCACGGCCGGACAGAGCCCGAGCGCAGTCGCTACGGCCTTGATCAACCGCGTACGTGCGGCGCATGCCGCAACGGTCACGGGTGCGGCCGGGCCGGGCGCCGTAATCCTGGTCACGCCCGCGGACATCGCTGCCGCGGCGCAGGCGGCGGGAGTCAAGTTGCCATCGCTGAAACTGGCGCTGATGCACCGGCCCGGCTGCCGGATGACCCCGGACGGCGGCGCGCAGGTCGCCGCCGCATGAGCGCGGCCTATGCCGACCCCTGGCGCCCCAACTACGAACGCCGGGCGTTCATCCTGTGGGTCCTCGTGGCCGGGGTCGCGCTGGTCACCGCCGGTCTGTGGGGACTGCCGACGGGGGCCTTTCACTGGCTGGCATGGCTGGCGCTCGCCATGGCGCTGACCTGGGTCCGGGGTGCCGTGCGGATCGCGAGCCACCACGCCTGGCTGCGCGGCCACCCCCTCGGGTGCATCGCCCCGGAGGACTTCGCGGCCCGCCTGCCGTCCTGGTCGGGGGACCTATGGCTGGGCTGGGGCTTCGACTGGCTCCCCGTGCATACACAACTGGCACTGGACCTGATGCGGGCCGGCCCCGAGCAGTTCGCCCCGCGCGATCCGCAGCGCATGGGTGCCACCTGGCTGCACGGCCTGGGGGGACGCGATCAGGACCTGCGCATCCCGCTGTCGCACACCGACGGGCACATGCTCATCGTCGGGGTCACGGGCGCCGGCAAGACACGCACCTTCGACCTGCTGGTCACCCAGGCCGTGTTGCGTGGCGAGGCGGTCCTGATCATCGACCCCAAGGGCGACCGCGACCTGCGCGACACGGCGCAACGGGCCTGCGTGCTGGCCGGCAGCCCCGGGCGGTTCGTGCATTTCCACCCGGCCTTTCCCGCTCAGTCGGTGCGCATCGACCCCCTGCATAGCTTCAATCGGGCCACCGAATTGGCGAGCCGGGTAGCGGCGCTGATCCCGTCGGAGACCGGCAATGATCCGTTCAAGAGCTTCGGGCAGATGGCCCTGAGCAACGTGGTCCAGGGGCTGCTCGCGGTCGAGGAGCGCCCGAGCCTGGTCAGTTTGCGCCACTACCTGGAAGGCGGTGCCGAGGCCCTGGTCGAGCGGGCGCTGCGGCGGCACTTCACCGCGTGCCGGCCCGACTGGGAGACGGAAGCCGCGACCCTCCTGGCGCGCGCCCGTGACGGCGCTGCCCGCGTCAAGGCGCTGGTGCGCTACTACCGCGAGCGGATCAGCAGCGATCATCCATCGACCGTGCTGGACGGGCTGCTCGGGCTCTACGAACACGAGCAAGTCCATTTCTCCAAGATGGTTGCGAGCCTGATGCCGATCCTGAACATGCTCACGTCCGGGGACCTGGAGGGGCTCCTGTCACCGGTGGCGGGCACGGCCGATGATTCGCGGCGGCTGACCAACCTGGCCGAGGTCATCGCGGCGGACGAGGTGCTCTACGTCGGTCTGGACTCGCTGTCAGACGCCATGGTCGGGTCGGCGATCGGCTCGATCCTCATTGCCGACCTGGCCGCGGTCGCCGGGGATCGCTACAACCACCAGGGGCGCCCGCGGCCGGTCAACGTGTTCATCGACGAGTCGGCCGAAGTGGTGAACGATCCCTTCATCCAACTGCTGAACAAAGGCCGCGGTGCCGGCCTGCGCCTGGTGATCGCCGCGCAAACCTTCGCCGACTTCGCCGCCCGCACCGGCAGCGAGGCGAAGGCCCGGCAGGTACTCGGCAACATCAACAACCTGGTGGCCTTGCGCGTGCTCGATGCCGAGACCCAGGAGTACGTGGCCGAAAGCCTGCCCAAGACCCGCGTGACCACCATCATGCGCTCGCAGGGCAGTACCACCGATTCCAGCAACCCGGTGCTCTACACCGGCAACACCGGCGAGCGGGTGGTCGAGGAGGAGGTCGAGCTGTTCAGCCCGGCCTGGCTCGGGCAACTTCCGAATTTCGAGTACATCGCCAAGCTCTCGGGTGGGCGGATCGTCAAGGGTCGGCTGCCGATCCTGGGCGCGCTGCGCGGTGCGGTCGAGGCAACAGTCACTGCGCCGGCCACGGAGCCAGGCGGTGACCAGCGACCCAGCGGGGCACGCGCCGGACCCTCGGGGCCATCAGTCGCCGGCGCGTCTGCCGCGGACCCCCATGCGCCGGAGTCGGCCCCCATTGCCGCAGACGATCACGCACCCACTGGACCATGAGACGATGGGAAAAAGCGATCTGAACGCGGCCCTGAAGCGCTCCCAGCGCGACGCCCTGACGCAAGTCGAGATCGACTGGCCGGACAGCCGCGGGTTACTCGAACGCCTCGCGCTCGGGCTCGGGGCGGGTGACTCCAGCGATGCGGCCCGCTCCATCCGCCTGCAAGCCATCGCCATGGCCGCGATCAACGCCCATAAGGCCGCGAAGAAGGCCGGGGTGCCCGATCGCGAGCGCTTTGCGGCCTTCTTCGAGGCGCTCATGGGAGCACTGGCCGCGTCCGAGCATCCGGTGTTGGCGCAGGCCATGACGGCAAACCAGCGGCGTATCCTCGGCGGTCGGCTCCGCGCCGTCCTGCCGGCGCCCGGCCGGGGTCGGGAACACCCGCCCGGTGCCAAGGATGCTTGACGATGCGCATGAGGGCACCGACGGCAAAGGCATCTGGCTCTGGACCCTCGCCGCGGGCCTGCTGCTCTTCGTCATGGAGTTCATCCTGTTCGCCGCGTTGGTACCGACCGACTGGGCGCGCCAGGTCAGCGCCCAGGAACTCACCTCCCTGGTGGACGCCGTGGGACCGGCGCAGGCCGACGCCATCGTCGAGCGCGCGGTGCGGTGGTATCGGGCGTGTTTCGTCCGCACCGGACTGGAGGCATGGAGTTATCACCTCCTGGTGCCCGATCACCAGACGGCGGGGGCGGGGCTGGAGAAATTGGCCGACAGCCCGGTCTGGCCCTGGCTCGCGGGCCGGGTACAGGTGGTGTGGTGGTCGCTCGGGCAGGCCTGTCAGCGCGTGGCGCTCCTGCGCTTCTGGTGGCCGTTCAGCCTGATCCTGTGCGCTGCCGCCGCGTACGATGCCTTGTTGCGGCGGCGTATCCGGCAGCACGGCTTTTCCTATGCCAGTCCGTTGATCCATTTCTGGGCGGTGCGGGCGCTGCTGTGGATGCTGATCGGGACGCCGATGCTGTTGGTGGCGCCGATCCCGTTACCCGCCGCGGGCGTGCCGGTCGGGGTGGGCGTTGTTGCCGTACTCTTGGGGCTCGTGCTGGCCAACAGTCAGAAACGCCTGTAGCGCCAGGGGTATTTCCGTCCATGATCAATGGGCGGATACTCAGGTCCGGCAGGCGCCGCCTGACGATCGCCTGGCACCAGGACTTGGGTAGCAGATGCGTTACTTCGAAATACTCCAAGAAGCTTGATATTGCTCTATAGTGCTCTATACTACCCAAAAGAGACGGCGCGGCTGACAGTTGGAGGGCAGGCGATGACGTTGGACGAGGCACGTAAAGGGCTGTTTGATGAGCGGTTCATGCTCGGCGGCATGCGGCGCCGCGCGGCCATCAAGTATTTGTTGAAGTTGCCTGATCCGGCCGGGGTGCTGGTCCTCGCTGAGGCCCTTGGCCGGAATCCTCCGCACCCGAAGGCGATCCTGGGCGGCCTGGGTCGGCTCGCCGCGCCCGCGGACGCCGAGAAGATCGCGGCCTTGTGGGGCGAACTCGCCCGCGCCCCGAACCCCGCCCTGGCCGGTGTGCTGACCACGCTCGGCTGGCCGCCGGGGCGGGCGGTGGAGACGAAGACAGCGCGCGACTTGCTGGTCCTCGCCAACGAGGACACGGCGAAAGAGATCGTGCAGGCGGTTGCCGCCTTCGCGCGCGTTCTGCCGGTGGACGACGAGGCCGGCAACGACGCCATCTATGCCGCCTGGGTGCGTTCCCAGTCGGCGGACCTCGAAGCCTTGATCGCCCGGCAGGGGCGCCAATCCGCCAGCCCCGCGCTGGAGGCCCTGCATGCCCTGGTCACCGGTCGGCTGGAGCGGTATGCCGCACTGAAAGACCAGGACGGCACGCTGTTGGTCCAGGCCTTCGCCATGGCCCCCGAGCCGTTCCGCGCGCGTCTGGCCAAGACCGTCGCCGCCAGTCCGGACCGTGCGATCAAAGGGGCGTACCGCCGCGCCCTGACGAGCGGTGCGGTGGACCAGACCCAGGGGGTGGAAAACCTCAAACTGGTCGGCGACGAGGACGGCCTCTTCGAGCAGACCCGCCAACTGCGACTGCTGGACGTGCTGGGGTTGTGCGAGCGCTGGGCCACGGTGCCGGGCCGACCTGCGCACCCGGCCCACCGCGCCGCCGTGGACAAGGCGGTGAGCGACTACCGCGGCCTGGGCACCTTCAAGGTCGAGCCCGGTCCCACGCTGCCCACCGGCATGGTCGACCTCTTCGACTACTGGCGCTCGGAAAAGCCCAGCGCGGCCGACCTTCAGGCCGACCTCACGGCGGAGGACCCCTTCCGCAAGGCGCGCGGGCTCTATCTGGGCCAGGAGCGCGGACTGGTCGATGCCAAGCGCTTGGCCGACGCCGCCAAGAGCGAGCACTGGCCCGAGCGCCTCATCGCCCGGCTGCTCGATCCCGCCGCCCTGGTCGGCGCCCCGGAGGATCACGTGCTCTGGGTCAATGGCTGCGCTGGTGACGCCAGCCTGCTCGCCGCGCCCATCGGCGGTACCCCAGAGGACTATGCCCGCCACAGCGCCCGGTTCCAGCAGGCGAGCGGCCCCGCCGCTGCCCGCACCCGCGCACTGTTGTCGATCCTGTGCACTTTTCAGTCGGTCTTTGTCGAGGGGATACCAGAACTCAAGGAGATCGTCGAGGCGAACGACCGCCGCGACGTGGAACTGGAGGACGCGGGGGAGGCGGAGTTCGAGTAGGCGCGTACTCTTCCCCCCCTCCCCCCAGGGGGAGGGGGAGAAAGAGGGGAGGCCGGCGTGAAGTGCCCGATTCACCCCGATCCCTCTTACCCCTCCCCCCGAGGGGGAGGGGCAGGGGAGAGGGAGCGAGGGAGAGTGGAGCAGAGGCTCGAACCGGGTGAACCGCGGCGGTAGCTGGAGGAACGACGACCCCGAGAACTTTCGGGGCGCGAACCGCAACAGGAACGACCCAGGCAACCGCAGGGACAACCTTGGTTTTCGTCTCGTGAGCACAGGTTTCAAGGCAAGGGCCTCTCCCCCCGGCCCCCTCCCCCGCGCGGGGAGGGGGGGAAGGAGGGGGCGCCATTCACCCCGATCCGTCTTACCCCTCCCCCCGAGGGGGAGGGGCAGGGGAGAGGGAGCGAGGGCGCGCGAGGACTGGAAGCTGTCCCATCCACTCAGACCCGTGTCCCGCCACCGCGGGACCGAAACCGACAGGCCGGCGGCGGCCAGTAGCCCCCTGGGGCCACCGTCGCCGCCCGGCCACACTTTTTTCTCCCCTCCCCCCGAGGGGGAGGGGCCGGGGGAGAGGGGCAGAGGGGCAACAACAGGGTGTCAATCATGGCAGTAACGACGAAAACCATCCCCAAGGCCCAGGACCTGGCGCGCGCGATCCAATTTGAAGGGCTCTCCCACCGCATCGCCGTCAACCGCAAGGACGGCTCGGTGATGGTTCATGTCCCTGAGGGTGAGTTTACGATTGGCGATGGGCAGGGCACCGACTGCCCCAAGCACCAGGTGTTCGTCTCGGCCTACTGGATCGGGGTCTATGCGGTGACCAATGCGCAATACCTGAAGTTCGTCGAGGCGACCGGGCATCGCGCGCCAAACAACCAGGTGCATCGTGAGGCGGGCAAGGCGGCTCATCCGGTGACGGACATCTCCTGGGATGACGCCACCGCCTATGCGACATGGGCCGGGTGCGCGTTGCCGACGGAGGCGCAATGGGAGAAGGCGGCGCGGGGACCCAAGGGTTTGATCTATCCGTGGGGCAACGACTGGGGTGCCAGCCGGTGCCGACATGACAAGAACAAGGGCAGCGAGACGACCTGTGCGGTGTCCAGCTATCCGGGTGGAGTCTCAAGCTATGGCACCTACAACCAGAGCGGCAACGTCTGGGAGTGGTGCGCGGATTGGTATGGCAACGACTACTACGGTAAGTCGCCGGCGCGAGACCCGCGGGGGCCGGAGGGAGGCTCGGACCGGGTGGCCCGCGGCGGTTGCTGGGGGGGTGCCGTCCCCGCGGGGTTTCGGGGTGCGTACCGCTACCGGTGGGGGCCGGGTGGCCGCTACGACTACCAGGGGTTTCGTCTCGTGAGGCCAGCT
>NZ_CAIZIZ010000191.1 GCF_903933125.1 uncultured Lamprocystis sp. | reverse complement strand
CTGTGGCATGGGCTTCTGTGGCATGGGCTTCTGTGGCATGGGCTTCTGTGGCATGGGCTTCTGTGGCATGGGCTTCTGTGGCATGGGCTTCTGTGGCATGGGCTTCTGTGGCATGGGCTTCCAGCCCGTGCCCACCGTCTGGACCCGCCTCCACGTCAAGCCAATCGGCAACGGGCACCGCCTCACCCCACGGCAGATCGCCCAGATTCGTTACGCCCGCCGGCACCACCCGCCCGTGACCCTGTCGACCGGACAGGCGCCGCTCCAGCCGCAGCACCCCCGGCGCCAGGCACTCGGCCCCCAGCGCGTTCGCCAGGGCACGCTCGTCCGGCATCCCGACCGGGTCACGCTCGGCCGTCCGCCCGACCCCAAGCCGACGCAGCCGCTCGGCCAACGACGGCCGGTCGGACATCGGCGCGTCCGGTATCGGGCCAGGTGCCTGACCCCGGATGCGGCGCAGCCGCTCTTCAAACCCCATGATCCGCCGCCGCATCGGCATCGCACGACCCTTCCAACAGCCCAAGCACGCGCAGCGTCGCCGCCCGCGGCGTGATCGCCCGCTCCGCGTCGCCGGGCAGCACCGGCCCCACGCAGGCGGGGCAGCCGCCGCTGCAGCCGCAGCCCGCCACCAGATCGCGAGCATCCCGCACCAGGGTCTCCGCGGCATCGTAGAGCGGTGCCGAGAGCCCCACCCCGCCCGGATAGTTGTCGTAGAGAAACAACGTCGGCTCGAAGCGGGCGACCGCGGTCTCTTCGACCAGCGCGTTGTCGGGTCCGCGCAGGTGGCCGCGGCCGTCGTTGCCGGTGACCGCGAACCAGGTCCCCTGCCCGTCGCCGACGGCCCGCCCCAGGTCGTGCAACTCGGCCATGGAGCGCAGTGCGGCCACATGATGCAGGGCATAGGCCGCGCCCAGGAACCCCTCGATCGCCTGCTGACGGTCGGGCAGCAGCGCCTCCAGCGCGGCCGGCTGCGCCTGCCACCAGACGGCCGTGGTGTGCAGTTCCTGATCGGGCAGATCGATGTTGCCGTAGCCGATATTGTCGTGGCTGTAATAGCGGATCTTCTTGTAACCGGGGTAGCGGCGGACCAGATGGACCTCCCCCTGCGCCACTACCCCGCCCGGCGCGGCGCCCGCCCCGCTCGCCCGCCCCTCGAAACGGTCCAGGATCTTGAGCCGGGTATAGTCGATGGCGTCGGTGTAATAGTCGGCCCGGGTGCGGGTGACGAAGGCCTTGCGGCCCGGCCAGTCCAGCCGCTCCACCTGATAGGGCTGTGACTGGATCATGTAGATGGCCCCGACGTAGATGGTGCCGGGGGCGCTGGACCAGTCGACCTCGGCGATGATGGTCTGCGCCCCGCCGGTGGTGTCGATGACCACGAAGTTGCCCTCCGCCACCGAGCGCAGCGAGACCGCGTTGGCCGGATAGCTGTCCGCCACCCAGAACCACTGATCGCCCTGACGCTGCAGGACACCCTCGTCGCGCAGATAGGAGAGCATCTCAGGCAAGTCCTCGGCGCCGAAGTGCTCGCCATCCCGGAACGGCAGCTCAAAGGCGGCGCAACGCACGTGTTCAAGCAGAATCAGAAGTTGATCCGGGTGGATACGGGCATGCTCCGGGGAGGCATCGAAGAAGAACTCCGGATGGCGGACCAGATACTGATCGAGCGGGTCACTGGTCGCGACCAGCACACCCAGCGACGGGCGCAGCCGCCGTCCGGCCCGCCCCAGGCGTTGCCAGGTGGCGGCGATGGTGCCCGGATAGCCGTTGAGGATCGCCACATCCAGGGCGCCGATGTCCACCCCCAATTCCAGAGCCGAGGTACTCACCACCAGATCGACCCGGCCGGCGCGCAGCGCCTGCTCGGCGGCGCGCCGATCACTCGGCAGATAGCCGCCGCGGTACGCCAGCACCCGCGGCGGGCGGCGCGGGTCCTTGTCAAATACGTCTTTCAGGTACTTGGTAATCACCTCCACCATCAAACGGGAGCGGGCAAAGACAATCGCCTTGAGCCCCGACTTCACCGCCATCCGGGCGATACGGGTGGTCTGCGAACGCGCGGAGGCGCGGATGCCCAGATCCGGATTGATCACCGGCGGGTTCCACAGCAGCAGATAACGCTCACCCTGGGGGGCGCCGCTGCGCGTGATGGCGGTCACCGGCTCACCGCACAGGCGCTGCGCCAGCTCCGCCGGGTTGGCGATGGTGGCCGAGGTAAAGATAAAGGTGGGCGACACCCCGTAGAAGCGGCAAATACGCCGAAGTCGGCGGAACACATTGGCGACGTGCGAGCCGAAGACCCCCCGATAACTGTGCAGTTCATCCACCACCACGAAGGCCAGACCCTCGAAAAACTGGGCCCACTTGGTGTGGTGCGGCAGGATCGCCTGATGGAGCATGTCCGGGTTGCTCAGCACCAGATCCCCGCCGGTGCGCACCGCCTTGCGGGCATCGCCGGGGGTGTCGCCATCGAAGGTATAGGCGCGAATCCCGGTGCCGCCGGCCGCCGTGAGCGCCCGGCCCAGATCGGTCAGCTCGGCCACCTGATCCTGCGCGAGCGCCTTGGTGGGAAACAGATAGAGCGCCTTGCGGCCATCCCGCAGCACGGCGTCCAGCACCGGCAGGTTGTAGCAAAGCGTCTTACCGGAGGCGGTCGGCGTGGCGACCACCAGGTGCCGCCCTGCCCGCGCCAGGTCGAATGCTTCGCGCTGGTGGGCATAGAGCCGTGGCACACCGCGCGCGATCAGGGCCGCGGCCAGGCCCGGCGCCAGCTCGGGCGGCAGGTCGGCCCAATCGGCCGGCGTTGCCGGGCGTACCAAAGCGCCGCTGATGCGCGCTTGATAGCGTGTCGTCAGCCGCTCCTGGAGGCGGATCACCGCCTGATCCGGTGCGGCAGGCAGTCGACCTGAGTCTGGCATCGTCTAAAGTTCCCGGATGATCTGGCACAACCGGCAGGTTACACCGAAGACCTTGAAAAAGCAGTGATCATGCCGGGACGCCGGGATCGCCATGGTTCTACGCAGATGATTTCCTGAAAGATATAGCCTTCGTCCCTGATATCCGGACAGAGCCTTGGTGTAGGGGCGGGTTTGAAACCCGCCTCTACGTCCGGTTATCAGGTCCGATGGCTATATCCACCCACATGCAGGGGCGACTGAAGTCGCCCCTACAAGCCCCTACAGGCCCATGCAGTCCGCAGGGATCTTGCAGGCCGGCGCAGTCGGTATCTTCTCGGGAACCGGCTTCAGGTAAACTGCCCCGCTTTGACGCACTAATCCCGGAGTCTCAATGGCGCGCTATCACGTTTACGGCATCGGCAATGCCCTGGTCGATATGGAATATGAGATCGGCTATGCCGACCTGGACGCACTCGGCATCGACAAGGGGGTGATGACCCTGGTGGACGAGGCCAAGCAGCTTGAGATCATGCTCTACCTGGCCTCCCATCACCATCAGCGCGGCTCCGGCGGCTCGGCCGCCAACACCCTCATCGCCTTGAGTCAGTTCGGCGGCAGCGCCTACTACTCCTGCAAGGTGGCGGACGATGAGCTGGGCCATTTTTACATGAACGACCTGCGCGAGGGCGGCGTCGACACCAACCACCACACCGAGAAGGACCAGGGTCACACCGGCCGCTGCGTGGTGCTGGTCACCCCCGACGGCGACCGCACCATGTGCACCTTCCTGGGTGTGAGCGGCAACCTCTCCGGCAACGAACTGGTCGAAGAGGCACTGCGCGATGCGGACTGGTTCTACACCGAGGGCTATCTGGTCACGTCCCCCGGCGCCCGGGCGGCATCCATCCGGGCGCGCGACATCGCCGCGACGGCCGGGGTGCGCACCGCCATCTCGCTCTCCGATCCGAACATGGTCACCTATTTCAAAGAGGGCCTGCTGGAGATGATCGGCCCCGGCGTCGATCTGATCTTCGCCAACGAGTCCGAGGCCATGGGCCTGGCCGACACGACCAACCTCGACACCGCGCTCGCGTATCTCAAGACCATCAGCCGCGAATTCGCCGTCACTCGCGGGCCGAAGGGCGCCTTGGTCTGGGACGGTCGCGTCCTGACCAAGATCGCCGGCAACAAGGTCGATGCGATCGACACCGTCGGCGCCGGGGACATGTTCGCCGGAGCCTACCTCTATGGACTGACCCAGGGCTGGGACCGCCAACGCGCGGGGGATCTGGCCTCCGCCGCCTCCGCCCGGCTGGTCACCACCCTCGGACCGCGCATCCGCCGCGAGGAGACCCAGGAGATCCTGCTGGGCTTTCTCTGAGCCCTGGTCCGTCCCCGTCCGGGCGGGGCGCGGACGGCGTCGGCGCGCGGGTTGCAATGCGTCGGCGCGCGGGCTCACGCCAGAGCGCACAGAGTGCGAGCAGCAGGAACAGCGTCATGAGCGCCGGAACGTCCAGCAGGGTGCCGGTCAGGCCCAATACCAGAAAACCGACCAGGGCCACGGCCAGCACGGCCGCAAACAGGTGCCCCCGCCGCGCCTGCCCGAACGCGCGCCCCAGCGCGGTGACGCTCAACACCGCGAAGGCGGCCAACCCGAGCAGTCCCAGGTCAAAATAGAGGGCGACATACAGGTTCTTGAGATGCCAGGCGAGGTGCCGGAAATCGTTAAAGGCGAACCAGCGATCACCCCCGGCCGAGAAATCGCCGTTCGCCAGCAGGTCACGCCCCGCGGGATCGAGCAGGCTGACCCGCGCGATATCGATCACACTCCCGGCGCCACCCTGATTGGTCAAGACGAACACGGTGGTTCGCGGATCGTACCAGGGCGGGATGGACGCCGCATCCAGGTCGAACTGCCCCGCCAAGTCCTGCCAATCCGCGGCGCCTGCTGCAAGGGGAAAGCCGAGTTCCCGGGTGCGCGGCTGCCACCGTTCCGGCTCCAACAGGCGCCGCGGTTGCAGCTTGACCTTCAGCCCGGCCGGGCTGTTCCCTGGATTACGCGCCCGCACCAGCACCCGATAGGACCCCGGGGTCAGGCCGGTCAGGCGCTGGCCGAAACACAGGTCACCGGTCCCGACCAGGCGCAGGTAGGGGGACATGCCGGCCGGGGGGAAGTACCAGATCCCCGCGCTGTGATCGGCCGCGCTCGTTACGTTGGTCAGCGGGAAGCTGCCCAGCCCCTCCCCCAGAAGGACGGTCAGCGGGGCCGCGGCCCGCAGCGACAGACCCTGCTGCCAATGCGCAAGACGCGTCTTGAAGTCCTGGCCGGCGGTGGCCGCACGTACCTGAATCTGATACCCCGACAAACTCAAGGTCGCCGTCGCCAGCAGCAGCCCGAGACCGAGCAGAAGTGTGCCGGCCGCGCGCCAACCCAGGTGGGGCCGCAGCATCCCCCCCACCGCGAGCCCGCCCACCCCCAGCACCAGAATCGAAGGCAGCACGATCGCCAACCCCGGAACCAATGCAACCGTGTTCCAGCGGCTGGTCAACATGGCCCACAGTGCCAGCCCCGCCCCCGCGGCGAACAGCACGGCCAAGCCCCCGCTGAGCAGCGCCGCCGAGGCGCCGCGACGCACACTCAGACCGGCGGCCAGCCCCCCCAGGATCACCGGCAGATAGCCCAGGAGCAGCAGGCTGCCGCCCCAGCGGTAGCCGAGCAGAAACAGCGCCAGGCTGACCAGCAGGTAGCCGGCCATCGCCGCCAGGCGCCCGACGGACAGGGCGGCATGGCCGGCCGCGACCGCGCTTGTCAGTGCCAGGGTCAGGAACGCCATCCCGACCGCCAGATAGGTCGTGCGGGTAAAGGTCACCATGAGGGCGTAGGCGGCCAATCCCAGGGCCGCGGCGCCTAAGAGAACGAGCGGCCAGCGCCGGGCTCGCAGCAGGGTCCAGAGTGCCAACGGCCAAGCCAGCACCAGCAAACCGTCCACGGCTTCACCGCCCAGGTGCATCTGCGACAACGGGCCGGTGATCCGGTAGGTCCCGGACAGGTCGAGCCAAGTCGCCACCAGCCCGGTCAGGTTGGTTGCGGTGACCAGGTCGATGAGCAGGCCCCGCTCCCAGAGCACCAAGCCGCCGAACGCGCTCAGCGCCAGCGCGCAGCCGACGGCGAGCCGCGTCTCGGTCGCCGTCCGGTCGGCGCTCAACTGCGCGGCGAGCAGGGGCCAGAACACGAGTGCCCAGAGCGGACCTTTGGCAACCCGCAGCGCGTTCCAGTTGCTGAGATACCCATTCCAGGCATTCGCATCCAGTGCCGCCAGGGGGAACAGACCGCGAACCAGACCCACCAGCAGGACCAGTGCCAGGAACCAGACCGGCACGAAACTGTGCCGCAGCAGGTGCGCACCGCTGCCGGAAACCTGTCCGGCCGCCCAGGCCGAACCGGCCAGAATGGCCAACAGGGCGTCTTGCTCGCCAAGCAGCAAACGGCCGGACCAGACACCCAGGTCCACCACGGCGAGGAGCACCGGCAGGGCGATCAGCCAGGCGCGTGGATCACGCCACTGGGCGGCCCCCAGCACCAGCGCGAGGATGGTCAACCAGGGCCGTCCCAGCGGATAATCCCACAGCAGCCCGACCCCCAGCCCCAGGAGGCAGAGCCCGAGACCGCGTTGCCCCCAGTGCGCGGGAGTCGATTCAGAAATTGCGCGGATCACCATCGCTTTGTGGTTCGCCTGTTCGATCGAGGATACTGTCCGTCGCGCACGACCGGCCCCGCGCGGCCTTACACTCACTCGCCAACGGTCCCAACCCATGCCTGTCTACGAGTTCTATTGTCCGGATTGTCACACGATCTTCAATTTCTTCGCGCGGCGTGTCGATACCGCCACCCGCCCGGACTGTCCGCGCTGCGGCCGGCCCGAACTGGGGCGCCAGGCAAGCCTGTTCGCCATTAGCAAAGGCCGTGCCGAGACCGCCGCGCAAGACACCGAGGGACTGCCGGCCGGAGTCGACGAGGAGCGCATGATGCAGGCCTTCGCCGCCATGGCCGGGGAGATGGAGGGCCTCGACGACGCCGACCCCAAGCAGGCGGCACGCCTGATGCGGCGTCTGTTCGACGCCTCCGGACTCAAGCTGGGCGACGGCATGGCCGAGGCGATCCGCCGTATGGAGGCCGGCGAGGACCCGGAGCAGGTCGATGCCGAGCTGGGCGACGCGCTGGAGAGCGAGGACCCGTTCACCGCCTTGACCGCGGGGAAAAGCGGCGCGGACGCGTTGCGCAGCCTGCGCCGCGAACTCTTACCGGCCGCCCGCGACGACACCTGGTATCCCCTGCACGGCTCGGATCAGGGAGCGATCCGGCCGGATGCCTGATTTCACGCAAATCACCTGACCATTGATGAACGCAAGCGGACCGCACCCGGCGCCGCGTGCGCGACTCGCGCACCCAGCAATTCCAAATTTGGGCGGCACCGCGCGACCTCTGGTGGATGCGGCGCGCGCGACCGCCGTGCCGAGTCCCCGAGACCGAGCGACGCGCCTTATCCACCCTACAACGGAGCCGGTTTCGTAGGGTGGATAAGCGCAGCGCATCCACCATCGGCCTCGCTGCCGACACGCTGTTGGCGGCGGCCACCCAAATTTGGAACTGCTGT
>NZ_CAIZIZ010000190.1 GCF_903933125.1 uncultured Lamprocystis sp. | reverse complement strand
ACTTCAGACGATACCGCCGGTCTCCCGCTGCCGCCACCTCCGCAGGAGCCGCCGGCCCTGGTCCAGCCCACCCGTGCACAGCGCCCGGCCTCAGGCAAAAATGGCCAAAGTCGAGCCTGCGACGCCCTGTTCTTGGCCTGGACGCTGCTGTTCTGCTATTGCTATCCCACGGCCACGGACATCCTGGTGCTCTGCGATGGCGGCGGCAGCAACGCGGCACGCTCCCTGCGCTTCAAAGAGGACCTAATCGCCTTGGCCCAACGCTTGGGCGTGCGCCTGCGCATCGCCCACTATCCGCCCTACACCTCCAAGTGGAACCCCATTGAGCATCGCCTCTTCAGCCAAGTCGAGCGCACCTGGAGTGGGGTCATCCTCGACTCCCCCGAGACCGCACGGTGGACCGTCGAGCGTACGACCACCGACACCGGGCTGCGCGTCACCGCGCGCATCCTCGATAAGTTCTACGCACTCGGTCGCAAATGCTCCGACGGATTCCGGGAGATCAAAGATCAGTTTATTCGGCATGATCTGAGCCTTGGTCAATGGAATTACGTGGTTGATCCCAACGGTTTCTCTTAATAAAAATGTATAACTAATTTATGCCTCGTTACTTATGCGATCTTCGTACAGAGCTTTCATTCTGTCATTTAAGCCTTCCGCACTCACCACCTGAGCATAAAAGATGAAGTCGGCAAACACCTTCAGGCGAAGGTCGCGATACTGGAGTATTGGTCTCATCCAGAACGTTGTGATCCAGTAACCAATACCACCGGAAATTACGCCAAGCAGCACCGCTAAGAGTTTTTGGTCCATAAGAAAGTTGACTCCGCCGCGTTTAGTGAAATCTGGCGCCGGGAATAGATTTTTGACCCCTATTGCTCCTGCCCCCTATTCCTCCCTCTTACGGCCAACCCTGGCGCCGGGATCTATACTCGACTTGGTCCACCACCACAGAGTAGGTATCATGGCACTGCAGCTTATGGGGGCAAAAAACGGCGAGATTACCGCCCTCCCTATCCAGTGCGCTCATATATCCTAAGGCGTCGTAACCGGCTGCTTTAAACACTTCGGCGAGGTATTGCGTTGCGAGGTAGCGTACCCCCATTCCATCAGGCTCCTTGGGCGTTGAGAACGCTCGATTGATCGAACCCCAGATTCTAGTTTCCATGACGGCGGGGTCTTCCGCTCCTGAGTCAAAAAGATGAACGAATTCCGGCTGGGGTTCACAGCGGGAAACGTCTATCACCCGTATTGGCTCAATATTGCTGAAAATACCTATGGTGAGCTCCGCCCCCAGCCATGGACGCATTTCTGCAATCGCAGTCTTCTCCGATAGCGCTACGTATAGATAGGCCATCCCTTCCGGATTCACCCGTTGTCCTTTCGCCTTCTCACGTGGCGGCGGCCCCATTTCCTTGCAAGGCAGCGGCCCATAAACATCGGCGGTCTCGCCAGAGCCGACCGGATAATTCTTCCACAAGTAATGCTCGCTTCGACAACGGTAAAACGTGTTTGAATTCGCGTCCAAATCTAGAGCGTACTTCGATGAGGTTTCCTTTAGCCAATCCACAAACCCCTGCATTTCAGAGGTCAAGATGAATCGATTCTCCCATTCAATAAAGCTGCAAAACTCTCGCCATATTGTTGATCTATTGGGTGCGGTCATGGTGTGCGCCCTCTGCTGTCGGTGCGGAATATGCGTAGGAACGGTCTTCCAATTCGCTGGCCTGCTGGCAATTCATGCCGAGGAAGACACCATCGCCAGGGATAACGGGATGACGGGATGACGGGCCAGGCTGAATTAAATTTGGAGGCGGAAAATAATTCAATTGAGCCTGGCTCCTTATCTTCTTATCTTCTTATCTTCTTATCTTCTCCATTCCTCTCAAGCCTTCCCTACGCCTATCGCGCATTGCGGTCGCCACGGACCCTCGTGGTCATGGCCGGGATGCCAGGACCCGGGCCAAGGACGGTACGCGGCGGGTTGGCTGAGGAATGGCACTAATCACCTCGATATTCTCGCGTCGCGCGTTCAAGAAGCGCTCGTCTTGCCATCTCATTTCCCCGGGAATCCGGGGAATCCATCGAGCTAGACTTGCAGCGTGTTCCATCTGAGTTATATGGTTATTGATCTCGCTTATTCCTATTCTCGGGAGGTACACCGCGACCTTGCGCGTACATCGCGCCGAGTCTGGCCTTCGCATCGGCAAGGCCCTGCTCGGCGGCCCTTTCGTACCATTTCACCGCGTCCGCGTCACTCTGCACTACGCCGCGACCTTGGTCGTAAGCCGCGCCGAGTTTGAATTGCCCAAAAGCATTGCCCAGCACGGCGGCCTTACGGTACCAAGTCACCGCCTCGCTTTCGCTCTGCGCGACTCCACGACCTTGTGCATACATAAAGCCGAGGCCGGCTTGCGCATCGGCATTGTCCTGCTCGGCGGCCTTGCGCAACCACTGGACCGCTTCTCTGTCGTCCTGGGCCACGCCGCGACCGTTTGCGTACATAAAGCCGAGACTGAACTGCCCACCCGCATTGCCCTGCTCGGCGGCCTTGCGGCACCACGTCACCGCCTCTGCATCGTTCTGTGCCACGCCCCGACCGATCGCGTACATTCTCGCGAGTTCGTATTGCCCAAAAGCATTGCCCTGCTCAGCGGCCTTGCGGTACCACTTCGCCGCCTCAGTATCGTTCTGCGCCACACCGCGACCCTCTGCGTACATCGCGCCGAGGAAAAATTGCCCATCGGCATTGCCCTGCTCGGCGGCCTTGCGGTACCACTTCAGCGCGTCTGCGTCACTCTGCGCTAAGCCGCGACCTTGGTCGTAAGCCGCGCCGAGGAAGCATTGCCCAAAAGCATTGCCCTGCTCAGCGGCCTTGCGGTACCACTTCGCCGCCTCGCCGTCGCTCTGCGCGACCCCACGACCCTGGGCATACATAAGGCCGAGGTCCCATTGCGCAACGGCATTACCCTGTTCGGCAGCCTTGCGGAGCCACTTCACCGCCTCCCGGTCGTCCTGCTGTACGCCACGGCCCGTTGCGTATATCACACCGAGGTTGGCGTACACGTCGGCACTCTTTGCGCAGCGGTTGGCGACGCAACCGACTAAGTAGCTCTGGTATGCCTCTACCGTATCGGCCTTTTCGGCGGCGGCATAAGCGGCCAAATCAGCCTCGCGTGCCTTACTCGCGAAGTCAGTATCCGCCACCTGTGCCGCCTCAAAGGAGCGGTCACTGGAGTTCTTTCGCAACTGGCCCTCGCGATGCATATAAAGACCGCCCAAGCTCACGACTGCCACGGCTGCGCCGAGCGCCGCCGGCCACAACCAGCGAGGGAGAGCCGAGGCCGGTGCCGTGGAATGTGCCGAGGTCTTTCTGGCCTTGGGCGGGGCCGACGGTGCGGATCGAGCCGGGGGCTGCGCCGGGACTGACGGCGGAGTCGGTGCAGCCGGCCCAGGGGCCGGACCGGGCTGCGGCGCCACTCCAATCCCCCATAACCGCGCCTGGAACCCCCGCACCGTCTGCGGGCGCTGCTCGGGGGCGAGGGACAGCGCCTCGCTCAGGGCGT
>NZ_CAIZIZ010000189.1 GCF_903933125.1 uncultured Lamprocystis sp. | reverse complement strand
CTGCCCATCCTACGCACGTCTGCGACCACATCACTTTGGACCGCACTCTCCACTTAACAGTGGGAAAACATCGGTCAGTGTCACGGCCTTGATCATTAATCCGGCCAGATCCAAGCCGGCATCGTCGCGGCCGGGGGCCGCTCCTACCGGAGGAGCGGCCCCCGGTCGCGACGGGCTGTCGCAACGACGGGTGGCCGGAATTATGATCAAGGCCGTGCCACGCGGTCGAGACAATCGCCTCGCGAATACGCTCTGCTCGGCCGCATCGATCGCGATCTCCAGCGACTGGGCCTTTTCAAGGATCCGCAGCCGGATGTAGTCGGGTTGGCGTCATTCCACAGGCCCAGTTGTTTCAACCACAGGTCATCGAGGCTGCGGCTCATCGGGGCCGCCGCGGATCGACAGTCCGGTTTGCCCCGACATTGATCGGGTGCGATCGGGCGGGGGGAGCGGCGCACATCTCAGTGCTTGGAGAACAGATCGCGCAGTCCGCACAGCAGCAGACTGGGATCGAAGGTCGGATCGGGCAGCACCTCGTCGTTGAGCACCGCACGCAGGGCGCGGGCGGCGTCCCGCTCACCGGTCAGCAGGACCTGGACGCCGCGCTTGTCCATGCGGCGGCGGAAACCCTCGCCGGCGCTGGCGGCGACGATCACCGCAACCTCGTCCAGGGGGTGCGGACCCTCGCCCTCCCAATCGTGGAAGACCTGGGCTTTCGAGAGGCGGATGCGTTCCGGCTCCCCTGAGGCGGCGTCACTGTCATAGAGCAGCCAGTCCCGCGCCTGACCGGCATGGCCGGAGACCTGGGTGTAATCGTTGGTGGCGATGGCGATCTTCATGGTTCATCAGCCTCCGGCAGCGGTAGCACAGGGTCGCACCAAAGCATGAATGGTAGCAGGGAACGGGGCGCGGGCTTGATGATCCTGAACGTTGGCAGCCGTACGGCGAGAGCGGAGCCCAACAGCGTGCCCTACAAGCCCCGCATCCATGGCGCCCGCAATGCCGCGGCCTCCGGCCGGTCGATCGCCGCCCGCACCTGCGCCAGCAGACGCGCCTTATCGGCGCCGAGCGTCCCCTTCAGCACCAACCAGTTGGAGGCGTGATCGGAGCGAAACAGGGTCCGCCGCAGGTCAAGCGCGGACAGGAAACGCTCCATTTCGCGAAACAGTCCGGATTGCGACAGGGGTTGCCAGTCGGGCCAGGTCGCGCGAAAGCGGGCGCCGTCGTCATGCAGGGTGAGCACCAGGGTGGACAGGTACTCGGGCGCCGTGGCATTGATCAGGCGCGCGGAGTTGTCCGCGTGTTGCGCGCTCAGCGATTCGCCGCCCAAGCCATTGATGATCATCACCGAGCGGCGAATGCCGGCCTGGCCCAGCTTATCGAGTGCAGCGCGGGTCGATTCGACGCTTTCACCCTTGCTCACCCGTGCCAGTACGGTCGCGTCGCCCGACTCGGCGCCAAGGTACGCGAGCTTCAGACCCGCATCGCACAGATCCTTGAGTTCGCTGACCGATTTCTTGTTCAGATTGCGTGCCAGGCAATAGCTGGAAACGCGACGCACGGACGGCAAGTGGGTGCGGATCGCCTCCAGATAGGCCAGCAAGCGGCGCGTCGGCAACACCAGCGCATCGCCATCGGCCAGGAACACGCGCCGCACCGACTCCCCCTCGTCCGCGCCGGTGCGGCGGATGCTCTCCAGTACCTCGGCCTCATCCCGGGCACGGAATCGCTTCTGCGGCGCCCGGTACATCTCGCAGAAACTGCATTGATTCCACGAACAGCCGTCGGTAACCGGCAGAATCAGCGACTCGGCCTCGCTCGGCGGGCGATAGACCGGTTCGACGTAGCGGATGGGCGGATCATGATCCAATCGTCGGCACTCCAATCAAGCTCAGCCGCGAACCGCGGGGGGCGGCGCCGGAATCAGCCAGCCGGCGATCAGGATCAGCAGCACACCGGCAAGCGAGATCCAGTACCAGCCGGATAGCGCGGTCGGGCCGTACTCGTACACCATGCCGGCGCTGACCAGCAGCCGGCCCTGGTTCAACAGGATGCCGCTGATGCCGAGTGGAGGTTGCTGTTCCGCACGGTCGGCGAGCTGCGGGCTGCCCTCCGGGGTGAGTTGCGCGCCCTCCTCGGTGACCGCCAGCGAGGAGAGCCCGTCGTCACTGCCGATCCACAGACGCGCGCGTCCAGGCGACGCGTCGTCCACGAGCAACAGCGACAGCACCCGTTTGCCGTCGAGCGCGGGATGTAGCGACCGCCAGGGTTGGCCCGGCTGTGACTGCCAGAAGGCTCCCCGGTCGGTTCCAGTCAGCAGCAGACCGCCGCGGGTCGTGGCGAAGCTGAAGACCTTGGCCCCGTCCGGCAGCCCCTGGTTGTTCGGCTGCCAGGCGGCTCCGGGGGCAGCCGCCGACCCGGACAGGACGCCGGCATCGATGGTCCCGGCATGCAGCCACTGCCCATCACCGCGCCGCTGGCTGACCAGGCTGTAGATCATGGCCGTCGGCCCCGGTGTCTGCCAGGCGCCGTCGATCAGCAGGCGCACCCCGGTCGCGGTCCCTGCCAACAGCCCCTGATCGGTCTGCAACAGACTGCTGACCCGGCCTGCGAGCGGCGCCGCACCGGCGGGTGCGAAGGCCAAACCGGCGGCGGTTCCTACCGGTGTGCGTCCCGGATCGCCGACCATGGCCAACACCGGTTGATCGCCCAGATCCAGGCGCTCCCGCGTCCATCGCTCGTCGCGCAAACGCCAGACCTCACCGGCCTGGGTGCCGGCCAGGATGTCGCCGCCGGCGGTGGCGATGAAGGCCGTCACATGTCCGGCCCCGGGCGGCGTATTGAGCGTCAGATGGAGGCCGCCAGGCAACAAGGGTCCGGCCACCGCGAGGATCAGGCCGAGGATGGTGAAGACGATTCCGAGCGTTTTGCGTTGGTTCATGGGGGCGATGCCAATTGAAAGTGCTTTGCGCAGCGGCATTCCACCGGAAGGTGAGGGAACACCAGCGTCATTCCGGCAGGAGGTCTGAGTGAGGTTGCCGGGAATGATACCTTGCGGTCAGGCGATTGCCGGAAAATACTGCACCAAATCGCGAAGGATTGCCGTCAAGGACCATCGACACAGAATCGGCGAAGCCGCGGACTGCCGCGGGCGGTCTCTTCGCCCGACGGCAGGGGCGCTTGGGCGCTGGTGAGCCAGGCGGCGATGTCATTCCTCACCCGTTCTCCCTGCAAGTCGCGGGTCAGCAGGTGCCAGCCCCCGGCATAGAGCACCAACCGCAGGTCCGGGGCTGGCGCGGGCAGTGCGTCGAGCATGGCGCAGAAGGCCGAACGGGGGATGATCCGATCGTGCTCACCGTAAAGCACCAGTGCCGGCAGCCGCAATCGCGGAGCGGCGGCACGGGCGCGGTCCATCAGGTTGGTGACGCCCCACAGGGCCTCGATCCGGGTCGCCTTGATGACCAGCGGGTCGGCGGCATAGGCACGCAGCATCGGCCGGTTGTCGCTGGGCGGACGGCCGAGTCCCTTGCCGGTCAGCGTCAGCCAGGGAAGGGTGTTGGCCGCGAGCGCAAGGGCTGCCCGCTGCACCGGGTGCATGGTGTCACGGGACCAGACCGCGGGGGCGATCAGGACGCGACCCGCCGCCGGGACACGGTCGGCGGCGGCCATGATCACCGCGCCGCCCATGCTCTCTCCCAGCAGGGTGAGCGGCAACTGGGGATGGTGCTGCTGCAGCACGGCAGCGAGTGCGCGGAGATCCGCGATCAAACGGTCCTCGCCCGCCCACCGACCGCGTCCCGCGGTGGTGCCGAAGCCGCGTTGGTCATAGGCGTAGACGAGAAAGCCGCGAGCGGCGAGCGCGGGGCCGAGTTGGGCGAAGGCTCCGGCGTGGTCGTTGAAGCCATGCAGCGCCAGAACCAGGCCCCGGGCTCCGCGAGCCTCCCCCCAGCGGCGCAGCGGCAGCCGATAACCGTCGTCCATCAAGGCCGCTGTCGTGACCAGCCGCACCGGCAGGTTCACTGACCGGGGGCTGGCCGGCAGTGCTGCGGCGCAGCCGGTCAGCAGGGCGAGCACGGCGAGGGCCGCCGACACGGCTGCGAGCCCTCGCATCGCGGCCTGGGCCGCGAGGCCTCCGGAAATCCCATCCTCCGCCCTGCGGTCCGGCAATTGATCGGCATACGGCTGTGTCAATGGGAGAAACCTCTGGAAGGGCGCACATTGCGTCTGCTCGCCCAGCGCTTTTCGGCTGATCGAGCGCTCTGTCGCATTTTGCCGGTTCGGGCCGGCTAACGACCATGGGCGGAACATCAAGCCACCCCGGAAGATGAAAGTCCCCCGTGGGAGCGGCGTCCCGCCGCGATGCGGTGCCGCGGTGACCGCGAACGCTGCGGCTGCGCGGCCGGCCCCGTCGCGGCGGGACGCCGCTCCCACGGGGTCGCTGCGCGACTTTCACGGTAAAGCCTCGACCTCCAGGATGACCAAGGCCGGCTGCTGGAGCGGCGTCGTTCCGCTACAGCAGCGCGACCGCCTTGATCTGCATCCACACCGGCAGTCCGGGCGCCAGGCGCAGATGGTCCGCGGAGCGGTGAGTCAGACGGGCGAGCAGCGTGGACTGACCCGCCTGCAGTTGGACCAAGGCCAGCGCGGGGTGGGCGTCCTCGCCCAGGGAGAGGATCCGCGCTGGCAGGGTGTTGAGGATGCTGGTGCCCTCCACCGGCGCCAGCACGATGCTCACGTCGCGCGCGAGGATGCGCACGCGCACCGGGTGATCGGTCGGCACACCCGTGTCGCGCACCCAGAGGTCGACACCGCCGCAGTCCACTTTGAGCAGGTGCCAGCGGGTGTCGCGCTCGGTGATGCGGCCTTCCAGCACCACCCCGGCATCTTCGCCCAACCGGATCGGCAGGTCGAGGCGGGCCAGGGTGGCGGCCAGCGGTCCGCTTGCGAGCACCCGCCCGCCGTCCATGATCACCAGATGATCGGCCAGGCGTGCGACCTCGTCTGGGGCGTGGCTGACATAGAGTACCGGGATCGCCAGTTCGTCATGCAGCCGTTCAAGATAGGGCAGGATCTCCTGTTTGCGCGCCAGGTCCAGTGCGGCCAGCGGTTCGTCCATCAGCAGAATCCGCGGGCTGACGGCCAGCGCACGGGCGATGGCCACGCGTTGGCGCTCGCCGCCGGAGAGACGGTCGGGTTTGCGGTCCAGCAGCGGGCGGATTCCCAACAGGTCGATCGCCTGATCCAGGCTCACCCGCTGTTCGGCCGGGATATCCGCCGGGGCGCGCTTTTGGCCGTACCGCAAGTTCCCGATCACGGTGAGATGCGGGAACAGGCTGGCCTCCTGAAAGACATAGCCGAGTGAGCGCCGGTGGGTCGGTACCCAGGTGGAGTCGTCCTGCCAGACCTTGCCCTGGAAGACGAGACGGCCTTTGGGCGCCCGCACCAGGCCGGCGATGCAGCGCAGCAGGGTGGTCTTGCCGGAGCCCGAATGACCGAACAGGGCCGTGACCCCGCGTCCGGGCAGTTGCTCATCCACTGCCAGACTGAAGCCGGGCCAGTCGATGTTGAAACGGATTTCGATCGGTTCCATGGGATCTCAGGTGTTCTTGGGACTTGGACGCCAGAGATAGAGCACCAACAGGACCAGGAAGGAAAAGATCAGCATGACCGCGGCCAGGCGATGGGCATCCGAATATTCCATCGCCTCGACATGGTCATAAATCTGGACCGAGGCGACCCGCGTCACGCCGGGGATGTTGCCGCCGATCATCAGCACCACGCCGAACTCACCCACCGTATGGGCGAAGGTCAGGATGCCCGCGGTCAGGAAGCCGGGCGCGGCGAGCGGCAGGGCCACGGTGAAAAAGGCGTTCAGCGGCGACGCCCGCAGGGTCGCCGCGACCTCCAGCGGGCGGTCGCCGACCGCCTCGAAGGCGTTCTGCACCGGCTGCACCATGAAGGGCAGTGAATAAAAGACCGAGGCGACCACCAAGCCCCAGAAGGTGAAGGGCAGCAGACCGATCCCCAAGGCCTGGGTGAGCTGTCCCACCGGGCCATTCGGCCCCATGGTGACCAGCAGATAGAAACCGAGCACCGAGGGCGGCAGCACCAACGGCAATGCCACCACCGCCCCCACTGGACCCTTCCAGTGAGAGCGGGTGCGTGCCAGCCACCAGGCAATCGGGGTGCCGACCAGGAACAGAATGACCGTGACGATGCCGGCCAGGCGCAGGGTCAGCCAGATGGATTGCAGGTCGTTATCAGTCAGCAGCATCGGTTTTTCTTCTCAACTGGTGTGCCGGACGGCTTTATCGGCGTCGAACGTGATAACGGACGGTGGGGCGGGTTTCAAACCCGCCCCTACTGAGGTCAGATCTCATAGCCGAAGGCACGGATGATGGCCCGGGCCTGCTCGCCTTTCAGGTACGCCAGCAGTGCGATGACCGCCGGCTTGTCCTTGCCCTTTTCAAGCATCACCGCGTCCTGGCGGATGGGTGTATAGAACTCGCCGGGGACGACCCAGGCCGACCCCTTGGTGATTTTGCCATTCTCCATCACTTGAGACAGGGCGACGAAGCCCAGTTCAGCGTTACCGGTCCCGACGAACTGGAAGGTCTGGGCGATGTTCTCCCCGGTGACGAACTTGGGCTCGACCTTCTCCAGCAGATCGAGTTTAGTCAGCGTCTGAACCGCGGCGGCACCATAGGGGGCCACTTTGGGGTTGGCGATCGCGAGCTTGCGGAAGTCACCTTTGCCGAGCACGTCACCCTTCGCGTCCACGAAGCCGGGCTTGGCCGACCACAAGACCAGGGTGCCGACGGCATAGGTGAACGCGGTCCCGGCGACCGCGGCGCCCTCTTCGAGCAGCTTGATCGGGGTTGCGTCGTCGGCGGAGAGCAGGGCCTCGAATGGTGCGCCGTTCTTGATCTGGGCATAGAACTTGCCCGTGGCACCATAGGCGGCCTGGACCTGATGCCCGGTGTCCTTTTTGAAGGCGGCGGCGATCGCTTTCATCGGCGCGGTGAAGTTGGCGGCCACGGCCACTTGGATCTCGTCGGCGCGCACCGTGTGGGCGGCGGCACAGAGTGCGACGGCGATCGACAGTGTGACGATAGACTTCATTGGACAACTCCTGGTGATCTGGGGATTGATGATCGCAGCGGGGCAGTGTCGCGGCGCAACGCCCTCGGTGTCGGACCTTGTTCCCGCATTGCGGAATATAGAGTACGATACAGCGCCTGGCGCTATTGGAAAAGAAGAAAGTAGGCCATGTCAAGGCGTCCGGTGATTGGGGTTGGTGTCAGCCGTGGCCAAGGCCGCGCGGGTCTCAAGCAGGTCGGCACCATCAGGTGCGAATATCCATCGAGCGAGAGTCGATATGAAAATCAGTGCACGCAATCAGTTTCAGGGGAAGATCGAGACGGTCAAGGCCGGCGCCGTCAACAGCGAGGTGGATCTGGTGCTCCCGGGCGGCCAGAAGATCGTCGCCATGGTGACCAACGAGAGCGTCAAGTCATTGGGCCTAATAGCCGGAAAGGATGCTGTTGCCCTGGTGAAGGCCTCGTCGGTGCTGGTGATGACCGACAGCTCCGGCCTGCGCTTGAGTGCGCGTAATTGTCTCGCCGGCACCGTCAAGTCGCTGACTGTCGGACCGGTGAACGCCGAGGTGACGATTGCCCTGGCGGGCGGCGCCGAGGTCCATGCCACCATCACCCACGGGGCGGTGACCGATCTGGGGTTGAAGGAGGGCGGCGCGGCGACCGCGGTGTTCAAGGCGCCCTCCGTGATTCTCGGCGTCCCGGCCTGACAGCGTTATATGCACCGATAAATAGCGCTGGCCAGCCGACAGAGACGGATTGCACCCTTCAGGTGCGGTCCCGACCTTCGCCGGATAGTCGCGAGGACAATGACGTTGATTGATTCGCAACCCCCGGTCCTTGGCGACCATGAACTGCATCAGGTGCTCGCCGAAGACGTTGCCTTCGGCGATCTGACGACCGAGTCGCTTGGCATCGCCGCCCGCCCCGGACGGATCCGCTTTTTCGCGCGCGACCCCATGGTGGTGTGTGGGGTCGAGGAGGCCGTGCGACTGTTCCAGTTGTGCGGCGCGCACGCCCAGGCGTGTGTCTCCTCCGGCAGCGAGGCGCCGCCCGAGACCCTGTTGCTGGAGGCGGACGGCTCGGCCGGCGCACTGCATCGGGGCTGGAAGGTCGCCCAAACCCTGATGGAATGGTGCTCCGGGATCGCCACCAGCGCGGCCGGAATCGTCGCCGCCGCACGGCGCGGTCACCCGGATGCCCAGGTCGCCGGAACCCGCAAGAGTGTCCCCGGTACCCGTCGGCTGTCGGTCAAGGCGTTTCGCAGCGGCGGCGCCGTGATGCATCGCACGGGGCTCTCTGAGACCCTGCTGGTGTTCGCCGAACATCGCCTGTTTCTGGGCCAGGAGTCACCGGCGCAGACCATCGCCCGTCTGCGCCGCCACTGTCCGGAAAAGCGCGTGGTCGTCGAGGTTGCGACCCCGGAGGAAGCTCTGGCCTGGGCCGCCGCCGACGTGCTGCAACTGGAGAAATTCGCGCCCGCGGCCGTGGCGGAGGTTGTCGCTGCACTCGCCGCGCTGGGCTCGCCGGCCGTGGTTGCCGCCGCCGGCGGCATCAATGCGCGTAATGCCGAGGACTATGCCCGCGCCGGCGCCCGCCTGCTGGTCACCACGGCCCCGCATCTGGCGCCGCCGCGGGATGTCCAGGTGCGATTTCTTCTGCGATAACGGCGGAGCTGCCGATGCCAAGACCCGTCTGGAATTTAGCCGGATCAATAATCCATCCTGAAAAACGCTGTTACCGCACCAGTCGCGCTAAGGCGATCTAACCTAAAATAACGATCTTAAAGCAATTTTTGTCAACTCCGACACGCGCATCCTAACCGCTCATCGCCCGGCGCAGCCAGAGTTCCAGAATCAACAGCGGCCACACCTGATAAACCGAGAAGCAGCCGGGTCGAGCCTGATGCTCCACCAGCCCGCGCAACGCCGCAACATCGAGCAGGCCGCCGAGTCGACCGGATGGCGCCAGCAGCAGGTCGCGCGCCAGGTCCAGCGTCGCCTCCTTCGACCAAGCGCTGGACGGCAGTCCGAACCCCATCTTGCGGCGATGCATCCATTCCGCCGGCAGGTAGCGGATCGCCAAATCCTTGAGGATGCGCTTGGTTTCGGCCGGTGGCCGCCACCAGGCGGACAGCGGCATTCCCTGTGCAAGTTGGGCCACGTCGCGATCCAGCAGGGGGCAGCG
>NZ_CAIZIZ010000188.1 GCF_903933125.1 uncultured Lamprocystis sp. | reverse complement strand
GGGAGCATCGGCGGTGACGGCTGGTGTTTTGGTCGACTTCAGACGATACCGCCGGTCTCCCGCTGCCGCCACCTCCGCAGGAGCCGCCGGCCCTGGTCCAGCCCACCCGTGCACAGCGCCCGGCCTCAGTCAAAAATGGCCAAAGTCGAGTTAAGATAAACCATATTTATTTCACGTGGTAAGTACATCAATATATTCGCTATGAGCGCTTAATTATTTATCTTTCTTTTAAATCAATGCTTTGCAATTATTGGCGCCTACAAATATTTCACTTGAAGTACTTAAGGGGCCAGGCTCAATAAAATCCGCCCGGCGGTGAAAAAATCAATTAAGCCGGCCCCTCTTCCAGTTTTGTCTTTCTTGTGCTTCATAATTTAATCTGGCCTGAATGGCGCTAAGTTAAGGAGCCGCCTAGCGATACCAGCGACTTACACGAAGGCCCAGACCTAAATTTCTGGAGAATCAGCGGCAGTCCGCCAGATTTTTCCGGGTTCCGCCTGGTATGGGAGCGTTTCCGCAAGCCATCCGGCCACGTAAGTCGCGGTTTTCCTTCGGTCGGGTGCTTAACTTAGCGCCATTCGTTCCTGGCACCTTGACCGTACGTGAGTTTCAGACCGGCGGCAAGATCATGGTGACCACCTTTCTGTGCCCCACGGCGACCCCGAAAGGACGTCTCAAGGTGCTCTATCGCTGCCGGTGGAACATCGAACTTGATCTGCGCAACATGAAAATCACGCTGGGCATGGAACATCTCCGGTATAAGACCCCGGAGATGGCCCTCAAAGAACTCTGGGTCTATCTGCTGGCCTACAACCTGATCCCGGCTCTTGATGGCACAGGCCGCATTCCTGGCCGACCAAATCCCCCGCCAACTGAGCTTCAAACACACGGTGCAGATCTGGGTGGCTTGGCAGCAGCGTCGCGGGGCCACTGATGACCCGGTGAGCATCTGCGGCCTGCTGATTCTGATCCCCCAGCCGCGGGTCGGTGCGGTCCTGGACGCATTGAGCCACGCGCGTTGAAACGCCGCCAGAAGCGCTATCCCCTGTTGACCAAGCCCCGGCGTCTCGCGCAGGAGGAGGTCCGCCAGAACGGTCACCCCAAGAAATAGCGCTGAACACGCCGATTATTGGGCATGAACCGCAACGGTAACCCGCTAATTCAAAAATATTCTCTGCTTATCTTAGCGCCATTCAACAACTTAAGCCCTTATCCGCCCTTCGAGCTTCGTCCGCCACTTGTCTTCCTATGGTTTTCCTCGTGAATCATGCGTGTTATTGGACTGAATTTTTGCATTGATGAATGCGGCCACTTGGGCTGAAGCCTTCTGATCAACGAGGAGCCCGCTTACAATTTCAAATGTGTTGGGTCGCAGAGTGTCCAACTCGCGTACCGTAACTCGTCTGCTTCGACCGAACCTGGTAAGTCGCACACTCGAAAGCCGGTCATACGGTATTCTAATAAGCACAGAGTACTCTTTTATTAGTCGATCCCAAACTAAGAAAATCAGCGATTTATCGGCGAGGACAAGAAATCCTTCGGTGAACTCCTTCCCACCCGAGCCGATCGTGGCCTTGTTCATATCGGTATACCCTGCCTCATTGGGAAACCAAAACGCGTGAAAATGCTGTCGAACTGTTCCCTCGGCATGGTCAACGGCGTTGGTAAGCGCCGCAACGCCAGAAGAGTCCGCTGCAGGTCCAAGACTTGCGCATCCGCCGAGAGCAATAACGGCGATCAAAATTACTACATTGAAGCTGCGGCGCGTGGCTCTGAATATCATTGCGATATATCCTTTTTCCCAATATTGCCCACAGGACTGCTTATCAACTATCGCCGACAGACTAGGTTAAAGTCAGCGCGGCTGCCGCAATGCTTTGGCCCTTTCCTGAAGGTCATGATGCTTCTCTCTATCTCGGGCGGGTTCAGCTTTCTTATTCTTATACAGTAACTTGCGAATAAGGCAAAGCTTCACAACATATTGGCCCTAACGTGTTCTAAGTCGAACCGGCCCAGTTGTGTGCCAACCAGCCACGGGCCACTAGGGTACCAGACTGATTCCCGCACACCGGTCAAGCCCCTCAGTTTCCGGTGAGCGCTTGGCAGCCGCCCCACTTGGCCCCTGTCGAGCGTTCCCGCTGGTCCGGCGGCGCGCCGTTTGTCAAAAGATGCCGGGGTCGGCTGGCGGCTAAACCCCGTCATTCTGTGCTTATGTTCTTCGACATGTGCAAGTTTTGCAAGAGGATCGTCATGATCTGGATCAAGGTTCTTGTACGAAAAGTGGATGCAGTGGCGCCCAGTCCCCTTGGCCTGCCCGATCGCGCCGGCCGAACCCCACCAGCGATCCGCCGCAGGGCGCGGGCATCGGCATCGACGCTCTTCTCGGCTACACCTTGAGGCTTCAGCGTCCTCACGGCAGATCGGTCAGCGGAATAGGGTAGACCTGCTCAGCAGGATCGACAGCGGCCCGCTGCGCCAAGTCAACCCACCGCCCCTGATCCGCATAATAAACGCTGTAACGCCGAATCTTTTTCTTCAACTGGTCAATGAATTCGACCTGCCGCATGGTGCCCCAGCGGGTCCAGGTGTCCTGGGTCAGGGTGAGCACGTCACTCTTGTAGGGGAGGCCCTGGAGGTATTCGCCGAGCAGACCCAGGTCGGCCAGTTGAGTGGCTTTTTGGATGCCGCCGGCGGCAGGGTCAACGCTGAATTTGGCCGCGACCGAGGCCAGGCGGTCGAAGAAACCGCGCGAACTGTCGTCCGCGTTCAGATCGGATTCGGCGGCCTCGACGATGCCTTTCAGGACTTGCTGCAGGTCTGAGAGTTGGTCTTTGGTGAGCAGCACGCGCACGTCGACCGCGGTGATGGAGGGGTCGGCGAAGTCTTTGTCGCTGATCCAGGCCTGGAAGACTTCCGGAGCCCGCGTGCCCTGGACCTGGCCCAGATAGGCGAGCCGGGCGGCATGGCCCAGGCTGTCGACGATGGCGCGGATGCGCGCGGCCTGGTCGTCGTCCGGCGTTGCCGCGGCGGCAGCCGGTCGGGTCGCGGTCTTGCCGCTGCTGTGCGGTGCGGCCTTGGGCTCCGGGCTGCCGGTCGCGCGCGCGAGGTTCTCGATCAGGCGTCCGGCATAGACATCGATGGCCCGGCCGAAGGCGGCGACGCTGCCGTCGGGGATGGGGAAATAGGCGCTCTGCTGATTCAGCGCATTGTCCGACAGGGTCTGGTACTGCGCGGCGGCGCGCTCGGTATCGTTTTGGCGGCGCGCTTCCGGGGTCAGCAGATGCAGGACGGCGATCGAGGTCCCGGCCTCGGCGGCGATGCCGCGGATCTGGTTGGCATTGAAGCCGGTGGTGGACTGGACGGGCTGCCCGGTGGTCGGGTCGCGCTGGGTGCCGTCGAGCGCCCCGGCGTCGGTGATCAGGATGAGATGACGCTCGGCGAAGCGCTGTTTCCAGTCGGGGGTGTCGAGCGCGGTCTTGAGACCGGCGTAGGCGTCCTCGTCGAAGTGGTCGGTGGAGATGCGCGCCTCATCCAGGTCGCGGACCCTGGTCAGGAAGTCCTGTCCGCCCTGCACCTGGGCCGGGTTGACATAGGTGCGGGCGACGAACTCGAGATCTTGGGTCTTGGCCGGGTCCTGCGAGGCGGCGCGGAAAGCGACCAGGCCGAAGGCGACCCGATCACCCAGCCCGGCTTGCTGGATCTGCTTATAAAAGCGCGCGATGGCGGCCTTGGTCTTGGCGATATAGGGTCCCATCGAGACCGTGGAGTCGATGACGAAGAGGACGGCAGCGCGATAGTCCGTCCCGGCCAGGGGTGCGGCGGCCGTGTTCCGGGGCGGGGCGGCCGGCGGTGGGGTTCCCGCGGATGCGGCGGCCGGATCGGGCAGGGTGACCGAAGCGACCTTGAGTGCCCGGATTTTGTCGCCGGTGATGGCACGGTATTCGGTGAAGTCGAGGATCGGCAGCAGGTAGAACTGTTTGCTGAAGTCGATGAAATTGGCGGGCTCGACGGCCAGGACCCGCGGGTCGGGTTGGCCCTGGGCGACGGTGGTCCGCAGGGCCTGCGCGGCTGGTCCCGGACCCGAGCTGTCGAGGATCGCCCGCAGGTCATCCCAGTCGCGCAGGAACAGCATCGGCTCGCGCCCGGCGCCCTGGTTGGTGAAGGCGAGCGTGAGTTGCTGCTTCCAGGGAACGGTCTGCGCCGCCGGCAGCCAGCCGAGGATGCTCTGGTCCTGAATGCCTGTCCCGACCTGCAGCCACTCCTGCCCGGCGCTGTCCTGCCGGGCGAAGACATAGAGCCGGGACAGGGCCTTGATCAACTCCTGCCCAGGGGCGCCTGGGGTCGCGGCGACCATGGCGCCCGGTCGGGTCAGAACCCGCTCGTAGATATCGCGTTTGCCCTGAGGGTGCAGCGGCTCGGCGGCCGTGGCCAGTGCGCCGGCCCCGATGGCGAGCAGGCCGATCAGCAGCCAGACGCGCGTGATTCGCGCCCGGACCGGGGGCCACGGGTTCCAGATCAAGGCGATCATCCGGTGTCCGTAGGGATTCGTTCGGCCGTTCATCAGTGTTCTCCAAGCGCGTCAAGCCGCTGCTGCGCTGTCGCATCGCCCGCCGCGGCGGCCTTACGCAGCCAGTCGACTGCATCCTGGTAGATGGGTCCGACGTCAGCCTCGCCGAGCAAGAGCTCGCCGTAGCGCCGTTGTGCCCTGGGAATTGACTGCTCGGCCGCCCCTTGATACCAGACCAGGGCGCTGTCCGGTTTGGGTTCGGGGAAGCAGGGGGATGGCTGAAAGCCCTCGGGGTCATAGCGTCGACCCAGCCGCTCGGCGAGCGCCGCGTCGCTCTTGGCCGCGTCCATGAAGAGCCGGATGGCGGCCTCGCAGTCGCCGGCCTGGTCCGCCTGCTCGGCGCGGGCGAACAGATCGGCCGCCGGGAGACTCCGGCGCTTGAGATCCAGGTAGAGCGCTTTGCCGGTCCCGGCAGCGGGTGTTGCCGGGGTCACACCGGCCGGTGTTGAGGTGCCGGTGCGCCCGGTCGCGGTTTCCGTTCCCGCCGGGGGCGGTGCCTCTTGCTCGGTCGTCAGGTAAGCCCAGAGCAAGCCCCCCAGACCGATGATGACGAGTGCTGACAGCGCCAACCGCCACTTGAGCCGGAAGGGTGCGGGGCTTGAGTCCGCCCTGGAATCCTGAGCCCGCTCCAGCGTTCGCGTTGTGGTCGGTACCGCGCCGGCGGTCTTGGTCCAGGTCAGGGATGGTTCATCCGCGGAAGCCGACGGCACGGCGCTCGCGGTCGGGCGCTCCAGGGTCCGCAATGCTTCCCTGGGCGCGGCGGCCACCGTGCCGCGCCGGGCCGAACCGGCGTCCGGGACCGGGCTGTTGATGGGCGCCGCCACATCCTGGTCGGCTGCATCCGTCGGCAGGGTCGGGGGCCGCAGGAGCGCGAGCGGTGCCCTGTCCGCGAAGTCGCCGCGCCGCAGATGCACCCGCAGCGGGGTCGTGCCGGCCGCGCGAATCCCCGCGGTCAGCGCCGGGCCCGCGTCGAATCGGGTCTCCGCGGCGTCGCCGTTGGTACGGGCGCAGGGATGCCAACTGGGAGTCTGAGTCCACAGTTGATGGACGGTCAGGTAGCTGTCGTCATCGTCGCGCTGCACCGCGACCAGGACCTCGGGCCAGGCCTGCGGTAACCCGCGAACGACCAGGGTTCCCCGGTCCGGCGGGTCGGCTGCGAATGTGATCGTCAATGGCATGGTGTGAATGCTCCGTGATCCTCGTCAACGGCTCCTCGCGGCAGGCTAGTATAAGCGTCCCGCGCGACAACCGGAGGTAGGGGCGGGTTTCAAAGCCGCCCCTACGCTATGGCCAGGTCCGGACATCAGGTGCGAAGGCGACAAACGTAGCGATGCCGCCGGTGATCAAGGCCCGTCGCCCGCTCTCAGGCGCCGGCGGATTGTCGATGGCCTCTATCTTAGTCGGTCGCCCGGCCTTGATGTCGTTTCGGCCGCAGGAAGACCGGAGGCCGAGGCTTTACCGCGAAAGTCGCGCAGCGACCCTGTGGGAGCGGCGTCCCGCCGCGATGGGGCCGGGCGCGCAGCCGCAGCGTCGAGGT
>NZ_CAIZIZ010000187.1 GCF_903933125.1 uncultured Lamprocystis sp. | reverse complement strand
TCGTCACGGCCGTCGCCGTGAACCTGATACGCATCGGCGACTGGTTGACCGGTACACCCCTGGCCCCAACCCGTCGCTCCCGGTTTTCCGCCCTGCAAGCGGCCGCGTAAGGGGGGCCGGGAATTCGCCACCAGTGTCAGGAACGAACCCCAACCTACGGCATTGCGATGTTTTCGGGTTCGGAGCGAATACTTTCACAATCTCGTCCACCGCGGGACGGTGATTTCCGCAGGCCCGCACCAAGCTGACGCCCCGCCGCCAGGCTGGCAATCGCCGAACCCGCTTGTTATCGCCTTCGTATCTGATATCCGGACAGACACTCGTGTAGGGGCGGGTTTAACACCCGCCCCTACGTCCGGCTATCACGTCCGACGGCTATAATCTGCCCCCAAGGCAGCGGTTTTCGGAACGGTCCACGGAGGCGGCGGACATGGGCGGACAGCAGGTCTTCATCAGCTACAACAGCCGCGACGCGGCCCTCGTGGCAGCGGTCGTCGCGGCGCTGAAGGACCGCGGTATCGTGCTGTGGATCGACCAGGAGCAGATCCTGCCGGGCCAGCCCTGGCTGTCGGCACTGGAGCAGGCGCTGCTGCACCGCGGCGGCGGTGCTGGTCGGGCCGAACGCCATCGGCCCGGTGCAGCAGCAGGAGCTGGGCGTGGCGCTGAGCCAGGCCCGCAACGCCGGCAAGCCGGTGATCCCGGTGCTGCTGCCGGGGGCCGGCGCGCTGCCGTTGTTCCTGGGCCAATACTCCGCCGTGTACCTGCCCGATGACCTGCACGGCCCCGCTTTCGAGCAGGCCATCGACCGGCTCGTCACCGGCATCACCGCCCAGCCGCCGGCGCCCCCGCGGCCCGCGCCGCCGGCACCGAAGGAACATGTTCTGACGATCCGCCGGCATGGGGAGGTCTGCGAGGGTCAGTGGGACGGCGGCAACCCATTTGAGTTCAAGTTGCCGCTGACCAAGGCGGACCTGGACGAGCTGGCCTGGTATCTGGAGCGCTACATTCAGTTCCCCGGCGCCGGCGACCGGGCCCGGGCCGCGGCCTTGGAACAGCGGCTTGACGACTGGGGCCGGCAACTCTGGGCGGCACTGTTCCCCGGCGGCGACCAGCACGCAATCCATGCCGGTATTTGTCGCCACCTGGAAGGTGGCGCCACGATCCCAGGCGGCCACCGCGTGCTGCTGACGCTGGCGAGCGACAGCGCGGACTTCCTCGACTTCTGCGAGCCCCCGACCCTGCCCGAACTCCAGCGCCGCCTCAGCGTCGCCCGCGACGCCGGCCGGCCCTATCACATCGTCCACTTCGACGGCCACGGCCAGTATTTCCCGCAGACCGGCGTCGGCGCCCTGTGCTTCGAGGACGACCAGGGCCGCACCCACCTGGTCCCCGGCCGCGACCTGGGCGACCTGCTGAGCGCCCAGCGTGTGCCGCTGGTGCTGCTGGAAGCCTGCCGCGGCGCCCAGGTCTCGGACCGACCCGTGTTCGGCGCGGTCGCCCCGGCCCTACTCCAGGCCGGCGTCGGCAGCGTCATCGCCTTCTCGCACTCGGTGCATGTCGAGGCCGCCAAACTGGTCAGCGAGCGGCTCTATCAAGCCCTGGTCGCCGGGCGCAGCATCGGCGCCGCGCTCGACGCCGCCCGCGGCGCGCTGCACGCGAACCCCAAGCGCTGGCTCAGCACCGAGCCGGACCCGGAGACCATCCCGTTGCAGGACTGGCTGATCCCCCAGCTTTACCAGTCAGGCGTTGGGGCCGGATCGGACCCGGCCCTGGTGCCGATTGAGCAGGCAGTGGACACCGAGGCCGCCGACCTGCCGCCCGACGAGACCCCGCTGCCGGGCTTCCCGCCGCCGCCGCGCTACCGATTCCATGGCCGCGCCCGCGAACTGCTGCGGCTGGAGCGCCTGCTGCAACGCCACCCGGCCGTGCTACTGCACGCCGGTGGCGGCATGGGCAAGACCGCGCTGGCCCGCGAGGCCGCCCACTGGTGGCGGCGCACCGGGCGCTTCGACTTGGCCCTGTTCCACAGCTTCGAGACCGGCGCCGGGGCCGAGGCGGTGGTGCAACTGATCGGTGAACACCTGGGCGGCGAGGGCTTCGGGAGCCTGCCGGCCGATCAACAATGGACCGAGGCGGTACGGCTGTTCCGGCGCACGCGGGTGCTGCTGGTCTGGGACAACTTCGAGTCCGTGCTGCCGGCCTGGGGCGCCGGCCCCCAGCCCCGTGGTGCCGGCTTCCAGCCGGCCACGGCAACAGATGGCCGGCAGGATGCCGGCCCCACAACAACCTCAGACCTGCTGCCCGACCTCCAACGCCTCTACCGCGACCTCACCGACGCCGACAATCCCAAACAGGTCCGCGGCCGGCTGCTGGCCACCTGCCGCCCGACCGAGACCGGCCTCGACGGCATCGCCGGGCTTGGCCTCGCCGGCCTCGCCCGCCCCGACGCGCTGCACCTGCTGCGCGGCGTCTGCGAGCGCCGGGAGATCAAGCTGGACCGCCCCGGCTACGACCGCCCAGCCATCGATGCCCTGCTGGACCGCATCGAAGACCACCCGCTGTCCATCGAACTGATCACGCCGCACCTGAAGGACCTGACCCCGGCTCAGATCGGCGATGAACTCACCCAACGCCTGCACCAGTTCCAGGACCCGAGCCATCGCGAGGGCCGCAACCGCTCGCTGCTGGCCTCGCTGGAGTTCTCCCGCGGTCGGCTGAGCCCGCAGGCCCAGGCCGCGCTGCCGTGGCTCGGCTGGTTCGAGGGCGGGATGTTCGAGCGGTTCTTTCTCGACTTCAGCCAGATCCCGGCCGCGGACTGGGCCGCGATCCGCGCCGAATTGGTCGCCACCGCGCTGCTGCTGGTCGAGGACGTGGGCATTCAAGTCAGCAACACCCCGTACCTGAAGCTGCACCCGACCCTGGCCGAGGCCGTGACCCCGGCGGACCCCACCGCTGATGGCGAGCGCGCCGGGCGCTTCATCGGGGTCTATCGCCAGGTCCGGGACATGATTCAAAACGCGCTCATCGGCTCCGATCCCGCCGCTGGCATAGCCATCGCCCGGCTGGAACAGACCAACCTGCGCCGGGCGATGGACCTGGCCTTTGCGGCCGGGCGGCGTCGGGATGGCGCGATGCTCGCGGACACCCTCGGGGCCTATCTGCAGATGGCCGGCCGACTGCGGGAGCACGACCGCCTGGTCCAGTGGGTCCTGTCACGGATGCCGGCGGACCGCCTCGACGCCACCGGCTGCGCGGCGATCCACTACCACGCCTGGGGCCTCTTTACCCAGGGCAAGGCCCAGGCGGCGCTGGACGCGGTGCTGGACCTGGAGCGGCGGCTCGCTGGCGGGAAACCGACGGCGGTTGAACGCCTCGACGAAGACCCGGCTATCCAACTTGCGCTGGCCCGGCTCGTCCGCGGTCGCATCCTGGACCGTGCCGGCCGCGCGGACTTGGCCCTGGAACCGCTGAGGCAGGCCATTGCCGACATGCGGGCCCTGACGTATGACGCGGCCGACCCCAACGCGAGCGCGTTCATCCGCGGCAACCTGTCGGCGGCCCTCGGCGATCTGGCCAATGCACTCAGCGCCCTCGGGCGCACCGACGCGGCCCTGGCCGCCGCGAACGAGGCCGCCGAGCTCGACCCCGCCCTGGGCAACGACTGCAACCTCGCCATCCGCCTGGGCCAGACCGCTGCCATCCTGATGGATGCCGGCCGTCATGCCGAGGCTGAGGCCGGTTTCGGGGAGGCCCTGGTCGCCGCCGTGCGGATCGGAGACCTGGAACTGCAAGGCACCTTAACGCAGCGACTAGGCAACTTGCAGCGCGAAACCGACCGCCCCGCCGAGGCCGTCGAGACCCTGAAGCTGGCGCTGCGGCTGTTCCAGCAGGCCGGGAACCGGAGAGGTGAGATGCAGACCTGCGACCTGCTCGGTAGCGCCGAGCAGCACCTCGGCCGCCTGGACCCGGCCGAGGCCTGGTACCGCAAGGCCCTGGACCTGGCCGGGCCGCTCGGCGACCAGTGCCAGATCGCCGGCACGCGCCAGAACCTCGGCATCCTGTTCCAGACCCGCGCCGAGCAGGCCCCCGATCCGATCCA
This sequence comes from uncultured Lamprocystis sp., assembly GCF_903933125.1. Classification (GTDB taxonomy): domain Bacteria; phylum Pseudomonadota; class Gammaproteobacteria; order Chromatiales; family Chromatiaceae; genus Thiodictyon. The sequence continues at coordinate 865 of NZ_CAIZIZ010000187.1, read as the reverse complement.
GCATGCGGACCCGCATCCGAACGGCCCGCCGCCCGCCGCGGACCAGGCCGGCACCGGGCGCGACCGCTGGCTCGCCGCCGCGGTCACCGAGATCGAGGCCAGCCTCGCAATCTGGCAGCAGATGAACAACCAGATCAACGCCGCCTCGTCCCACGGCCAACTGGCCGTGCTGCACCGACTGCGCGGCGACCTGGACCGGGCCGAGGCCGAGGCCCGGCAGGCCCTCGCGATCCACGAGCCGCTGGACCATCCGGACACCTGGAAGGACTACCTCAGCCTCGCCCAGGTCGCCCGCGCCCGCGGCGAGAGCACCGCCGCGGACCAGTGGCAGGCCAAGGCCGACGCCAAGCACGCCGAGATGCAGCGCCGCGCCCGCGGCGGTAGCGAGGATGCTGCCGATGCCGCCGACCCAGCCGCCGCCGCGCTCCAAAACCGCCAGTTCCTCGACGCCCTGGTCGCCCTCGCCCAGGCCGTCTACCAGCACCAGGCCGCCGCCGCTGCCCAGCCCCCCGCGCCAGTTCAGCCCCTGCCGCCCGACATCGCCGAGACCCTGGCCCAACTGACCCAACTCCCGCCGCCGCTCCCGACCTTCGCCGCCTTCCTGCAAGCCATCGCCGCCAGCCAGCGCCCCACCCCGGCGCCCCTGCCCGCGCTGCTGGACCAGCTCGCCGCCGACCTCCTGCAGGCCCTGCGCTGACCCTAGATCGGGCGTAGGTTGGGGTGAGGAACGAACCCCAACATTTCAGCGCCTTACGTTTGGCTGCTCGTTGGGCTTCGTTCCTCAGCCCAACCTACAAGGAATACTGGCTCATGGGGCCAACTGTGTGACGCCACACAGCATTCGGAGAAATTCTATGCAGCATAT
>NZ_CAIZIZ010000186.1 GCF_903933125.1 uncultured Lamprocystis sp. | reverse complement strand
GATTCGTCAGAAATAAGTTAGGCAATGAATACAATCGTTGTCGTTGTCGTTGTCGTTGTCGTTGTCGTTGTCGTTGTCGTTGTCGTAATCGGATAAACGATTTGGCAGCCCTGCAATCTGTAGGCGAAAACCCGCAAAATTGACAGGAAAATATATAAAGATCAGATCATTACCGCTTCCCGTCCGCTTCGCGGACCCGTAAATCGCAGCATTACTCAGCAGCTCGATTACGACAACGACAACGACAACGACAACGACAACGACAACGACCGAGACGCAAAGGCATCCGCTCATGGATTTCTTTAACTTATCAGTGAACCCTTCCTGAGTGTGCATGTTTCGGTCAATCAACGGGCAATCCCAGCACGGCAGCGGCATTCGCGGTGGTCTGTTCCGCCAACCGCCGCGGATCCTCACCGCGCACCTGCGCCAAGGCGGCCAGCACGTCCGGAAGGTATTCCGGGCTGTTGCGTTGGCCCTGATGGGCGGCAACGGTCAAATCCGGAGCGTCGGTCTCCAGCACGATGGACGTGACCGGCAGGGCCGCGGCCATGGCCCGGAGTTTGTTGGACCGCTCGAAGGTCAGCATCCCGCCGAAGCCGAGCGCGAACCCCAGGTCGCGATAGCGGCGCGCCTCTTCGCTCCCGCCGCTGAAGGCATGGGCGATCCCGCCGCACACCGGGATGCGCTTGAGCGTCGCCAGCACCTGCTCGTGCGCCTTGCGCACATGCAGCAGCACCGGCAGGCCGGCCACGCGGGCAATCGCGAGTTGGGCCTCGAACAGCGCCTGCTGGCGGGCGCGATCCAGCTCCCGCACATAAAAATCGAGCCCGATCTCACCGATGGCCGTCGGTCGGGCATCGGCAATCGCCCGTTCCAGTGCGGCCAGATCGACATCCTGATGCTGATCCAGATAGACCGGGTGCAACCCCAGGGCCGGATAGAAATCCGCCGCCGTGGCGCACAAGGCCAGCAACCCCGGCCAACCGGCGCGATGGATGGCCGGGATCACCAGTCCGGTCACCCCGGCGGCGCGGGTCCGGGCGAGCACGGCCGCCCGGTCCGGGTCGAACTCGGCGACATCCAGATGGCAGTGAGTGTCGATCAGTCTCATCGTCTGTCGCGCGTCGCCGGGGCTCCGCGCCTAAGCCGACTCACCACATCAAGTCATCCGGCACCTGAAAATCGGCATAAGGATCATCCGCCTCGGGCTGCTTCGCCGGCTGATTGTGCACCAGCACCAGACTGGCATCGCGTTCACGCACGCGCACCGCAATCTCCGCCGGCACCAACTCGTAGAAGGCGTCCTGACGCACCACCGCCAGGCGCCCGTCTACCAGCCGGGCGTGCAGGTCTTTGTTCACATAAAGACGCTTCAGACTGGTCCCGTCGGTGAAGTTGTAGGCCAGATCGCCCCCCTCGCGCACCACCCGGTGGGTATGGATGAGCTGGCGCGTCTCGTTCTCGCGGGCGCGCCGCTGCGCCTCGTCCTGACGCTGGCGGTTGAGCTCACGGTCCTTGGCCGCCTTCTCGGCCCGTGCCCGTTCGGCCGCCTGGCGCACCGGATCCTCGGCCGGCGGGGTGCGTTTACCGGTCTGTTTGACCGTCTTGCGCTTATCCGTACGCACGTCCTTGATCCGCTGCTCACTGACCAGACCGGCCTTCAGCAATTGTTCCTGAAGCGAGTTACCCACGATGCCACCACTCACTGAAGGAGGCCGGCACGGCCCCGAAGACGCAGAGCATCCAATAGCGCGACGCGAAGCGCAAGGTTGGAACCACTGCCACGGTCGACCGGACCGCCGCGCGCCGTCCACGCCAACACCGTCATTGGTCGCCTCGCACATCCTGTTAGAATCCCGCACCAGCGTCGTCCGCGCAACCTGTCGGCCTGAACCCGACTTGCCGGCATCCCCAATCCACTCGCAACAGCTAGGAGCCTTCGTCATGCCAAGCCGCCATATTCTCTCGCTTTTCTTGCTTTTAATGCTGCCGCTGGCCACGGCCCAAGCGACCGATGTCAGCTTTGTGGACATGCAGCAGGTGATCGAGAAAAGCAAGCTGGGAAGTAAGGTTCAGGAGCAACTGCGCAAAGAGTTCGAGCCCAAAGCCAAACCGCTCGGCGAGGAAGAGCAGGCCATCAAGCAACTCCAGGCCAGCCTGGCGCGGGAGGCCGCGCTCATGAGCAAGGACCAACTCGCCAAAAAGGAGGTGGAACTCAAGAAGCGCATCGAAGCCTTCGAAAAGACCGCCGCGCCCTTCCAGCAGGAGTTACTGAAGGCCCAGCAAGAACGAGGCCGCGAGGTCTTGATCTCGGCGCAGAAGGCGGTGGAGGTCGTCGCCAAGCAGAAAAAGATCGGCATGGTCGTGGAACGCAGCCTCCAAGGGATCATCTATATGGACAAGTCCGCCGACATCACCGACGAGGTCGTCAAACAGATGGACGCAAGCGCCAAGTGATCCCGCGGCGGCCTGCTTGCCGGGTTCCATGTGACCAAGGTATTTCCGCCGCGTCACCCTGCGGTAAACTAGCGGCTCACCGCCGTATTTTGCGGCGGCCATCCACGTGAAGAGGCACGGATCAAATGCTTGGTGAACCCCATGACCTGCTGCACGAATTTCCGGAGTTAACGGGCAAAATTTCGAGTATGCGCGCCGCCAACCCGGTCTTCGAACATCTGATGACCGACTACGATGACCTCGACGCCCGCGTGCGCCAACTCGAGGAACTCGGCATCCCGGTCGCCGATGAGACCATTGAAGAACTGAAAAAAGAGCGTCTGGCCCTCAAGGACCGGCTCTATAGCTTCTTGCGCGGCTGATATGGACTTCCGCATCCTTCCCGTCACCCCCTTTCAGCAGAACTGCACGCTGATCTGGTGCGAACACACGCGCCGCGCGGCGATCATCGACCCCGGCGGGGAGGCCGCGCGCATCCTGGCGCTGATCGACGAACTGAAACTCACGCCCGAACGCATCCTGTTGACACATGGACACTTGGACCATGTCGGCGCCGCCGGGGACCTGGCCGCACGGCTCGATCTGCCGATCACCGGCCCCCATCGCGACGACGCCTTCCTGATCCATGCACTGCCCGAACAATGTGAGATGTTCGGGATGCCGCCGGTCCGGGCCTTCGAGCCGGACCAGTGGCTGACGCAGGGCGACACCGTCACCGTCGGCGAGGCAACCCTGGATGTACTGCACTGCCCGGGGCATACCCCGGGCCATGTGGTCTTCCATCACGCCGCCGGCGGCCTTGCTCAGGTCGGGGATGTGCTTTTTCAGGGGTCGATCGGACGCACCGATTTCCCGCGCGGTAATCACCGGGACCTGATCACGTCGATTACCGAACGACTTTTCCCCTTAGGGGATGAGGTGCGCTTTATCCCGGGACATGGACCCATGTCGACCTTCGGGCAGGAGCGCCGCACCAACCCGTTTGTCGGAGCGGCCAGCCGGGGCGGCGGACGGTGGGATACGGCGTTCTGAGTGCGCAAAGCAACCACCGACAGTCCTGCCAACGGGCAGGATGGGGGCCGGCGCGGTCAATGGGTTCGCGCCCATCCGCCGCCGCCGGTTCCTGCGGAGGAGACTGCCGCGCCGCGTCCGCCGCAGGCGCGTTTCCTGGAGCCTTACCGGCTGAGCGACGCACAACGCGAGGCGTTGCTCGCGCCTTTGATCGCGGCGGCAGTTGGCGATGCCGAGAGCCATGCGCTCTTCGTCTCCGCGATTGCCTATGATCTGGCCAAGTTCCGTCGGGCCGCGCTCAGCCCGGAACCGGAGGTCGCACCGCCCCCAGACACCGTTGCACCCCCGCTCGAACAGGCCCGGTCAAATCCGACCTTGGAGGAGATCGTCGCGACTGCCAACATCCTGGCAGGGCGACTGCGTGGATTGAGTGACACCGAGCGGGCCGCGATCGGCACCGCGATGCGCGCCTGCGACCGCTTCCAGCGCACCTATGACGATGACTATTTTGACGCCTTGCGCGGGGAACTGGAACGGGTGAGCGTCGCCGTCGCTCGGCTGACCGCCCACCCCACGCCCGTCTCGCCGTCGCGGACAATGCCGATCTTCACCGACATCGGTCGCCGCTTCGTCCGTCGGCTAGCGCAAATCTACGAGCAGTGTCTTGACACCAAACCCGCAGCCACACCCGACAGCCCGTTCATTGCCGTACTGATACTGCTGGCCGCAGCAGCTGGGGTGTCACTGCCGAGCGAACCGGCCGCGGTGGCCGCCGTCCTTGCTGACAAGGTCCGTGGTCCCGGTGAGGCCTGAGCGATGGACGGAGTTACGCACGCACGTCGTTGAACATGCCGATTTCGACGAGCTTGGGGAAGAGAACCCGCTCCTCGCTATCGATCCGTTGCGCGACCAGGTCGAACACCTCGTGGGTCTCGGCGAGGAACTCGCTGCTGAAATTGAAATCACAGGTCTTCAGCCAGCGCGTGTAGTAGTCGTCGAAGGTCTGCCGTAACGGCCGCTCGCCGCTGATGAACCCCCAGGCGATGGATTTGACTTTTGGATCGTCGTGGATCAGCAGGCTGGGATAGATCCCACGATCCTCCGCGGCCAGGTGTCTGCGCACGCGCTCGCCCAGGTCGCACAACAACTCATATGCGGTCTTAGCGTTGGGGCGTATCCGCAGTTGCTCCATCGTGAGGATCGAGCGCAGGTCATCGATCGTCTGGCGCAACTCCGAGTGGGTGCTACGATAGCCATCTAAGGTGTACATGAATTGTCCTCTTCGTTGTTAGTTGACCAGCGCCACCGGAAGTAAAAACCGTCAGTGACGTGTCGTGTCCGACCCTCTTTGGCTTCGTGCCGCCGCCTGTCCGCATCTGCGGGTATTCCCTAAGACCAAACCCCGATGCGGGTACGTTTAATGTCTGCAAGGCATCAACGTCGGACGATTGCTGCATTGCATCAATTACACTCGATTGCCGTATGATACCATCGCAGCGGATTGTGCATTGCAGCATTCTCGCCGATTGCTGCATTGCAGCATTACCAGGCAATTGCTGCATTGCGTCATTCCCGTTTCGCTCCGCTGAAAGCAATGCTCCGCTATGAGTAATGGTTTAACTCAAAATCGGCACCGTGTCAAAATTCATTTCATTTGTGTCAGATTCACGCGATTCGCAGGGCCAGCGGAATCGTTACGCCGCAGGTCGCCTCGCGGCCGTGCAAAAATAAAATCCGAGAGTTACGTAACACATCTGCGCAGAAAATTTAAGATACCTCGCAAGCGACTAATAACGAGCAATCAGCGCCGCGACACGAAAAACCCCCGCGACGACAAGACTTGACCGGACAGTCGCTCGATCGTCAGGCGGGCAGGTGTTGGGACCAGGCGAGGACGTCGCCGTCCCGTGCCTCCCATTGGCTCCTGAGGCTGAGGATTTCCGGCAGGATATCGATGAACAGGCGCGCCAACCGCGGGTCGAAATGGTGTCCGGCGCCGTCTGTCAGGTTTGCAACGATCTGTTCGATGGACCAACTTTCCTTGTAGGCGCGCTTCATCGACAAGGCGTCGAATACGTCCGCCAGGGCGACGATGCGGGCCGACTCGGGCGTTTCGCTGCCGATCAGACCCTGCGGATAGCCACTGCCGTCCCAGCGCTCGTGGTGACCGAGGGCCACCTCGGCGGCCAATTGAAAAACCGGTGCATGGCTGCGGCTCAGGATCTGGTGACCGATCAGGGTATGAGTTCTCATGATGTCCCATTCACCCGGATCCAGCTTTCCCGGCTTCTTCAGAATCGCCGCTGGAATACCGATCTTGCCCGTATCGTGCATTGGCGCGGCCATCTCGAGCAGGTCGCAGCGCTCCGGTTCCCAACCCGCGGCCCTGGCCAGCGCGCGGCTATAGGCAGCCATTCTTATGCACCCCTGTATCGGAATCATTGAAATGGCCGGCGGCACCGAGCATATAGACGGCATCGCGATACGCTTCTTCAAGTCGGCTCGCGTGAACCAGCGAGAGATGCGCCCGGACCCGCGCCTTGACAATCGACGGACGGACCGGTTTGGTGATGTAATCAATGCCGCCGGCATCGAAGCCAGCCTGTTCATCGACTTCCCGGGCCTGGCCCGTGACGAAGATCACCGGGATGTCCGCGGTCGCGGCCGTCGCCTTGAGCCGGCGGCACACGGTATAGCCGTCCATATCCGGCAACTGCACGTCGAGCAGGATCAGGGCGGGCTGGTGTTTCGCAACCGCCGCGAGGCTATCCGCTCCGCTGCGCGCGAACACCAGCGTATAGGTGTCTTTCAGGGTCTCCCGCAATAAGGCCAGATTGGCGGGCTCGTCATCCACGCAGAGGATGGGTCTAATCGACATGGTGACGCTCCAGCAGATTGGGAAATCGTTCACTAATAAGCGAAACAGGTCTTGATCGTAATCCTAGCCAGCGGCATGCGTAGTCAGGGCTTCCAGCCCTGACGGTGTCAGGCCAGGATGGCCTGACTACGCACCCGGCGAACCCAAGCGGCCGGAATCTTGATCGGGGCCGGTTCGGATGTAGGTGCGACTTCAGTCGCACCGATTCGGACGCAAGTGCGACTGAAGTCGCACCTACAATGACCGGTATCCACATTGTCGGAAATAGCCTTAACTTATTTCTGACCCTTCACTAAAGAAATCCCCAATTGGTGCGCCACCCGCAGCACCTCCGCCTCCGCGGCGCGGAAATCGAATCTGTCGACACACGCGCGCACGCTGCGCAGTTGATCGCCCGGCAGCGCTTGGTCCAACTCGGCGAGACTGGACTCGGCCGGATCCGGGCTGTCGGTATCGAGCGCTCGCAACACTGCCTGCAATAATCGACTGACCGCGTCGACATCAATGACGGCAGGGCGCGGGACGACAACCTCGGCAGGCTCACCGGCGACCCGCCCGATCGCGTCAACCGCGGCGTCGAGCGCGTCCTGGAGTCCGGCCCAATCCTCAGCGGACGTACGCTCCGACTTGAGGTTCTGCTCGATCAGCGCGGCGCGGCGCGCCACCTCGCTCAGGGCCAAGATCCCCGCGGCACCCTTGAGTTTGTGGGCCAGACCGGCGCCCGCGGTCCAATCGCCGCGGGCAATCAGGTCGCCTAATGTATGACCCGCCGTGCGGTACGACTCGGCGAACTGCCCCAGCAACCGATGATAGACCCTGACATCGCCAAAATTACCGCGTGCCCGCGTGAGATCGAGCACCCCGACCGCAACCGCGGTCGGGGTGAGCGCTGTCGCCGCCGCGAGTGCATCGACCGGCGTGCCCGCGGCGTTGTCAGGCGCCGATTGGCCTGCCGGGCGCCGCTCAGCGGGCGGTTGCGCACCGCCATCAGAGTCATCATTGGCCAGGGATAGAATGCGCGCCGTCCCCTGAGACATCGGCGACAACCAGTGCAGCAGGGTCGCGTAGAGCGTGGCAGGATCGACCGGTTTAGCGATAAAGTCGTTCATGCCCGCCGCCAGGCAGCGATCACGGTCCTCGGCGAAGGCGTTGGCGGTCATGGCCAGGATCGGCAATGCCTGCCCGCCCGGCAAGGCCCGAATCGCCCGTGTCGCCGTCAGGCCGTCCATCTGCGGCATCTGCATATCCATCAGAATCAGGGCGTAGGTGCCCTGCTGAACCATGGCGAGCGCCTCGGCACCGTTGTTGGCGATCGCCACGTCCAGACCGACGGCGCGCAGCAATTCCCGACCGACCTCTTGGTTGATCAAGTCGTCTTCGGCCAGGAGTACCGAGGTCCCGCGATGGGCCGCGGACAGGGTTGCCGCGGCGGCGGAGCGCGTCAGGCTCATTGGGGGCTCGACCGGCGCAGTCCCCGCCAGAATCCGGCTCAGGTCATCATGGAGATCGGACGGGGTGACCGGCTTGATCAGCACGGATGCGAAACCGGCCTCCCGCGCGCTGTCGCGCAGGTTCGCATCGTCATACGCCGTCACCAGCAGCAGTGAGATGGGCAGCCGGTCCAGCGCCAGGCCGGTGATGCGCCGCGCGGTCTCGATGCCGTCCAATCCCGGCATCCGCCAATCCAGCAGAATCAGGTCGTAATGGGTCGAAGCGGCTTGGACTTGCGCGATCGCGGCCTCGCCCGAGTCCACGGCCGTCACCTCGACCCCCCAGGCGGACAGGATGGCGGCCAGCACCTCCCGCGCGTCGGCCTGGTCATCCACCACCAGTGCCCGCCAGCCCCGGAGCGCGGCTGGACGCAGCGGATGATGGATCGCGCTGGTCATCTTGCCGAGCCGGGCGGTGAACCAAAAGGTGCTGCCCACGCCGAGTTGGCTGTCGACGCCCACCTCACCACCCATCAACCGGGCCAGCCGACGATTGATGGGCAGACCCAGGCCGGTGCCGCCGAAACGGCGTGTGGTGGAGGTGTCGGCCTGCTCAAACGCCTCGAACAAACGATCCAGATGTTCGGGGGCGATACCGATGCCCGTGTCCTGGACTTCGAAGCGGAACACGCGGTCCATTGGACCATCTTCCACCACCCGCACCCGCAACTGGATCGCGCCCCGCTCGGTGAATTTGACCGCATTCCCCAGGAAATTCAGCAGCACCTGGGCCAGGCGCGTCGGATCGCCGCGTAACGGCAGGGCCCCGGCCACGGTCGGGTCCAAATCCACGACCAGCTCCAACTGGCGGGCGAACGCCTTCTCGCCCACCAGGGCGCAGACGTGGCGGATCACCGCCTCCAGATCGACCGCGGTCTCTTCCAGGACCAGCCGTTGTTCTTCGATCTTGGCGAGATCCAGGATGTCGTCGATGATCTGCAGCAGGTGCCGGGAGGCGTTGGTGATCTTCCCCAGTTTTTCCCGATGGTCCGGATCGGGGTCCATGGTCTGCAACAGATGCGTCAAGCCGATGATGGCGTTCATCGGCGTGCGGATTTCATGGCTCATATTGGCCAGGAACTGGGACTTGGCACGCGTCGCCACTTCCGCGGCCTCTTTGGCTTGACGCAGGCGCTCATAGGCCTCGCGTTCGTCGGTGATGTCTTCAATGGTCGCCAGCGTCGTCGTCGTGGGATCGTCGTGATTGAGCTTGCGTCCCCGCAGTCGTGCCCAGAACAGGGTACCGTCCTGTTTGACGAACCGGACCTCCCCAATGAGCATCTCCCCCTGCGCCAACTGCCCGTCGATCTCCTTACCAATCGCGAGATAGCTCGCCTCATCCGGATACCAGATACGGGTTGGCGACCCGGCGAGCTCGCCGGCGGCACAACCGAAGATCGCTTCCAGTCGGCGATTGCAGCGCACAATGGTACGATCACGCGTCAGCACGATCCCGACGCTTGCCGAATCGAAAATCGCGCGCAATTCCTCGTTGGTCGCGCCTAGTTCGGCAGTCCGCTGAGCGACCCGGGTCTCCAGTTCGGCATTGAGTAACCGGATTTCGCGCGCGGCCTGTTTCGGCTGCGTGATGTCGCGCAGGAAGGCCAGGAAGGTTCGGGACTGCGCGTCGGGTGTGGTGCTGACCTCCACATCGATGATCCGGCCGTCACGGGTGCGGTGCTGCGTTTCGAACCGATCGAAACCTTGTACGAAGATGCGCGCGTTATGCGTGTCCACATCATCGGAGTCATGCGTGACATCCAGGTCGGTAATGCGCATTGCGAGCAATTCATCGCGTGAGTAGCCGCTCATCCGCACGGCCGCCGCATTGACGTCCAGGAGCCGTCCCGAGGCGATATCGACCAACCAGAAGCCGTCGCTCGTCGTGCCGAGCATCCTCGTATAACGGTCGGAGGCCTCTTGCAGCGCCAGTTCAGCCTGCCGGCGCTGCTGTTCCCGATCGAGCGCATCCAGGGCGAACGACAGATTCGCGGCGGCTTGTTCCAGCAAGGCGACCTCCTTGTCGCCGAACATCCCCGGCTGTCGTGCATACAGCGTCAAGGCGCCACCGACCGCTCCGGCGGAGTGGATCGGCAGGCTGACCGAGGCCGCCCAACCCGCCCGCCGGCCCGCCTGCTGCCAGGGCAAGGTGCTCGCATTGGCGAGAAAATCGGCACAGACAATGACGCGATCCTCACGGGTCGCCGTGCCGGTCGGACCCCGGCCTTCCGGGCGGTCGTCCGCGGCATCGATGCGCAACTCGATCGCCCCAAGCGGCCGGGCATTCCGGTCCGCATCCCCGAGCGCATCCGCGAACAAGGGGGCGATCACACTCAAATGTGGAAACGGACACGCCGGACTGGTATGCAAGTCGGTAAGTACCGGCTGCCGGACCCGTAGCGCCAAGGCCAGCGCAGCACGGTCCGCGCCCTGGTCAGGGCAATCCGCACCGGTCAGGTTCAACTCGGCCCGTCCGTCCGGGTCGAGCAGCACCACATCCTGATAGCCATAACGTCGCTGCAGTCCCTGCAAGTGAGTCAGCAGCGATTCGGTAGCCACCTCATCCGGCGCGGCACGCCAGCGGGCAACGGCGTCGCTCAGGAGGACGCTGTCCGTCAGCACCCCGGCGTCGGCGATCCGCTCGGCACGCCAGACGACGATCCGCTGGGCGGTCAAGGCGCCGATCGTGTCGAGGTCACGGTTGACCGATTCCCGCAGATGCTGCATCTGCGATCGGTGAAACAGGGTTGCAGCGACGCCAAGCGCGACACCCAGCACCATCACCAACCCGGCGAACCACAGGCGTCGCGAGGAGCGGATCGAGGGCATCGTTGGAGTCTTCCGGATCAACACGATCGGCGAATGCTACCCGGCAACTACTGCACCTGCAAATCCTGCGAAATCCGGTTGATCCCGCCGATTTATCTTGCGCGTGACCCTAACGCCGCGTGGCCGCTCGGGTACAATGACCGGTCACGGGAAGATACGCGGATTGATTGCAGATGTTTTTCGATCGCTTTCTGAAAAAACACCGCCCGGCTGCGGAGCACCAGACGAGCCCAGAGGATCTACTGGAGCTTGCGCGCAACCATGGCGACCGCGCCATTCGCCTCGACGCGGTCCGGCGCCTGGCGAGCCTCCAGCATCTGCGCGACATTCTCGCCCAGGACGACGACGTCGGCGTGCGTGAACTCGCCGCCGTCCGTTATCGCAACCTGTTGAGCGGCGCCGATCAGGCCGAGCTGTCCCTGGCCGACCGGCTCGCGGATGTCGCCCTGGTTGCGGACCCGCGGCTCCTGGAACATTTGGCCCGCGACGCCAAGGAGCCCGAGGTGCGGCGCGCCGCCATCGACCGGGTCAGTGCGCCGGGTGTGCTCGCGGACTGCGCCCTGCGCGACACCGCTGCCACCAACCGCGGCGCGGCGGTCGCCCGACTCGATGACCGCCAGGCGCTGGAACAGGTGGCACGCGCCATCGGCAAGAAAGACAAGGCGGTGTACCGCACGGCCCGTGAGAAACTCCGCCGGATCACCGCCCGCGAGGAGGAACCCAAGCGGATCCACGCCTTATGCACCGACCTGTGCGAGCGCGCCGAGCGCCTGGGCCACCTGCAGCAATGGACGGCGGACCGCGCCTTGCTCGATCACCTGGATCGTCAGTGGGCCGAGATCGCGCCCCAGGCGGACCCCGCCGACGGCGCCCGCTATACCGCCGCCCGTGAGCGCTTCATCGCGGCCTTCGACAACGACCGTGCCGCCAATGCCGCCCAGATCGCGGCGCAGGAGGCGCGGGTCGCGCTGCGCGCCGAGCGCGAGGCATTGATTACCGAGGCGGCACAGCTCGCGGCGCGCGCCGCCGATGATCAGATCGGCGCGGCGCGGGAACGGCTGACCGTCGCCTGGGCGAGTCTGGAGGCCCTGCCCGACGGCGAGCAGGCGGGATTCGACCGGCGGTTCAACCAGCAATTGCAGGCCACCGAAGCGATCGAGCAGTCCCAACTGCGACTGCGCAAGCAGCGCGAGCGGCTGCGCGGCACCCTGGCCAAGGCCGAGCGGCTCACGCAGGACGCCAGGCTGCTCGACCTGGTGCAAACCCGCACCCTGATCGAGCAAGGCCGCGCCCTGTGCGAGGGGCTGCCCGCGGACCTGGCCGCCACCGAGACGACCGCCTTCAATGATCTGGCGAGCCGCCTGGAGGACCGGCTCCAGACCCAGCAGCGCCACGCGCGCCAACGCCTGGCTGAATTCCCCGCCCGCATCGACGCGCTCGAGGCCCTGATCGAGGCTGGGGAACTCAAGAAGGCCGATCCCCTTCACCAGAGCCTGCAAGCCGCTCTGGACCTCATCCAGTCCAGCGGTCTGCCCAAGGATGCCACCGGGTCGTCCGCCGCGCGCCTGCGCGCACTGAGCCCGCGGGTCCGCGACCTGCAACACTGGCGCCGCTGGGGCGCGGATCAGCACCGCGAGGCCCTGTGCGCGGCCATGATCACCCTGCGCGATCAGGATCTGCCGCTGGAAGCCGTGGCCGAGCGGCTGCATGTGCTGCAAACGGACTGGAAAGAACTGGACCAGTCCGGCGCACCGGGAAACCAGACCTTATGGGAGCGCTTCCACGAGGCCAGCACGGCCGTGCACGCGCGCGTGCGCCCCGTACTCGAAGCCCAGGCGGCCGAGCAGGCGGCCAATCGGGCCGCGCGCGAACAGGTCTGCCAACAGCTTGATGACTTCCTGGCCCAGGTCGACTGGGAGCGCGTGGATTGGAAGCGCGTCCTGCACGCGGAGCGCGAACTGCGTCAGGCCTGGTCGCTAATCGGCCCCTGCGAGGCGCGCGCGCGGCATCGGCTGGAGCGCCGCTTCCATCGTGCCATCCGGATGCTGGACCAGCGCATCGAGGAGGAACGGGAGCGCAACCAGACATTCAAGCAGGGCCTGATCAAACGCGTGAAAGACTTGGCGGAGATGGCCGACCTGGACGCGGCCATCGAGGAGACCAAGACCATCCAGCGCCAGTGGCACACCACGGTCCCGGCCCGCCAGCGCGATGAGAATCGCCTGTGGCAGGAGTTCCGCGCGGCCTGCGATGCGGTCTTCGAGCGCCGTTCAGCCCAGCACCAAGCGCAGCGCAGCGAGCTGGCGGAGAACCTGGCCGCCCGCGAGGCGCTCTGTGCGGAGGCCCTCGCCTTCGCGGCGGCCGAGGCCGACCCGCGCCGGTTGGCCGCGGGGCTGCGCGACTTTGAACAGCGCTGGCGCGACGGGGAATCCGCCCCGCTGCCGCGCCAGGCGGCCGCGGCCGTCAATCGCCGCTGGCAGCAGGTGCGCGACCAGATCGCCCAACGCCGTGCCGAAATCGAGGCGGCGGCGCAACGCACGGCAATGGAACTCCTCGCCCAACGGTCGGCGCTATGCGAGACCCTGGAGCAGGCCGTCCTCGACCCGGCGGGTGCGGCCACGCCGGTCGCGGACCTTGAACCGACCTGGTCCACCCTGCCGGAACTGCCGGACCGGCAGCAGCAGGCGACACTGGACGCCCGCTGGCGCACGGCCCTGGCGGCGGCGGCCGATCCGGCACGGCGCACCGAACTGCAAGCGCAAGCCGAACTCAACCGGGTCCGGCGGGAACGGCTGGCTCTGGAACTGGAGGTCGCGGCCGGGGTGGACTCGCCCCCCGCCTTGGCCCAGGAACGACTCAAGCTCCAGGTCGGCCGGCTCGCCGAGCGGATGAGCGAGGGCGAAGGCGACAGCCTGCGTGACGCGGTCGATCTGCTGCCTGCCTGGTATCTGTGCGGCCCGGCGCCACGCGATGCGGACCTCGCGGCACGGGTCGAACGGGTCGCGCGAGCGCTCCAGGCCGGTCCGACGCCAGTGCGGCCATCGGAGAGCGAGCCGGCATGACGCACGCCAGGGGTAGATCAGCATCGGTTGAACGGCCGTGACTGACAGCGCCTGGCACCACCTGTTCCCCGCCCTGGCGGCCGGTGACCCGACCACCCGCGTCCTGATCGACGGTGCCCAGCGGCTCGACATCCCGCCGGATCAACCGATGTTCCATGCCGGCGCCCCCTGTCACAACTATGTGCTGGTGCTCACCGGGAGCGTCCGTGTCCAGGTCATCGGCGAGGGCGGCCGCGAGGCCGTGCTGTACCGCGTGCTGCCCGGACACGCGTGCGTGCTCACCACCTGCTGCATCCTCTCCGGGGAGAACTATCCGGCAGAGGGCTTCACCGAGACCGCGGTTCGTGTCCTGACGCTGACCAAGCCGGTCTTCGACCGCGCCTTGGAAGAAGCGCCGACCTTCCGGCGTTTCGTCTTCGCCAACCTGGGCAACCGCATCGCCGAGGTGATCACCCGCATGGAGGAACTGGCCTTCCGGCCGATCGAACGGCGGCTGGCCGACTTCCTGCTGGCGCGCGCCGACCCCGCGCCGATCGCGGCCACCCACCAGGAAATCGCCGTCGAACTGGGCACGGCACGCGAGGTCGTCTCACGGCACTTGAAGCGGCTGGAGACAGCCGGCCTGGTGCGGCTGGGGCGCTCGACCCTGGAGGTATTGGATCGCGCGGGTCTGCAGCGGATCAGCCGCGGGCCTCAGTGATTTTGTCACTGAACCCAGCGATACCGTCCTGTAGTCTGACCAACATCCCCGCACAACGGGGCAGTCATTCACCAACCTTGCGGAGATCGACACCATGAGCATCACCAAGAACATCGGCACCACTGATCGTGCCATTCGCGCCGTCGCCGGCATCGCCCTGATCGGTCTGGCCTTCACCGGCACCATCGGCGTCTGGGGCTGGATCGGCATCGTGCCCTTGGCCACCGCCGCCATGAGCTGGTGCCCGGCCTACACCCTGTTCGGCATGAAGACCTGCGGCTAACGGCCATGGCGCCCGCGCACCCCGGAACATGAAAGTCCTCTCGACCGCTGCGTAGTCAGGGCTTCCAGCCCTGACCCGCTCCAGTCCCGACGCCGTCAGGCCAGGATGGCCTGACTACACAAAGCCGGGGCGCCTCGCGTCCGTTCACCGGGCACGAGGCGAAGTGGTTCCAAGGGGTCCCCTTCGTGGACCCCTTATTTTTTCGAAACCTGCAGGAAGACCAACGCCACGGTTCCTGTCGACCCGGTGCGCCAGTCAGGTAGAATCCGTCCGATCGGCAGCGATCCGCGCCTGTTGCGGATCGGCCACGCGGCCCCGGAGTCCATCGGCCCCATGCAGCTCGTCTTCTGTGTCATCACCCCGTTTCTGGGCGCCGCGCTGGCGGCCTGGGCCGCGCGCCTTGGGCCCAATGTCGCCGCCTGGATCGCGGGCGCCGCGACTCTGGCGGCCGGCGGGTGGCTGGCCCAGGGCGCCATGGACACCTTTGCCGGCGCAACGCTGGTCGAGCGGATCAGCTGGATGCCGACGGTGGGGCTCGATCTGGTCTTTCGCCTGGATGGGCTCGGACTGCTGTTCGCCCTGATGATCCTGGGCATCGGGTTCCTGATCGTGCTCTACGCCCGTTACTATTTCTCGCCGCAGGACCCGCTGGGACGCTTCTATTGCTTCATGCTGCTGTTCATGGGCTCCATGCTGGGGCTGGTGCTGTCTGAAAACCTGATCCAACTGCTGATCTTCTGGGAACTGACCAGTCTGTCGTCCTTCCTGCTGATCAGTTACTGGCATCAGCGCGCGGAGGCCCGCAACGGGGCGCGCATGGCGCTGGCGGTGACCGGGATGGGCGGGCTGGCGCTGCTCGGCGGCGTGCTGCTGATGGGTGAGATCGTCGGCAGCTATGAGCTGAGCGCGGTCCTGGCCGCCGGCGATCTGATCCGCTCCCATCCGCTCTATCTGCCGATGCTGGTGCTGATCCTGCTCGGCGCCTTTACCAAGTCGGCGCAGTTCCCCTTCCACTTCTGGCTGCCCAACGCCATGGCGGCACCAACGCCGGTGTCGGCTTATCTGCACTCGGCGACCATGGTCAAGGCCGGGGTCTTTTTGCTGGCACGGCTCTTCCCGGTGCTGTCCGGCACCGCGGAATGGTTCTGGCTGGTCGGGCTGACCGGGTTGCTGACGCTCGTGATCGGCGCGGTGATCGCGCTCTTCAAACATGACTTGAAGGGCCTGTTGGCCTACTCCACCATCAGTCACCTGGGGCTGATCACCATGCTGTTCGGCATCGGCACGCCGCTCGCCGCGCTCGCCGGGGTCTTCCATATCATCAATCACGCGACCTTCAAGGCGTCGCTGTTCATGGCCGCCGGCATCATCGACCATGAGACCGGCACCCGCGACATGCGCCGCATCAACGGCCTTTGGGGCTACATGCCCTACACCGCAACGCTCGCCATGGTGGCGGCGGCGGCCATGGCCGGGGTGCCGCTGTTCAACGGGTTCCTGTCCAAGGAACTGTTCTTCGCCGAGGCCGTGGGAGTCGCTAGCCTCTACCGCTTCGGCTGGCTGGTGCCGGCCGCGGTGACTTTCGCCGGCATCTTTGCAGTGGCCTATTCATTGCGCTTCGTCCATGACGTCTTCTTCAACGGCAAACCGGTGGACCTGCCGCGCACGCCGCACGAACCGCCGCGCTGGATGAAGGTTCCGGTGGAGGTGCTGGTGGCCATCTGCATCCTGGTCGGGATGCTGCCGGCGCTGACGGTGGAACCCCTGCTGGCGGTGGCGGCTGCCGGGGTTCTGCAAGGCCCCTTGCCGGACCACAATCTGGCCATCTGGCACGGGTTCAGTCCAGCGCTGTGGATGAGCGTCATCGCCCTGGCCGGCGGCGGACTGGTCTATCTCGGCCGCCGCCCCCTGTTCGCCCTGGCCGACCGGGTGGAGGGCCGATTCGAGGCCCGCCGGGGCTATGACTGGCTGGTGGCAGGGGTCTTCACCCTGACCGCCTGGGTGACCGCCCGCCTGGATACCGGTTCGTTGCAGCGGATGCTGCTCTTCTTCGTGCTGAGCGCGCTGCTGCTCGGCCTCACCGGCTGGTGGGGGCAGGCGGTACCGCTGACCGGCCCCCGCCCGCTGCTGCCGGTGGGCCCAGCCGGTGGGCTGGCCGCCCTGGGGCTGATGAGTACCGCGGTGCTGGTGGTGGTCCTGCACCGTCAGCGGCTCACGGCGCTGATCCTGCTGGGGGCCGTGGGGCTCGGCTGCGCACTGAGTTTCTTGTACTTCTCCGCCCCGGATCTGGCGCTGACCCAGCTGTCGGTGGAAGTGGTGACCGTGATTCTGCTGCTGCTGGCACTCTATTTCTTGCCGCAGACGACCCCCGCGGAGTCCAGTCGCATCCGCCAGGGCCGCGACCTGCTGCTGGCGCTCGTCGCCGGGGGCGGCGCTGCCGCCTTGGCCTGGGCGGTGCTGACGCGGCCGCAGGCGTCCATCGCCGACTGGTTCCTGGCCAACAGTCTGCCGGGCGGCGGCGGCACCAATGTGGTCAATGTGATCCTGGTGGATTTCCGCGGCTACGACACCCTGGGCGAGATCACGGTGCTGGCGCTCGCCGCGCTGGGGATCTACGCCATGCTGGAGCAGCTGCAACTCACCGGGCCGGCGCGTGACGATCAGGGCCGCCCGTGGGATCCGGATCTGCACCCGGCCATCATGGCCTCGCTGGTGCGTCTGCTGCTGCCGCTGGCGCTGCTGGTCTCGGTCTACATCCTGCTGCGCGGGCACAATCAGCCGGGGGGCGGGTTCATCGCCGGACTGATCACCGCGGTCGCGCTGATCATGCAATACCTGGCCAACGGGGTGGCCTGGACCCACGCACGCCTGCCCGGCGACCTGCATCCGCTGATCGGCGCCGGTCTGCTCATCGCGACGCTGACCGGGCTCGGCAGCCTGCTGCTCGGCTATCCCTTCCTGACCTCGACCTTCACGCATATCCATTGGCCGCTGGGTGATTTCGAACTCGCCTCGGCCATGGCCTTCGATCTGGGGGTCTATCTGGTGGTGGTGGGTGCGACCCTGCTGATCCTGATCCACCTGGGGCTGGTGCATGACGCGAGCCATCCGTCGGCGGATCAAACAGCGGACGCCAGCGGGGCCGACTGATGAACACCTTATTGAAGATCGCGCGGGACTCATCGCGGCGGGACGCCGCTCCCACGAGGGGGAACGGCTGATGGAGGCACTGCTGGCCCTGATCATCGGCACCCTGACCGCTTGCGGCGTCTATCTCATCCTGCGCGCCCGCACCTTTCCGGTGGTGCTGGGACTGACCTTTCTGTCCTACGCGGTGAACCTGTTCCTATTCGCGATGGGCCGGCTGGTCGTCGGCCGGCCGCCGCTCATCGACCCGAGCGCCGCGGCCTACACCGATCCCCTGCCCCAGGCCCTGGTGCTCACCGCCATCGTCATCGGCTTTGCCATGACCGCCTTCGTCATCATGCTGGCGCTCAAGGCGCGAGCCGAACTGGGAAATGACCATGTGGATGGAATGCATGAGCCGTGAGCGCCGCACGACCGGCTTGCCGGACCGGCCGTGCGGCAGCGGGTGGACGCGGTGACGGCGAGCCAACTGGTCATCGCCCCGGTCCTGCTGCCCCTGCTGGCGGGGATCGCACTGCTGCTGGGCCGGTCGCTGGACCTACGTTGGCGGCGCGCCTTCGCCCTGACCTGCGCGCTCGGCCAGATCGTCCTGGCCCTCGTGCTGACCCGCGCAGTCGCCGACGGGTCCGTGCTGGTCTACGCCCTGGGCAATTGGCCGGCACCCTTCGGCATCGTCCTGGTCGCCGACCGGCTGGCCGCTTGGCTGCTGGTGACGACCAGTGTCCTGGCCTGGTTCGCATTGGCCTACGCGTGCTTGGGAAGTGACCGGGACGGACGTCATTTCCACGTGCTCTTCCAACTGCAGATCTTCGGGCTGTCAGGGGCCTTTCTCACCGGCGACCTGTTCAACCTGTTCGTCTTTTTCGAGGTCCTGCTGCTCGCCTCCTACGGGCTCCTGCTGCACGGCGGCGGGCGGCGGCGAACCCGTGCCGGATTGCACTATGTGGTCATCAATCTGGTCGGCTCGACGTTGTTCCTGTTCGCCGCCGGCACCTTCTACGGCATCCTCGGCACCCTCAACCTGGCCGATCTGGCCGAGAAGGCGGCGGCCGTGTCGCCGCAAGACCTGCCGCTGGTGCGCACGGCCGGACTCCTGCTGTTCGCCGTCTTCGCCCTCAAGGCGGCCCTGGTGCCGCTCTATCTCTGGCTGCCCGCCGCCTATGCCAATACCAGCGCACCGGCGGCGGCCCTGTTCGCGATCATGACCAAGGTCGGCGCCTACAGCATCCTGCGCGTCTCTACGCTCATCTTCGGCGCCGACGCCGGTCCGGTGGCCAATCTGATCGCCGACTGGCTGCTGCCGGTGGCCCTGCTCACCCTGGCGGTGGGCCTGATCGGGGCGGCCGGCAGCGCGCGGCTGCGCCTGCAGATCGCCTATCTGGTAGTGGCCTCGATCGGAACCCTGCTGACCGCCATCGGGCTGGGCACGGTGTCCGGCATCGGCGCCGGACTCTATTACCTGCCGCACAGCACCTTTGCGGCGGCGGCCCTGTTCCTGCTGGCCGAGCTGATCGCCGGCCAGCGCGGAGCACTCGCCGACCGCCTGGCACCCGGTCCGGTCATGGGGCGCCATTGGGTTCTTGGCGTGCTGTTCTTTTTGAGCGCGATCCTGATCGTCGGGCTGCCGCCGTTGTCCGGCTTCATCGGCAAGTTCCTCATCCTGCGCGCCGCGCTGGATCACCCGGCGGCGGTCTGGGTGCTGGGGATCGTGCTCGGCGGCGGACTGCTGGCGCTGCTGACCCTGGCACGCTCCGGCAGCCTGCTGTTCTACCAAATCGCTGAGGCGGACGCCGGAACCGCGGTCCCGCCGCCGACCTGGCGGGCCTTAGCGCCGGTCGCCGGACTGCTTACCCTGGGCGCGGCCATGACCTTCTGGGCCGGACCGCTGAGCGATTACACCGCGGCCACGGCTGAGCAGTTGCTGCAACCGGACGGCTATGTGCGGGCCGTGCTGGGCGAGGGATGACCACGATGAACAACCCGACGGATGGCGCCGCACCAGCGGCGAAAAGCAGACTGCACCGACTGCTGCCCCACCCCATCCTGACGGCCGCGCTGACCGTCATCTGGCTCCTGTTGGCGAACAGCGTCTCGGCTGGACAGTTCCTGCTGGGCCTGCTGTTCGGCTGGGCCATCCCGCGCTTCACCCTGCGCTTCTGGCCCGAGCGGGTCCAGGCTCGTCGGCCGCTGGTGTTGCTGCGCTTCATCGGCGTCGTGCTCTACGACATCCTGGTCGCCAATCTGGCGGTCGCCTGGCTGATCCTACGCGGACCGCAGCGGTTAAGGCCCGGTTTCGTGGAACTCCCGCTGGACCTGACCTCGGATCTTGCGATCAGCCTGCTCGCCAACACCATCTCACTGACCCCGGGCACGGTCTCGGCACGCTTGAGCCCGGACCGGCGCACCCTGCTGATCCACGCGCTGGATCTGACCGATTCAGCCGCGCTGATCGCCGCCATCAAGTCGCGTTACGAGGCCCCATTGAAACAGGTCTTCGAATCATGCTGAACACCGTCGTCCCGCTGGCATTCGCATTGGTCGGCCTCGCCGCCCTCCTGACCCTGTGGCGACTGCTGATCGGCCCGAGCCGGCCCGACCGCATTCTGGCGCTGGATACCCTCGCGGTGAATGCGGTCGCGCTCATCGTCCTGTTCGGCATCCAACAGAACAGCGCGCTCTATTTCGAGGCGGCACTGCTGATCGCCATGATGGGGTTCGTGGGGACGGTTGCGCTGTGCAAGTATCTGTTGCGGGGCGATATTATTGAGTAGTGGATAGTGGATAGTGGATAGCATGATGATTGAATTGCTGGTGTCGGTGTTGATTCTGGCCGGGGCTGTTTTCACCCTGATCGGGGCCTTGGGGCTGGTGGGTCTGCGGGATTTCTATACCCGCCTGCACGGCCCCACCAAGGCGACGACCTTGGGCGTGGGCAGCCTGCTGGTCGCCTCCGCCGTCTGGTTCAGCACCCGCGGCGACGGACTGAGCCTGCACGAAGTCCTGGTGACGCTCTTCCTCTTCATCACCGCGCCGGTGAGTGCCCACCTGCTTGCCAAGGCGGCACTGCACCAGCGTCTGCACAGCCTGGCGCCCGCGCCCGAGTCGAAGCCTGAATCCGCGGCGCAGAGCGGGGAAGCCGGCGCGGGCTGACGCCATGCCCGGAGTCCAGGGCTTTACCGTGAAAGTGCGTCGTCAGGCTATCCTGGCCTGACGGCGTCGGGACTGGAACGGTCAGGGCTGGAAGCCCTGACTACGCAG
>NZ_CAIZIZ010000185.1 GCF_903933125.1 uncultured Lamprocystis sp. | reverse complement strand
CGGGTAGGGGGCGACAGGCCCCGGACTGTGCCGCGGGAGTCGCGGCTATGCCGCAGTATACCCCGGTATCCGGCGGATGCGCTTTTTGGGGGCTTGGGGTGCGGTCAGCGCGACCACAATTTGCCGACATCGAGCGCGATGGTGCAATCAGGTAACGCAATAGGGCAGGTTTCGCGCTGGAAATCGCCGATTTTTCGATACTCGCCATCGACCAGCCGATACACCTTGGCCTTGGTCTGGCGGGGATAGAGCAGCAGGTAGTAGCCGACGCCTTCGTCGCGGTAAAGCTGGAACTTGGTCCAATGACGAATTCCAGGGTGTCCGCCCGGGCGCGTCGTCGGCCCCGCCGAGGTCGCAGCGACCTTGCCGCCGTCCGCGCCGGTGCCTGCCTGATCAGAGCCCTAGCAGTTTGTCGGACTTGCAGCGTAAGAACTTGATTATAGAAGATAAAAAATTTGCGCCAAAAAAGCTGAAACTCTTTAACTTCAATCGGTTACCTCATCAAGTCCGACAGGCTGCTAGCCGCGGCCCCGCCCCGGCCGTCATGCGGCGAGCGCCTCGCCCCCTTTGCGCGGCCCAAGCCGCGCCAGGGCCTGCCCGAGTGCAGCCTCCCGTTCCGGCACCCAGCGTTCCGCGGGCAGGACCTTGCCCAGGCCCAGGTGTTCGAGCCGCTGCCTGGGTTGGCCGTGGCCGACCGCGAGATAGACCTGAGCGCCCTGGGCGAGCGCGTCGCGCACCGTCGACTCGATCGCCACGGCGGTGGTGACGCCCAGGTGCGGCACCTGGCGGAGGTCGATCACCACCGCCTGCGCCCCGGCGAGCTTGGACGCCTGACGGTCGATGGCGACGGCGGCACCGAAGATCAGGGGGCCGCTCAGATACAGGAGCTTGAGACGGCCGCGGCCCTGGGCCAGCAGTGAACGCTCCTCGCAGGTGAGGCCGGCACAGGGGATCTCGTCGGCCTTGCGGCGGGCGGGCAGGGTGCAGACAGACTCGGCCTGAGTATCCGCCAGGCGCCGGATGGTCAGCATGTTGGCGACGAAGAGGCCGATGCCGACGGCGGCGATCAGGTCGACGAAGACGGTCAGGGCGATGACGCCGTACATGATCGCGGCGCCCTTGATCGACACCCGATGGGCCCGGCTGAGGAAACGCCAGTCGATGATGTCGATGCCGACTTTGACGGCGATACCGGCCAGGACGGCCAGTGGGATCTGGGCGGTGAGTCCGCTGGCCCAGATCACCACCACGGCGAGGATGGCGGCGCGGGTCAGGCCCGAGAGCGCGGTGCGTCCGCCGGCCTGGATGTTGACCACGGTGCCCATGGTCGCACCGGCGCCCGGCAGGCCGCCGAAGAGTCCGGAGACCAGGTTGCCGATGCCCTGACCCATCAGCTCCTTGTCCGCCGCCACCGGTTTGCGGGTCAGGCTGCCGGCGATTACCGCCGTCAGCAGGGCGTCGACGCAGCCGAGCAGGCCGAGCACCGCGGCATCGACCACGATGGTCTGCCATTGCGCAAGGGTGAACACCGGCAGGTGCAGCGACGGCAGTCCACTGGGGATGGCCCCGATGCGCCGGATGTCCTGGTCGCCCAGCCACAGCACCGCGAGCAGGGTGCCCGCGACCAGGGCCAGCAGTTGCGGGGGCAGGTAGCGCTTCACCTGACGCGGCAGCAGGAAGAGGATCGCGAGCGTGAGACCGGCGAGGGCGGCCTCCTGCGGGTCGATGGCGCGGACCAGGTCCGGCAGCGCCTGCAGGGCGCCCAGGACGCCGCCGCCCGGGGCGGCATGCCCGAGCAGACCCGGCAACTGCAGGATGATGAGGATAAAGCCGATCCCGGACATGAAGCCCGAGATGACGATGTAGGGCATCATCGTGATGTAGCGTCCCAGCTTCATGGCCCCGAAGGCGATCTGAAACAGACCCGCCAGCATCACCACCGTGAAGGCCATGGCCAAGCCCTGCTCGGGGTCGGCGGCCACCAGGCTGGTGACCACCGCGGTAAAGACGACCGTCATGGGTCCGGTCGGTTCGGAGATCAGGGTCGGGGTGCCGCCGAAGAGCGCGGCAAAGAGCCCGATCAGCACCGCGCCGTAGAGCCCCGCCTCCGGGCCGGCCCCGGAGGCGACACCGAAGGCCAGCGCCATGGGCAGGGCGATGACCGCGGCGGTGACCCCGCCGAAGAGATCGCCGCGCAGATTATCGAAGCGGATTTCATTCAGAATCTTCATCTGGACTCACCCGTGCAGATCGACTGGGCAGCTATACATGAGCAGACCATAATCCCGGTCATAGTCCGCCCGGAGTTGGTCGACGATCCGCGCGCACTGATCGCTGTCGGCGACGATATCGACCCGGATGTTCCCGTCCTTGCGCCAGTTGCCGGTGCGCAGGCCATGGGTGCCGAGGCCGCGGGCCTCGGAAATGGTGTAGCCGATGACACCGAGCCGCTTGAAGTCATCGACCAGGCTATTTTCCAGTACCCCTTCGGTAATGATGGTCAGCAGTGTTTTTGGTTGGGCCGTCATGTTGCGGATGCTCCCAGGCCATGGAAAAACTCGGCCAGCCAATAATAGATCGGCAGGCCAAAAAAGATGTTGAATGGAAAGGTCACGCCCAGGGCAGCGCCAATGGACAGGGCCGGATTGGCCTCCGGTACCGCGATGCGCATGGCAGCGGGCGCGGCGATATAGGAGGCGCTGGCGTACAGGGTGGCAAGCAGCACCGTGCCGCCCACGGACAGACCGAGCAGCGTGCCGGTCAGGGCGCCGATCACGGCGGCCGCCAAGGGCATGACCACGGCGAAACCCAGCAGGAAGGCGCCGTAGGTCTTGAGTTCGGCGATGCGGGTGGAGGCAACCAGCCCCATCTCCAGCAGGAACAGGGCCAGCATGCCCTTGAACAGGTCGAAGAACAGGGCATCCAGCGGCTTGATCCCCTCCGGCCCGGCGATCAGACCGATGATCAGACCCCCGGTCAGCAGCAGGATGCTCTTGCCGAAGAAGACCTCGTGCAACATCTTGCCCCAGCGTACCCCGCCGCTGCCGTACTTCGCCAGGATCACGCCAATGATCAGGGCCGGCATTTCCAGCAGCACCAGGAAGACGATCAGATAGCCCTCGTAAGGGATGGCGCGCTTGCTGAGAAAGGCCACGGCGACCGAGAAGGTGACCACGCTGACCGAACCGTAGTGGCCGGCGATGGAGCCGGCGTCGGCCCGCGACAGGCCGCCCATGATGCGCAGCGCGGGAAAGGCGATGAGCGGAATGGTGGCCGCCGCGACCACGACCACTAAACTGACCAGGGCGATCTCCCCGAGCGGGTACTCGGCCAGCTTTACGCCCCCCTTGAGCCCGATGGCCAGCAGCAGATAGATGGACAGGAACTCGTAGATGCTGCCCGGGATCTTGAGGTCCGAGCGCAGCAAACCGGCTGCCGCACCCAATACGAAGAAAAAGACAACTGGTTCGAATGGCATTTGCGTGACATCCCACCGGGTGGCTAGAAGCGAGTCAAGAACAGGTTAAACACGAACATCAGCGTTCCCATTGTCGTTCTCGGCCTTGATCGTCGTTCCGGCCATTGGAGGTCGAGGCTTTAGCCGGTCCGACGTGCTGGCTAAACTGATTTCTTTTTGCTATGTCGGGACCCGCCACCGGCTAAAGCCTCGGCCTCCAGTTGCAGACGGACCTCCGCTATCCTCGATTACGACAACGACACTGGTGCGCATGGCATTCCCTGATGGATTTCTTGATCACCGCGTCAGGCTCAAGTACAGGGCCGGGAGCTTTTCCGGCAGCCGCGCGACCTGGTCGAGCACCATGTAATTGCGGGCACCGAAGATGCGCGAGACATAGTCGTCGGCGGCCGGGTCCAGGCTGACGCAGAAGGTCTGGATGCCGCGCCGGTGCAGTTCCTCCACCGCCTTGCGGGCGTCCTGACGCAGGTATTGCGGGTCGCGCACGTCGTTGTCGGCGGGCTCGCCGTCGGTGAGCACCAGGAGCAGGCGCTGGTGGCTCGGTCGGCGTGCCAGCAGCGTGCCCGCGTGGCGCAGCGCCGTGCCCATACGGGTCGACAGTTGGCCGGTCATGCCGGCCAGCCGCGCGCGCGCCGTGTCGTCATAGGGCGCATCGAAGTCCTTGAAGCGGAAATACTCCACGTCGTGCCGTCCGTTGGAATCGAAGCCATGGATGGCGAAGGGGTCGCCGATCTTGCCCAGGGCGTCGGCCAGCAGGGCCGCGGCCTCGCGCGCCAGGTCAAGCACGGTGCGCTCGTCCGCCGACTCGCGGACCGGATCGTTGGTGGATTCCGACAGGTCGATCAAGAGCAGCACCGACAGGTCCCGCACCTGCAGGCGCGTGCGGATGCCGATGCGGGTGTCCGGCTGCAGACCCAGACGGATGTCCACCAAGGCGCGGATCGCCGCGTTGAGATCGATCTCGTCGCCGTCCTCCACCCGGCGCTGGCGGATCACGCCCTGGGGCTGGACCGCCTCGATCAGGAATTTCAGTCGCCGAATCAGGGGCTGGTGCTGCTCCACCACCGCGTCGATCCGGGCCGGGTCGCCCCGCTTGGGCCGCTTTTCGAGCAAAGTGGCCCAGTTCGGCCGCTCCAGTTGGGTCTGGTAGTCCCACTCGTGGTAGTGAAAAGGGGAGGAGATCGGCTCCTTGCCCTCGCGCTCGTTGAAGCTCAGGCCGTCATCGTCGAACAGCTCGCTCGCGAGCACCCAGATCTCCTCGGCATCGTCGCCGGCCGTTTCCACGTCCAGGGTGTTGAGCATTTCCATCAGACTGACGTACTTGCGCACCTGCCGGGACTGGCCGGGCAGCAGCACCTGATCCTGCGTGTCGTCCGGGTCCGCCCACAGATGGCGGTTGTCGTCCCGGTAGGGGCAGGACGGCTGATCGGTGCGGGGATTGAATGGCAGTTCCAGGCCCCGGGCCGATTCGGCCAGCGCGAGCCCCAATGCCTGGGCCAGGTCCGTTTCCTCCAGTCGCCCGGCGGCGGCGCTGAACGCGGTGCGCGCCTGCTCCACCAGGGGATGGGTGTCCCGATAATCCGGGTCCGGCAGGGCGCGGGCGATGCGGTCCAGCACGCCGCCCCAGCCGTCGCCGCGCTCCGCATCAATGCACAGCAGAGGCTGCCAGATCAGCCGCAGTCCGGGGAAGGCGCGCACGGCCAGGGCCTCCACCCGGGCGTCCTCGAAGGCCCCGATCAGCGCCCGCTCCAACGCACTGCGCTCGGCGGCTCCCGGATCGCGGCGGGACCAGACCTGATGGGCGGCGGCATGGGCCGCGGCGGCGCGGTAGATGGTCAAACCCGCGATCCGCTCGCCGGCGGGCAGGGTCAGGTCGTCAAAAGCATCCGGGAGGTGGATGAACGACTGCGCGATATAGGGCTGGTAGCCCTCGCGGGTCTCGTAGTCGCCGGAGGTGGGGCGCAAAAAAAAGTCCCGCGCCCAGAGCGAGCGCAGGTACAGCACCAGTCGGCGCTGCACATCGACGAAGAGTACGCCGCGCTGCTCTTTTCTCATTACCGCCAGGGCGTCGTCGCTCTGCAAGGCGAAGTACCGGGCCTGAGCGGCAAAGTCATGGCGATGGGCGGAGATCCCCCAGAGTGCCCAGCGGCGCAGCCCCCCCAGGGTCAGGTGGCCGAACAGGACTTCCAGGTTTTCCAGCAGCGGACGCATCGCGCGCGGGGCCTGGGCCAGTAACTGGTCCAGCAGGCTCAGATACCCCTTGAAGAGTTCGAGTTCTCCCAGTCGGGCCGCTGCGGTCGGGGCGGTGGAGAACACCAGCGCCAGGACCCCGGCGCTGGTCTTGGAGTACATCTTGATGGCCGCGGAGAGCAGTTCCGCCACGGCCTGCTCTCCGATCTCGCGGGCCACCAGGGGTGCGCTTTCAATGAACGAAACGACCAGGTCGGTGCCGCGGCCCAGCGCCTTGAGCCCTGCGGCGCCGCGGATATAGGCGTCCAGTCCGCGCGGCGAAAAGACGCGGGCGGCCTCGTGCCAGGCGCCCTCCAGGACCGCGCCGGCATGTTCGCCCAGCTCGTCGAGGACATCCTGATACTCGGCCAGTTGAATTGCCATGCTCGCCTCGCCGTACGCCGTCGCAGGATTCAGTCAGGCCAGATGCGCCGCGGATGCAGCGGTCGGGCGGGGTCATTGAGGTCCGGTGTCCGCGGGTGCGGCGCCGGGGGCGGCGGTGCCTTGGGGCGGGTGGCGGCCTTGGTCGGCTTGGTGATCGCCGGGATCGGCGGCGCGACCGACGCGGCGGTCGGCGCCGCAGGCTGTGGTTCTTCCGGTGTGATCATGATCGCGGAACCTCGTGCGTGGTGCCTGTGCGCAGCGACGGGGATTGCGGTTTCAAGCCCCGACCGGGGAGGGGCCGGCGAGGGCCGTCACCTCCGCCGCCAACCGCAGATCGTCCGGCTGCAGGGCGGAGCCCTGGGCGCCAAGGGTGACGTTGACGTAGGTTCGGCCGAAATTCAGGTCCGGATAGACACCACTGCGCTCGGACCAGCCGGCCAGGGTGTCGAGCCAGGCCCGGGTCTCGGCATAGGATTCGAACTCGAACCGCCGGGTCAGCAGCGGCGGACGTTGCTGGGCTTGCCAACCCGGCGCCAGCGTCGGTTCAGTCTCGGTCATCGCAGATCTCTCCTTCGTATTCATTCGGGGTCATGGACGCCGGCCGCCGCTTCAGGCCGACAGCGGCAGGGGTGCCGTCAGGATCCGGTTCAGCGTTGCCAGGTGGCGCTCCTCGTCCCGCCGCAGATCGGCGAACAACTGCGCCGTCGCGGGATCGCGCAGGCGCACACAAGCCATCTCAGCCTCGGCATAGAGGCGAACCGCGGCCGTCTCCAGTGCGTGACTGGAACGGAGCATCTCGCCGCGGTCACGGCCCGGCCGCGCCGGGGCCACCTGGGTGGCCTGGGGTGTCAGCCCCAGGAGCAGCAGTCGCCCGATGATCCGTTCGACGTGCTCACGCTCCTCGTCCGCCTCGCGGCGCAGCCCCGCGGCCGCCTCCGGCAGCCCCCACAGGTCGCACAGACAGGCCTGGGTGAGATAGTGCTGGACCGCACTCAGCTCATGACCCAGGGCCTGGTTCAGATAGCCGACCACGCGCGGGTTTGCCAGCATGGCGCCGGGCCTTAGCTGCGGGCCGGCGCGATGTCGCCATCGCGGCCGCTGCCGCCGGCGCGCGGCGATTTGGGCAGCATGCCTTCCACCTCGCCATGGACGCGGGCGATGATGTGGGCGGCCACCAGACCGTCGCCCACCCGCTCACAGGCGTCCGCGCCGGCCCGCACCGCGGCATTCACGGCACCGGTCTCCCCGCGCACCAGCACGGTCACGTAGCCGCCGCCGACGAACTCGCGGCCGATCAACCGCACCTCCGCGGCCTTGGTCATGGCATCCGCCGCCTCGATGGCGGGCACCAGTCCACGGGTCTCGATCATCCCCAAAGCAATTCCAGTCACGTCAGCCATGTGCTTCCTCGATCAGTGTGCGTCAGAGTCCGCCTAGATCCCGGCGGCGGGATGAACCGCCGCCAATCGGCCCGCCAGACAACCGGGACATATCAAGCCTCGGGGGCCTTGGGCAGGATGTGCTCCACCTCGCTGTGGACACGGGCGATGATGTGCGCGGCCACCAGGCCGTCGCCGACCCGCTCGCAGGCGTCTGCCCCGGCGCGCACGGCGGCGTTGACGGCGCCAGTCTCCCCGCGCACCAGGACGGTGACATAGCCGCCGCCGACGAACTGCCGACCGATGAGACGGACCTCCGCGGCCTTGGTCATGGCGTCCGCCGCCTCGATGGCGGGAACCAGCCCACGGGTCTCGATCATGCCCAGCGCGATACCTGATACTTCAGCCATTTCTTTCTCCTGACGTTGTGGGGGGAAGTGGATAGTGGTTAGTGTTCGTTGTCGTTGTCGTTGTCGTTGTCGTTGTCGTAATCGAAGTT
>NZ_CAIZIZ010000184.1 GCF_903933125.1 uncultured Lamprocystis sp. | reverse complement strand
GGTACAAGCTGTATGCTTGAAAAATCAACGCATTACGGTGCGGCAGTGCCGACCATGACAGGGGTCAGTAAATTTTGACGATGCACAATATCTTATTGATTATGTTACGGTAAATTGCCACGGGAAATCCCAGAGAGCCGGCACGAATCCGTTATGAGCGAACTATGTTCTTGGCAGGACTGGAAATTCGGGGCCACTGCCCCAACCTTCCAAAGCACATGCGGCCACTCGGGGCGACCCACATCAGCACGCCGGGATATGGCGCGCTATTGGTAACATCGCGCAACTGCCCGAACAATTGCCCGCTAGCCTGGTGGGTTGGCGCTCCTTGGTTTCCGCTGTTCCCGAGGAGGACAAACGTCAGGCACGCAGCAGAGGCAATCAATTTCGATGACTTCGACTTCTGAAATGTCACCGGACACCGAGAATCTTCGAGCATACGACCCGGCGGTCTGTGTGACTTTCCGCAAGACCAACGAACCATTCGGTGGTTTGTCAAACATGGCAGGCGGTTATCCGATGGCCATAGGCGGGGTCTCTATTCGCTCCGCGGAAGCGCTGTATCAAGCGTGTAGATTTCCCCATCGCCCGGATGTGCAGCAGCTTATTCTGGACCAGAAAAGTCCAATGACGGCGAAGATGAAGTCGAAGCCATACAGACGCGATTCTCGAACTGACTGGGATCGTGTGCGCACAACTGTTATGCGCTGGGCGCTAAGGGCGAAGATCTACTGTAACCGGCGTTTTGTTGATTTGTTGCTTGCGACCGGGGACAAACCGATCGTGGAGAACTCGCGCAAGGACCGGTTCTGGGGCGCAGTGCCAGAAGCGGATGGGACTCTCGTGGGAAAGAATGTTCTGGGAAGGCTGCTTATGGAGTTGCGAGACGACGTTCGACGCGAGCAGTTGGCGTTCTCAAAACCCCTGGTGCCTCCGGCGATATCGGATTTCCTCCTGCTTGGAACCCCTCTTAGTCCGATTGAATGCAATTGGTACCTCGAAGCTCATAGGTTGACATCCGCTGACGTGGGGTCACCGGCGACTCGTGTTTCTAAAGCGAACCACGGCGAACCGGCACCGGAGGATGCCAGTGAGGTTCACCAAAAATTTGATGCCACGACAGCGGGCGTCGACGACGTGCCTTGCCCCGCCTCTCCGGACAAATTGACGGAGCTATGCGGTATGTCGTCGTCGGAGACACAGCCTTCCGAGATCAGCGCCGCCAGCGAATACTCCGCGATGATTTTGCGTCTGCATGGGCTAGGTGTAAGGGAACAAGCCAACGCCATCGTCACCACCGTGCGATGCTCCTCAGACTTCAGTCTCTCAGAGTTTCGAGTACTCCTGGAGCGCTGGGCCGCTGGGTCAGAGGACGCTCGACGCAAGAAGGCCGCTGCCCTGGTTCTCAAGCGACATGCAGTACTACTCGACCAGCTTACACAACCCTCTCTTTTCTGAGCGACCAATCGCAAAAAGGGATATCGCAGCGTCAGATCCCTTCAGATTTACATACTCGCCCAACAAGTGAATAAACGGCGACTCAAAAACCGCGGCCGGCTCTGTGCCGAAATTGAAGCTTGTTGCGCGCGGTTTTTGGGCGCGTTATTCTGAACGTTAGCTGAAGAACGCAGGAAGTGACATGACATACAAGTGGCGTGCAACGTTCGGTTTTGATTATCCTCTCCTCGATCAACCTATCAGTATCGGGGATATACGTATCTATCCCGCTCCGCCGGAATTAGATTTAGAACCACATGCGATCCACTATTACGAATTCGAGACTTCAGGCGTTAATCGCGATTCCCAAGAAGAGGTGAGAAAAAAATACCTTTTTCGACTGGAAAAGCTCGCGGAGCTCAGCGTTTTAGTTCCGTATTACACCGAAGTCGCTTTTCATTCTATTGTCCTCATTGATAGCGGAGATAAAGAAGGATTTCCACCAAGCGGAATAAATGTCACTTTTGATGGGAAGCCTTATAATCCACCAGGACAATCACCCAAGAAATTCCGAGAACAGTTGACGCAAGCGGCGCAATCTTTTGTTGAAATACAAACCCTAAAAGATGAGATTCAGGAGCCTATATCTAGGGCTCTGCGCTGGATGTATCGGGGAAACGACTACCGTTTGTCACCGGACGATCAACTCATTTATCGTTGGATCGCATTTAATAGTCTTTACAGCCTTTTCAACACCTTGGAAAGTCAAGACCGAGGAGAACGCTCCAGCGTAAGAGCGCTAGAAAATCATTTTCGCTCGTCGGTCGGTCCCATCGAACGCGGAGCACAACAACTTGCTGCCGGGGGACTTAAGTTGGATCGGGGGAAAGACCTCGACGTCAGCGATGATTTGCAGCAATCGATCGCCAACCGTGACGACCGTATAACGCAACTTTCTCTCGAGTGCGTTTACGCCGCCCGGTGTTCCTTATTTCATGGCGCCGAGAGGCCAGTGCTGCATGTACCTAATTCGATCCTATCTGTATCTGCGGCTTACCTTGATTTATACCTAAAGAGTGTAATTCCAGCATTCGTCCTATACTGTAAACAATACAGCTAACGAATAAGCGTTTATCCGTCGTGCGCGCCGCACTGATCCCTGGTCGTGGCAGGGGAAATTACGGTGACAGTTGACTAAATGCATTATTACTTAATTCCAGAACCAAGAAACGCATAAAGAATGCCGGTTTCGGGGTCAGGTCTTGTAATCACCCATATGTGAATGCAAGACCCGACTGCACTCTACGAGACGCGGCAGCGTCGTCAATTCCTGGTTCCGCAGCAAACCCGGTCGAGTACCCGACGCGGAACGCGCGTCGGTTGGTTCCGCGCGGAAAGCGGTCCGCGCAGGGGACTCGGCTGAGCCGTCGGTGCCTCCCGCCGGGCGCGGTGCGCCAGGACCGCGTCCCTGACACTGGTGGCGAATGCTCCCGACCGCGGAGTCTGGAAAGAATCGATCTCACGCCAAGTCGCCAAGCACGCCAAGAAGAGCGCAATGCTGCGGTGACCCCAGTCACTCCGCGAGCGCCTCCGGTTTCGCTATCGCCTTGAAGACCCTTGGCGTCTTAGCGCCTTGGCGTGAGATATTCCGGGTCTGAGCGAAGCCGGTGCGGCGGATGCGCCCGCGTGGGCGCAATTCGCCACCAGTGTCCGTCCCTTGTCGCACCGGCAACGGCTGTCTACACTGCCACCATGCGCCATCCCATCGATCCCAAGGTTGACTGCGTCTTCAAGGCCCTGCTGGGGGCCGAGTCCAATCGTGACCTGCTGCTCCATTTCCTCAACGCCATCCTCGGCGCGGAGCTGCCCCGGCCCATCACCGCGGTGGAGATCCAGAACCCCTATAACGAAAAGGAATTTCTCGACGACAAGCTCACCGTGGTCGACGTCAAGGCCCGCGACGCAACCGGGCAGATGTATCAGGTCGAGATCCAACTCCTCAATCATCGTGATCTGCCGGCCCGCATCCTCTACGGTTGGGCCGACCTCTACAGCGCGCAGATCAAGGAGGGCGAAAGCTACCGCAAGCTGCGCCCCACCTATGCGATCTGGCTGTTGGGTCAGACGCTGTTGGCGGATGACCCGGACTATGCCCACGTATTCCGGATGCGCGACCCGCATGGACGTGTCTTTCTGGACCATGGTGGCATCTGGCTGCTGGAACTGAGCAAATTCGCCGCCGACGCGGTCGAAACCGAGCAGCAGCGCTGGCTGAAGTTCTTCACCGAGGCGGAGCGCCTGGACGCGGACGCCCTGCCGGCCTGGATGCAGACCCAAGAGATGAGGCGCGCCATGAACACACTGAAAGC
>NZ_CAIZIZ010000183.1 GCF_903933125.1 uncultured Lamprocystis sp. | reverse complement strand
TGACGGCTGGTGTTTTGGTCGACTTCAGACGATACCGCCGGTCTCCCGCTGCCGCCACCTCCGCAGGAGCCGCCGGCCCTGGTCCAGCCCACCCGTGCACAGCGCCCGGCCTCAGGCAAAAATGGCCAAAGTCGAGGTAGACCGGCATCACGAATATCCAATAGATGGCAGGCAACTGGAGGGCGACGCCCACGACTGCCAGCAACAGCATGGCGAGGTAGGGCCAGTCTTCCCGCATCCAGCGGACCACGTGAGATCGAATGGACCGCGGGCCGGCGGTGTCATCAGGCGTTTCCTGTGGCCGGCGATCCTCCTTGGTGAGGGTGTCGTCATCACGGTCGAGACTAAAGGCTGCTTGACTATTCATTCGCTGCTCCCATTCCGCGCGCCAACGGATCGGTGATTAAGCCGCATGACTGGTCTAACGACCGACACGGCCGCTCCGTACGATGTGCGCCGGTTCCCCCGGTTTCGGCCCATTCCTTCGCTGTCCGATTCCCGGCGAAGCACGTGATGGTGTGTCAGTCTTCGATTAATGGTATCGCTCGCTGGGCATCGCCTCTGTGCGGTGCCGTACGTGGCGATGACCGCCGTCGCTTCATTGACAGCGGATCACGCTTTTCTGTGTACGGCAGCACACAGACACGCCGGTCGCGAGACCACAGAGTACGGCAGGCGTCGCGCGATCAATGGGACGGTCTTCGACCAGATTTACGCTCGGAACGTGTTGCTGGAGGCGATGCGTTTGTGTGACCTACAGCGTTGCCTCAAAGCCGGAGATGACGTCGAACAGTTCTTCGTCGATCGCGCCCTGGCGTAAGCGGTGGAACTTACCGTTGAGAGCCTCCAGCAACTCGTCGATATTCTTGTCGGCGCGCTGCATCGCGGCGAGGCGGCTGGCGTTCTCGCTCGCCAGCGATTCGGCGCAAGCGCGAAAGAGCGAAACGAAGAGATACTCGCGGATGAGCGCGCTCAGGGTCGCGCTGCCGCTACCCATGACCTCCGGCAGGTTCCCGGTCGGCCAGGGGAGCGCGGCGAGCCGGCGTTGCCAGGCGTCGTCCAGCGGCAGCAGCCGCTGGCTGACGGGCGCATAGACGGCACCAGACGCCGGACGGTTGTAGTACAAATAGAGCTGCGCGACGCGATTCCCGCGGACCTCGCTCGCGACCAGGATCTGCCCGATGAGCGGGGTGATGGCCGCCACGGAGCCCGGTACGGCGAACCGGCCCACCACCGGCAGACCAGCATCGATCAGGCGCGCATGGACGCGCTCGCCAACCGCCCAGACCCGCGGCCGGTCGGTCAGGGCGGCCAGAGACTGCACCGCATAGTCGGTCACCACATCGTTGAATTGGCCCACCAGTCCCTGGTCGGAGCCAAACACGATCCCACCGATCCGGCTCGTGTTCTTGCCCCGATCCGGTTCGACCGGCGCTCCGGTCATCGCCACGTTCGCACCGCTGCCGCGGAAACAGACGCTCAGACCCAGCTCCACCGTGCGCGCGTAGTCGCCCAAAGCGCGCACCGCCTGCTCATACTGGCCGATACTGGACGCGGCCAAGGTCTTCATAGTGCGGACGACGGATTGGAGATCGTCGGCGCTCCTGATTTGACGGCGCAGACTGGCGGTGCTGTCGCTCATCGGGCCGCGCGTCCGTCCTGGTGTGCGCGGACGAATACCACCGGTTCAGTTGCGAGCACGTCGCGCACCCGCGTCAGCCGGTCGCCGAGCCGCGCCCGGTCTCGTGGGGAGTCGATGGTGCGCTCGGCCGCCTCGGCGATCGCTTCGACGGTCTGCGCAAGCACCCGGCGCCGATCTGAGTTCAGGGTCCGACTGGCGATGGCTTCAAGCGCACCGAGCATCCGCAACAGGACGGCGACATTGCCGCCGGCATTCTGGCGGATCTGGTCGAAGGACTCGCTCACCAGGCCCCCAAAGCTCGGGCCGCGGGCAATCACCCGCAGTGCGTCCTGGTCCAGTCGATGGGCCGCGGCAATCCGCCGCGGGGCCAGCCGGACCAGGATGGCGGTCAGATAATCGACGCACATCACGGCGGTCGTGGTGTCGTTGACGCCGGGCGAGAGTGCCTTCATGGCGATGTCGACGATCTGCCGGATGCCGAAGGCGACATCCTGCTCCACGGTGCGCTGGCGGCTAACGACGTAGGGAGCGTTCAGCTCGGCCGTGATCGCGCCGTCCAGGCCGCCATGGTCGATCGCCGAGACCAGCGGCGTACCCGCGACGACAAAGTCTCCAATGCCGCGGTCCATCCGCACGATGGTCCCGTGCGCTCGGGCGACCGCCAGCAGAGCGTCCGCATCGACCGTTTCGATATAGCCGGTCCGGTCGGCCGGGACGGCCACCCAGGCCCGCATGGCAAGCGCCCGCGCCAAGTTGGCGTCCGTGTCTTCGTCCGCGTGGTCGCCAAGGGTCTCGGGGAAGAGTTGATCGACCGCCGCGAGAGTCTCTTGGGCGGCCGCGGCGATGATGCGCGACGCCTGGATCGAGGTCGAGACGTAATGAATGAAGTAGATCAGCACGCCGATCCCGACGAAGGCCAGGATCAGGCCGCCCAGCACCGCCAGCGTCGGGACGAATCCCCCTTCGTCACCCCCGCGAATCGTCCGCAACACCACCAGGCAATAGGCAAAGATGCCGACGAAGACGCCGAGCACCGCCTGGTTGACGCGGTCGCGCATAAAGTTACGAATGACCCGCGACGTATATTGGCTGGAGGCCAGCGCCAGGGCCAGGGCCACGAGCGTGATGGAAAACACCACCCCGGCGACCGTGATCATCGAGCCGGCGACCGCGGTGAGCAGGCCGCGGGCGCCGTCCGCGCCGGCGCCGAAGAGCAGCGGCCAGCGCTCGACCACATGCAGATCGACGTTCGCGTCCAAGGTGATCAGCAGGGTCGCGAGCGCTACGGCGTCCAGCACCATCACGGCCGGGACGAACCAGAAGCTGGAGCGTTTGGCTTGCCACCAGTAGCGCAGTTTCGGGAGCATGGGCTTTGACCTTTCCGTTATGGCGGGCTTGCTTCGGTCGGTTTCCCGCGGGCCGCCGTGTCCGGGACGTCCGGCGCGCGGGCGGCCCCGCCCGGAACACTCGGCACCGTCGGCGCCTGGAATCCGGTGAGCGCCCGGCCGGCCAGGTCGATGAGCGTCTGCCGATCCCCGCCGCTCAAGGTCTCGGCGCCGGTCAGGCGCTCGCGCAGTTCGTCCGGGAGCTGCGCCGCGGCCGCCTGCACCGCTTGCTCGGCCGCCGTCATCCGCTCGAGGTCCACCGTGTCGAAGAGCCCCGTGGTCAGGGCCAGCAGGATGGCGAGCTGCGCCGGCACCGCCACCGGGGCGAGCTCCGACTGCTTGAGGCAGGCGCGGATGCGCTGCCCATGCGCGATGATCGCGCGGGTCGGTTCATCCACCCGGGCACCGAACCGGGCAAAGGTCTCCAACTCCTCGAACTGCGCATAGGCAAGCTTGAGGTCGCCCGCGACCGCGCGGTAGGCCGCCCGCTGCGCCTTGCCGCCGACGCGCGAGACTGACTTGCCGACATCAACCGCCGGCAGCACGCCCAATTCGAATAGCGAGGGCGACAGATAGACCTGCCCGTCGGTGATCGAGATCAGATTGGTCGGGATATAAGCCGAGATGTTTTCGGCCTCGGTCTCGATGATCGGCAGGGCGGTGAGCGAACCCCCGCCGCGCTCCGGACTCAGGTGGGTGGCACGCTCCAGCAGGCGCGAGTGGATGTAGAAAATATCGCCGGGGAAGGCCTCGCGGCCGGGCGGGCGGCGCAGCAACAAGGAGAGCTCGCGATAGGCGCGGGCATGGTGGGTGAGGTCATCGTAGACAATCAGCACGTCGCGCCCGCGCTCCATGAAATGCTCGGCGATGCTGGTCGCGGCATAGGGGGCGATGTAGGCGAGACCAGGCGCGTCGTTGCCCTCGGTCACCACCACCACGGTATAGTCCAGCGCGCCCTGCTCCCGCAAGGTGGCCACGGCCTTGGCGATGGCTGACGCCCGCTGACCGATGGCGCAATAGACACACAGGACATCCTGGCCGCGCTGGTTGAGGATACTGTCGATCGCAATGGCGGTCTTGCCGGTTTGGCGGTCGCCGAGGATCAGCTCGCGCTGGCCGCGGCCGATCGGAATGAGCGCATCGATGACCTTGATCCCGGTCTGGAGCGGGACGGTGACGGGCGCGCGGTCCATGATGGCCGCCGCCGGACGTTCGATCGGCAGGCGTGCGTCGGTGCGCACCGGCCCCTGACCATCGAGCGGCCGGCCGAGCGGGTCGATGACGCGCCCCAACAGGCCTTCACCGACGGCCACGTCCATCACCCGGCCGGTGCGCTCGACCAGATCCCCGGCGTGCAACTGCCAGTACTCCCCGAGCAGCACGACACCGATCGCGTCCGCGTCCAGGTTGAAGGCGATGCCGAAGACCTCGCCGGGAAACGCCAGCAACTCCTCGAAGCCGACGCCAGGCAAACCGGAGACCGTGGCGATGCCGGTGGAGACGGTCGCGATGGTGCCGACCTCGTGTGGGGTCAGTTGCGGACGGAACTGTTCACGGGCCTGCCCGATGGCGGCGAAGGCGCGATCGAAGACCGGCTCCAGGCGGTCGGGCGCGGCTGTCATGGGTGCGGTGCTGCGGTTTCTGAAGGGGCAGGCCCGGCCGCGGTGTCCGGCGGCCCCTTCTCCTTCAATAGCTCGCCGACGCCGCGTTCCAGCGACCGCAGGTAATCCGCAATGTCCCAGGCGATCTGTTGCCCATTCGCGGTGAGCACGATCCCGCTGACCAGGTCCGGCGCGGTCTCGAACCGGACCGGGACGGCCGGTGCGAAAGCGGTATGGATGACATCTTGAATCGCCGTGCGTTGCGCCGCGGGCAGGTCGAAGGCGCTACGCACGCAGGCCGGGTCGGTCGCCGTCTGCAGCGCCTGAGCGAAGACGGCGTGAGCCGCGTCGTCCATCGTCCGCAGGCGCTCGATCAAGACCGCGACCAGCCGCTCTTCCAGGCTCGCCCCGGCGAGATCGGCCAGCGTCTTGCGCGCAATCGCGAAGACCTCCTGCACAGTCCGGCGCCGCAGTGCTTGATTGAGTTGATCGGCCTCCTGTCGCAACGCGTCCCGGCGTTGGGTCCGCAAGGCATCGGCGGCCTGCCGGGCCTCTTCCAGGAGCCGCTGACGTTGCGCCTTCGCCTCGTCCATCGCATGTGCAAAGAGGGCCGCACGCTGCTGATCGAAGGCTTCGTTCTTGTGCTGGAAGGTCTCGCGCTCGTGCTGCGCCGCCGCCCGTTTCGCATCGGCGTCCGCCAGCTCGGCGGCGATCCGCCGCTCCCGTTCATCGATGGCGTGGAGGATTGGCTGGTAGAGGAAGCGCTTCAGCAACCACACCAGGACGAGAAAATTGACCGCCTGCGCACCGACGGTGAACCAATCGATGAGCATGACCTACCGACCCGCGGCCTGGGCGACGGCGAGGTTCCAGAAAGGGTTGGCGAAGAGGAGAATCATCGAGACCACAAAGCAGTAGATCGCGGTGGACTCGATCATCGCGAGCCCCACGAACAGGGTCCGGGTGATGGTGGCGGAGGCATCGGGCTGTTGCGCCAGCGCGGTCAGCGCGGTGGCGACCGCGCGGCCCTCTGCCAGGGCGGGCCCCATGGTGCCGAAACCGGTGGTGAGACCGGCAATGACGATCGACGCGACGGCAATGATGGTCAAGCTGTCCATGGTGGTTCTCGGGTTGAAGCGGAGTTGGCTCAGGTGGCGGGCGCCGGCTTGCGCGTACGGGTCGCCGCGGCGATGTAAACAGCGGCCAGGATGCTGAAGATATAAGCCTGCACCATGCCGGTGAGCAGCCCCAGCGCCGTCATGAGGATCGGGAAGAGGAAGGGCGTGATGGTGAGCAGGATGGCAATGATCATCGCGCCGCTCATCATGTTGCCGAACAGACGCACCGCCAGGGCCAGGGTCCGTGAGACCTCGCTGATGAGGTTAAAGGGCAGCATCATGAAGGTCGGCTCCATGTAGGATTTCAGATAGTCGCCCAGTCCCTGGTCGGCGATGCCGAAGGCGGGCACGGCCACCAGGACACAGAGCGCCAATGCCGTCGTGGTCGAAAGCGAACCCGTCGGCGGTTCATAGCCGGGGATGACCGTGGCCAGAGCCGCCGCGGCGACGAACAGGAAGAGGGTGCCGAGAAAACCGAGATACTGTCTCGGTTGGGGCAGCCCGACCTCCGCGATCTGCCGTTCGATGCCGGTGACGAGGATCTCCAGCAGGTTCTGCCAGCGCGAGCGGGTCAGTTCGGTGGACAGCCTACGCGTGATGAGCTTGGAGCCGACGGCGAGCACGAACATCAAGCCCCAGGTAAAGGCAATGGTGGCATTGAGCTTGATGAACCCGTACTGCCAAAAGAGCGTCTCATCAGGGCTCAGTTGCATGGGTCGTCTCCGGCATGGCGGATGGTTCCTCGACCGGCGGGCCGGCGCGTCGCGTCACGAGCCAGCGCGCCGCGACAAAGCCGATGAGACACGCGAACAGCCGCTCCCAATGACCGTCGCCGACCAGATAAAACCCGGTCAGCACGACACTGGTGCGCAGCACCAGGCTGCCCACCAACCACCGCACGGGCCGCGGGGACTGCAGGCCCTTGCGTAGCGTCCACCACAGACCACCGAAAAAGACCGCCCCGAGCAGCAGCCCCGCGGCCGCCGCCAGCCCGAGCGCCAGCGGCTCATGCATCGCGCCCCTCCGGTTCGTCCTGCGCTTCGCGCATGGCCCGCTCCTCCTTGGCCACCCAATGCCAGGCGTTGAAGC
The DNA here is from genome assembly GCF_903933125.1 of uncultured Lamprocystis sp. Taxonomy (GTDB): domain Bacteria; phylum Pseudomonadota; class Gammaproteobacteria; order Chromatiales; family Chromatiaceae; genus Thiodictyon. The sequence goes on along the minus strand of NZ_CAIZIZ010000183.1, from coordinate 4,104 downwards.
AGCCGAGCGTCAGTCCGGCCACCAGGAGCGCCAGCGCCCAGGAGTGAGTGCCCGGGAACTGTTTGTCGATCCAGAGCCCAAGCGCCGCGCCGAGCAGTGTCGGCACGACCACCGACCAACCGATCAACCCCATCATGCCGAGGCCGAACCAGACCCCCGGCGTCGGGTTGCGCTGCGCCTTGAGCTTGCGGGCGGCCTTGGCGCCGACCGCTGCGGCAAGGTCCGGGCCGGTGTGCGAGGTTCCACTGACGGGTTCGTCATTCATGTTGAAGGCTCATGAACCGGCGCAGAACGCCGGTTTCCAGTCTTGCCATGACCGAGCGCAGACCCTGCTCCTGCGCGTCCAGGGTCAGAAATTCCTGCTCGACCGCCGCACGCAATTGGCCAAGGTCAGTGCCGCCGATCGCCCGGCGCACCGAGACCAGTACGGTCGGACCGGTCTTCACCAGTACCCCCTCGTCCACGGCGAGATAGACCTCGCCATCGGCGTCGGTGGCGTAGGTCAGGATGCCGGGTGTCAGCGCCGCGACGCAATCGAGCCGATGCGGCAAGAGCCCGAAGGCACCCTCGCGCGTCTCCGCCACGATGCGCGACACGCCGGTCTTATCGGCAAAGACCTGAAACGGCAGGAGCACCTTGAGATTCATGGCGCCTTCTCCCGCGTCTTCGCCTTCGCCTCAGCCACGGACCCGATCATGTAAAGGGCAGCCTCCGGCAGGTCTTTGAACTCATCGTTCAGGATGCGTTCGCAGCCGTCCAGCGCGTGTTCCAGGCTCACCAGCTTGCCGGGGAGGCCGGTGAATTGCTCGGTGGTAAAAAAGGGCTGGGTCAGGAAGCGCTCCAAGCGGCGCGCGCGGGCGACCAGATTGCGGTCCGCGGGCGAGAGTTGTTCCAGGCCGAGCATCGCAATGATGTCTTTGAGTTCGGCGTGTTGCGCCAAGGTGCGGCGGATCTCGCGCGCCAAGGCATAGTGCCGTTCGCCCACGATACCGGGCGTGGCCATCTTGGAGCTGGATTGGAGCGGGTCGATGGCGGGGAACAGCCCCTCGCTCGCCCGTTTGCGCGACAGCACGATGGAGGCGGAGAGATGGGAGAAGGTATGCACCGCGGCCGGGTCGGTAAAGTCGTCCGCCGGCACATAGACCGCCTGGATCGAGGTGATGGCGCCGGTATCGGTGTTGGCGATGCGCTCTTCCAACCCCGCCAGCTCAGTGCCCATGGTGGGCTGATAGCCGAGGCGCGAGGGCATCTGGCCCATCAGCCCGGAGACCTCCATGCCGGCCTGAATGAAGCGGAAGATATTGTCGATGAGCAGCAGCACGTCGCGATGCTCGTCGTCGCGGAAATACTCGGCCATGGTGAGCGCAGCGTGTCCGATCCGGAATCGGCTGCCCGGCGGCTCGTTCATCTGGCCGAAGACCATGACCATGTGCGGCAGCACGCCGGCGTCCTGCATCTCGCGGTACAACTCCTCGCCCTCGCGACAGCGCTCGCCGATGCCGCAAAAGAGGCTGACGCCGTCCTGATGCCCGATCATGTTGTGGATCATCTCGGTCAGGAGCACTGTCTTGCCCACCCCCGCCCCGCCGAACAGCCCCGCCTTGCCGCCGCGCTCCAGCGGCATCAGCACGTCGATGACCTTGATGCCCGTTGCAAAGACCTCGGACTTGGTGGAGCGGCGTGCCAGCGGCGGCGGGGCGCGATGCACGGAACGCCACTGAACCTCGGTCGGCGCCGGCTCGCGGTCGATGGCGTTGCCGAAGACGTCGAACATCCGCCCGAGGATGCCTTGGCCCACCGGCGCCTTCAGTGGCCCGCCGGTGTCCTCCACCACCATGCCGCGGGCCAGACCCTGGGTCGGCGTCAAGGCGATCCCGCGTACCTGATGGGCATCGCGCTGGGCCAGCACCTCGATGACGATCTGCCGCTGCGACCCCGCGCGCAGGACGGTATAGATCGCCGGTAGCCGGGTCGCGAAGTGCACATCCACGACGCTGCCGCGCACCGCAACCACCAGGCCGGTATTGGCCGACGCGGCGGCGGGCGGCGGGCAGCAATCCGGGTCAGGCGTGCTCATGGGCGTCGGGCGGGGCGGCCAGCCAGGTCGGCATGGTCGATGAGCAGCACCTTGCCGTCGTTTTCTTCGATGCGTTGAATGGACATGGTGGACTCCTTGAGGACGTGGAGATCGGGTGGAATCGACCCGCCTGGGACCCGCGACGCGGTGGGGGCCAGCCCCTGCGACACCGCTGTCAGCTTCCATCATCAGTATACTGAGTGGGACGACGCGCAGCCGTCTGTTCGCTGCCCGACACAGGGCATGCGGCATCCCGCAAACACGATCGGGTCCAGGACTCGGATGGTTCGCCAACAAGCCCTCATGATTTGCAGACCTCGTTGTCGGACCTCTCCCGCAGCGGCGGGTTTGCCCTCAGGCCGGGAGCGCACTGACGCGGTGCGTGTCGAGGTTCGCCGAGGGGATACTCATCCGTTGCGTCACGGCCGCGTCCGTGAGCGTGCCCTGGCGGGCGCCGCTGTGCCATAAGTTATTGAGAAGTTTCAGTAGAGCAAGCAACGCTATTGACATTCAGACAGAAAGCCGGATGGTAACGCGCAACGATCATACACCTGCGAACCGGCAACCGACGCGGCAGGCGACCCGAGGCGATGGGGATGACTACGCGAAACCTCACTGACAGCAACCTGATCCAGTGGCAGTCGACCGACAGCGCCCCCGCGCTCGCCCCCGACGGGCTGCACCTGTGGCATATCCGCACGGACGCCGACGGCGACAACGTCGCCGCCTGCCTCGATCTCCTGGGAGAACGTCAGCGCAACCGTGCCCACGGCATGCATCATGCGGGCTATCGGGAGCGTTACATCCGCGCCCAGTTCGGCTTACGCCGCATCCTCGGGCTGTATCTCGGCATTCCACCGGGCGCGATCGACTTCGCCCACGGGCCGGCCGGCAAGCCGATGCTTGAGCGCAACCCGGCTGGACTGGCCTTCAACCTGACCACCACCGCGGATCTGGCCCTGGTGGCGATCTCTGCCGGAGCGGAGGTCGGCATCGACTGCGAACGGCTGCGCCCACGCCGTGATCTCGATGCCATCGCCCGCCGGATGTTCAGCAGCGAACAAGCGCGACTGCTCTTGGAAACCCCGGCGGCGGAGCGCCTGGCGTGCTTCTACCGCGCCTGGACCGCCTTGGAGGCGGACGCCAAGGCGGACGGCCGCGGCCTGTTCCGCCCACGCGCACCCGGTGCGAGCCCACCCCAGGTCATGCATTGCATCCCGGCCCCTGGGCATATCGCCGCGGTGGCGCGGGCAGCATTGCCGCCCGCGGAGCGGTGGCTAACATTGGAAGTTGAACCGTTTCTTTCGGTTGGTGTCAACCATCACCATGACCGACCCAACCCCACCAGCGATCAAGGAGACTCCCGCCATGCGCCCTACCCAGCCGGCACTCACGACTGCGCGCTACTCAGCTAAAATGTTGCACATGAAACCCAATCAACGCCAACCGAACAGCCATCGCCCAATGAACCGAGCAATTCGGTTTAGCCTGGCCGCCGTCGCCCTGATGCTCGGGGCCTGTGATCAGGGAGCACCGCCATCGGGACCATCGGGCACCACGGGGACAGCCACCCAGGCTCCGCCCAGCCTGATTGATCGTGCCATGGTCTTCGCCAAAGACGCGACCAAAACCATCACCGAGCAGGCCACCGGCGCGACCGCCGACCAGGTCCGGGCGCTTGCCGACTCGGCCGGGATCCGGGGTACAGCCTTGGCCGAGGCCACCACTGCTCAAGCACAGGAATTGATCGACCAGGCCAAGTCATTCATCGCCAAGGATAGGCCGGATCTCGCAGCGGGTGTCATGGATAAACTGCGGCTGGTCAAGGCGGCGCTGCCCGAGAGCCTGGGCGCCGAGATCGACCGACTTGACGCGATGCTGAAGGGCCCCGCCAAGCAACAGCCAACCGCGACCGCCCCGACCCCGGCCGGCCGTTAGGCGGTCGGCAGTTTGGCACCAGGTTTCGCGCGGGGCCGCCGCTATCCTGCCTTCGACCGGTCGGCCCTGCGGTGCCTGGTTGCGAAGTC
>NZ_CAIZIZ010000182.1 GCF_903933125.1 uncultured Lamprocystis sp. | reverse complement strand
GCCGCGGTGCCTTCGAACGCTGCGACTGCGCGCCCGGCCCCGTCGCGGCGGGACGCCGCTCCCACAGGGTCGCTACCGATGCGGCCGGAACCGCCGGCATCATCCAGCGTGTTCCACCAGCCGCGCGGGTAGGTTATCTTGCGAGGTCAAGAATTATCGGAGCAACCTGACGATGCGGGTACTCGGGATCGAGACCTCCTGCGACGAGACCGGTGTGGCGGTCTACGACTCGGCCGCCGGGCTCATGGCCCATGCGGTCTATAGCCAGATCGCGATTCACGCGCAGTACGGGGGCGTAGTCCCCGAACTGGCCTCGCGCGATCATGTGCGCAAGACCCTGCCGCTGATCCGCGAGGTGATGGACACGGCCGGGCTGACCGCGGGGACCATCGACGGGGTCGCTTACACGGCCGGGCCGGGGCTGATCGGCGCCCTGCTGGTGGGCTCCGCGCTGGGGCGCAGCCTGGCCTGGGCTTGGGGGGTGCCGGCCATCGGGGTCCACCACATGGAGGGTCACCTGCTGGCACCGCTGCTCGAAGACCCGGCCCCGCCCTTCCCTTTCGTGGCGCTCCTGGTCTCCGGCGGCCACACCCAACTGGTGGACGTGGAGGGGGTCGGGCGCTACCGCATCCTCGGCGAGTCGCTGGACGATGCCGCCGGCGAAGCCTTCGACAAGACGGCCAAGATTCTCGACCTGCCCTACCCCGGCGGACCCGAACTCGCGCGCCTGGCCGAACGCGGCGATCCGCGGCGCTTCCGCTTCCCCCGCCCCATGACCGACCGTCCGGGGCTGGACTTCAGCTTCAGCGGGCTCAAGACCTTCGCCCTCAACACCCTGCGCACAACGCTCCCCGACGCGGCGGACCCCGCGCAGACGCGCGCCGATATCGCCCGCGCCTTTGAGGAAGCGGTGGTGGAGACCCTGGTCATCAAATGTCGGCGCGCACTCCAGGCGACCGGGCGGCAACGCCTGATCCTGGCCGGCGGAGTGAGCGCCAACCGCCGCCTGCGTGAGCGGATGAACGCGGCCATCGCCGCGGTCGGAGGGGAGACCTTCTATCCCCGTCCGGCGCTGTGCACCGATAACGGGGCCATGATTGCCTATGCCGGCTGGCAGCGGCTGCGCGCCGGTCAGCACGAGCCGTTGTGCTTCGCCCCGCGGGCGCGCTGGGCGATGGAGTCGCTGCCGGCGCTGGCGCCTCGGACCGTCGTCGACAACTGAACCTGTGGGAGCGGCCTCCGGCCGCGACTGGGGACAACCGTGAACGCCAACGCCGACAAGACCCCGCGCGACCCCATCGCGGCCGGAGGCCGCTCCCACGACGGGAGGACGCGGGCGCAGGTCAGTCCTGATCCGACCCGCCGACCTGATCGACCAGCCGGCCTTCGGACCCGGTCAGCAGGTTCTTGATGTTACTGCGATGGCGCCAGATCAGAATCCCGGTCATGACCAACTGCATGCCGATCAGCACCGGATCGGGCCAGAGCAACCAGACGATCAAGGGTGCCAGCGACATGGAGATGAGCGCCGACAGGGAGGAAATCTTCAGCACCTTGGCGACAAAGAGCCAGATGAGCGCGACGCACAGTCCGATCGGCCACCAGAGCCCGAACTGGACGCCCAGGGCGGTGGCGACCCCCTTGCCGCCGCGGAAACCGAAAAAGACCGGAAACAGGTGACCGAGAAAGGCCGCCAGGCCGACGGCCGCCAACACCCAGGGGGCGACGCCGAGCAGGTGCCCGGCGAGCATGGGGAAGAGCCCTTTGAGGCTGTCGCCGAACAGGGTGATGGCCGCGGGCTTTTTCCCGCCGATGCGCAGGACGTTGGTCGCCCCCGGATTGTTGGAACCCTGGGTGCGCGGGTCCGGCAGGCTCATCAGTCGGCAAACGATGATGGCGCTGGACACCGAGCCCAACAGGTAGGCGGCGAGAATGAGCAGACTTGCGGTAATCATGGGCGCGCATTGAAACCGGGTTGACGCCACGGGTCAAGGACCAGCGGGATATCTGTTGCGCCGCCGTCGGCTTGAGGCATCATCGACACCCCGATAGCGACGGAGCCCCACTCATGAGCCAAACCCACCAGGACATCGTCTTCATCCGCGGCCTGACCATCGAGACCACGATCGGCATCCACGACTGGGAGAAGCGCATCCGCCGCCCGGTCATCCTGGACCTGGAACTGGCCAGCGACTGCGCCCGCGGCGCGGCCACCGACCGCATCACCGATGCGCTGGATTATGACGCGGTCACCCGCCGCCTGACCCAGTTCGTCAACGAGAGCCGGTTTGAACTGGTCGAGACCCTGGCCGAGCGCTGCGCCGCCATCCTGCGCGATGAGTTCGCCGTGCCCTGGGTGCGCCTGACCCTCAACAAGCCCGGCGCGGTCGGCGCCGGGGTGGACGTGGGGGTCGTTATCGAGCGGGGGCGGCGCGACGCTTGAAACGCGGAAGGAAGTATCGCCGTCGGACGTAGGGGCGGGTTTCAAACCCGCCCCTACCCCCTACACGACGGGATCTGTCCGGATATCAGGTACGACGGGTCTGTCATTCCGGCCATCGTCATCGCACTGTGAGACGACCGGGCAACACGGAGCGAAAAAAAACCGGCCAACGCGGCCGGTTTTCTTGGCTGGCCCCGCACGCGACGGGACCCGACCGAATAGCGTCAGGCCATCGCCTTGATATGGGCGTTGAGGCGGCTCTTATGACGCGCGGCCTTGTTGGCGTGAATGGTGCCTTTGTTGGCGGCGCTGTCGATCTGCGGTACGGCGGTCTGATACGCCTGCATCGCCGCCGCCTTGTCGCCTGCTTCGATCGCCTTGACGACCTTCTTGATGAAGGTGCGCAGGGTGCTGCGCTGCGAGGCGTTCTGCCGGCGGCGCTTCTCGGCCTGGCGGGCGCGCTTTTCGGCTTGTGCTGAGTTGGCCAAGGGGATCTCCTGGGAACCTGAAAGGGACGCACCCGTTTCGGGCGCCGGAATAAAGACCGCGCATTTTGCACAGTGGGCACTCGATTGTCAACCGGTTTGCTCGCTATACTCCCCGCCTTTTGCGGAGTCAGCGCCCCCGTGTCCACCCTCGCCGCGTCCATTGCCAAAGTCGGCAGCAACACCTTCGTGTCACGCCTGCTGGGCTTTGTGCGCGATCTGGTGATCGCCCGGGTCTTCGGCGCGAACGCGGGCACCGACGCCTTTTTCGTCGCCTTCAAGATCCCCAATCTGATGCGCCGCCTGTTCGCGGAGGGGGCCTTTTCCATGGCCTTCGTCCCGGTCCTCAACAGCTACCGGGAGCGGCGCAGCCAGGCGGACCTCAAAAGCTACCTGGACGACATGGCCGGGGTGCTGGGGGCAGTGCTGCTGGTGGTGACGCTGCTCGGGTGTCTGGCCGCCCCGCTGCTGGTGCTGCTCTTCGCGCCTGGGTTCAGCGCCGCGGCGGGTCAGCGTGAACTGGCGGCGGAACTGCTGCGGCTCACCTTCCCCTACATCCTGTTCATCGGGCTCACCGCCTTCGCCGGCGGCATCCTCAACACCTACGAACGCTTCGGGGTGCCGGCCTTTACCCCGGTCTTGCTGAATCTCATCCTGATTGCCTGCGCACTCTGGCTGGCGCCGCTGATGGACCGCCCGATCGTCGCCCTCGCCTGGGGAGTGCTGATCGGGGGCATGGTTCAATTGGCCTTTCAGGTGCCCTTTCTGCGGCAACTCGGGCTGCTGCCGCGCCCGCGCCTGCGGTTTCAGGACCCCGGCGTGCGGCGGACCTTCCGGCTCATGGGGCCGGCCCTGTTCGGCGCCTCGGTCGGCCAGCTCAATCTGCTGATCAACACCATCCTCGCGTCCTTCCTGGTCAGCGGAAGCATTTCCTGGCTCTATTACTCGGACCGCCTGATGGAGTTCCCCATGGGCGTGCTGGGTGTCGCCCTGGGAACGGTGATCCTGCCCAAGCTCTCGCAGCGCCACGCGGCCGAGGACCCGGACGCTTTCTCGGACACGCTCGACTTCGGATTGCGCTGGCTGCTGCTGCTCGGGGTACCGGCGGCCGTGGGGCTCCTGGTCCTGGCCGGGCCCATCATCGCCACCCTGTTCTTCTCCAGCGATCCGGGTGCGGCCTTCGGCGCTCAGGATGCGCGCATGACCGCCCTGAGCCTGATGGCCTATGCCCCCGGCCTGGTCGGCTTCATCGCCGTCAAGGTGCTCGCCCCCGGCTACTACGCCCGCCTGGAGATGCGCACCCCGGTGCGGATCGCCGTCATCGCCATGGCGGCCAACATCGTCTTCAGCCTGGCCCTGATGTGGCCGCTGGGACACACCGGTCTGGCCCTGGCGACCACCCTGTCGGGGCTCGTCAATGCCGGACTGCTGCTGCGCGGGCTACGTGCCGAGCGGGTTTATCGTCCCCTGCCCGGCTGGCCCGCCTTGCTCGCCAAGGGGTTGGGCGCCAGTGTACTGATGGGGCTGTTACTCGCGCTGGGCATCGGGCCCATCGACGACTGGCTGGTGCAGAGCGGGGGCGAGCGCGCCCTGCGCCTGGGGCTGTGGATGTTCGCGGCCGGCGGGCTCTACGGGGCGGTGCTGCTTGCCGTCGGTATTCGGCCGCGGCATTTGCTGCGGGTCTGATAGTCCGGCAATCGCCTTAACCCGCCACCACAGTCCGGTTGCGTCCGCCTTGCTTGGCCGCGTAGAGCGCACGGTCAGCCGCGGCGATCAGGTCGCCCCCCCCCCGGCGGACTGGACCGGCCAGGTCGCGATGCCCACGGAGAGGGTGGTGGCGGACAGGAGATGGGCCAAGGCGACCAACACCTGGTCGCCGCAGGGGTGGCCGCAGGTGTCGTTGACCTCCTTACCGATGCCCAGCATGTCATGCTTGGGCCAGCCGAAGATCCGCTCGGCGGCATGGTTCCAGTCGGTCAATCGACCCCGGCCAGCGGCCTGCGTCGTCAGGGCTTTCAGCCCTGACGGTGCCAGGCCAGGATGGCCTGACTACGCACCTTGCGAGTCCAAGTGGCCGGAATCTTAATCGAGGCCGACGCGCCGATCCGCTCGGAACCCGCGGTCGACCCGCGTATACTGTGGCGCCCCCTTCGCTTGCTCGTAGGACCCATGAGGCTGATCCGCGGTATTCATAATCTGCGCCCTGACGATCGGGGCTGCGTGGCCACCATCGGCACCTTCGACGGGGTGCACCTGGGACACCGCGCGGTTTTCCAGCGCTTGCTCGGACACGGCCGCGCACTCGGGCTGCCGGCCACCGTCATCACCTTCGAACCCCAGCCGCTGGAATTTTTCACCCCGGATCACGCGCCGGCGCGCCTGACCCGGCTGCGCGAAAAGCTCCAGGCCATCCGCAAATACGGCATCGCGCGGGTGATGCTCCTCGAGTTCGGACCGCGACTCGCGTCCACGGAGGCCGCGGCCTTTGCCAGGCAACTGCTGCTGGAGGGGCTGGGTGTGCGCTATCTGCTGGTCGGGGACGATTTCCGCTTCGGCCGCGGGCGCACCGGCGATTACGAACTCCTGCGCACCATCGGCACCCAGGCGGGCGCCGTCGGTTTCGCGGTCGAGAATCTGCATACCATCACCCATGGCGAGGAGCGCATCAGCAGCACCCGGGTGCGCGAGGCGCTCTACCGCGGCGATCTGGAACAGGCCGAACGCTTGCTCGGACGGCCCTACCGGATTCAGGGCCGGGTGGGACACGGCGATCGGCGCGGGCGCACCATCGGCTTCCCCACCGCCAACGTCGACCTGCACCGGCGGGTCAGCCCGCTGCACGGGGTCTTCGCCGTGCAGGTGCGCGGGCTGGACACGGGTCCGCGACCGGGCGTCGCCAACGTCGGCACCCGCCCGACGGTCGGCGGCCAAGGCTATCGGCTGGAGGTCCATCTGTTCGACTTTGATCAGGAGATCTACGGCCGTCATCTGGAAGTGGAGTTCCGGCTCAAGCTGCGCGACGAGCGGCGTTTCGGCTCATTCGAGGAACTGCGCCGCCAGATCGCGCTGGATGCGGCGGCGGCGCGGGAGTATCTGGCCGGACCAGCGCGATGCAACGCGGACCCGGTGACTTGAAGAAATCCCGGTCACGTTGTACCTTCATTCTGTGCAATCATAGGGTTGGCAGAGCCCCTGTGGCACCGGCAACGCCCCGTTCCCAGGCGCGGGACAACCTCAAGGCATACGCGTGACTGACTACAAATACACCCTCAACCTCCCCAACACCGAGTTCCCCATGAAGGCCAATCTGGCGCAGCGGGAACCGGCGCTTCTCAAGAAATGGGAACAGTTGGATATCTATTCACAGATTCGGGCGGCACGCGCGGGCGCGCCAAGCTTCATCCTGCACGACGGCCCGCCCTACGCCAATGGCGACATCCATATCGGCCATGCGGTCAACAAGGTGCTGAAGGACATCATCGTCAAGGCGCAGACGCTGGACGGGATGGACGCACCCTATGTGCCGGGTTGGGATTGCCACGGGCTGCCGATCGAACTCCAGGTCGAGAAAAAGCAGGGCAAGCCCGGACATAAGCTGAGCCCGGCGCAGTTCCGCGTCGCCTGCCGCGACTATGCCGCCACGCAGGTGACTGGTCAGCGCGCCGATTTCAAACGCCTGGGCGTGTTCGGCGACTGGGAACGGCCGTATCTCACGATGGATTTCGCCTTCGAGGCGCAGATCATCCGCTCACTGGGGCGGATCATCGCCAACGGCCATGTCATCAAGGGCGAGAAGCCGGTGCATTGGTGTATCGACTGCGGTTCGGCCCTGGCCGAGGCCGAGGTCGAATACGCCGACAAACAGTCGATCGCCGTCGACGTGCGCTTTGCGCTGGCCGAGCCGGAAGTGCTGGAGGCGCGCTGTCACGGCTCGCCCAACGGCTGCGGTGAGGGACCGGCGGCGCTGGTGATCTGGACCACTACTCCCTGGACCCTGCCCGCCAATCAGGCGGTGGCGGTCAATCCGGAGTTGGAGTACGCCATTGTTCAAGTGGGCGGCGACGACCGACCCGGCTCCGGCGAGCGGCTGATCGTCGCCGAGGGCCTGCTCAAGGACACGATGCACCGCTGGGGCTACGAGCACTATCGGGTGCTGGGCTATGGACGGGGCGCGGATTTGGAGGGGATGAAGCTCAGACACCCCTTCTATGACCGTGAGGTCCCGGTGATCCTCGGCGAGCATGTGACCCTGGAAGCGGGCACCGGCGCTGTTCACACCGCGCCCGGTCATGGCCTGGACGACTATATCGTCGGCAGCCGTTACAGCTTGCCGGTCGACAACCCGGTGGGCGGCGACGGACGCTTCCTGCCCGGCACGCCGCTGTTTGCCGGTGAGAATGTCTTCAAGGCCAATGAGCACGTGGTGGAGGTGCTGAAAGCCCATGGCGCGCTGCTGCTGGAACAGCGTTTCACCCACAGCTATCCCCATTGCTGGCGCCACAAGACGCCCATCATCTTTCGCGCCACGCCGCAGTGGTTCATCAGCATGGAAAAGCAGGGCCTGCGCGCGGCGGCCCTGGAGGAAATCGGCCGGGTCGATTGGACACCCGATTGGGGTCAGGGGCGTATCGAGGGGATGGTCGGCGGTCGGCCGGACTGGTGTATCTCGCGTCAACGCACCTGGGGGGTGCCGATTGTCCTGTTGGTCCACAAGGTCACCGGCAAACTGCATCCGCGCACGCCCGAACTGATCGAGGAAGTGGCGCGCCGGGTGGAGCAGACGGGGATCGAGGCCTGGTTCGAACTGCATCCATCAGGTTTGCTCGGCGAAACGGAAGGGGCCGAGTACGAGAAGGTCCAGGACACCCTGGATGTCTGGTTCGACTCCGGCGTCACCCACGCCTGCGTTTTGGAGCAGCGCGAGGGTCTGCGCGCCCCGGCGGACCTCTACCTGGAGGGCTCGGACCAACACCGCGGCTGGTTCCAATCGTCGCTGCTCACCAGCATCGCCATGCATGGGCGGGCGCCCTACCGCCAGGTGCTCACCCATGGCTTCACGGTCGATGCCAAAGGCGAGAAGATGTCCAAGTCGAAGGGCAACGTGGTGAGCCCGCAAGACGTGATGAAGACCCTGGGGGCGGACATCATCCGACTGTGGGTCGCGGCCACCGACTATCGCGCGGAGATGAGCGTCTCCGATGAGATCCTGAAGCGCACCGCCGATGCCTACCGGCGCATCCGCAATACCACCCGCTTCCTGCTCGCCAACCTCAACGGCTTCGACCCCGCGGTCAATCAGGTGGCGCCGGCCGACATGATCGCCCTGGACCGGTGGGTGATGGACCGGGCGCTGCAACTCCAGGGCGAGATCATCACGGCCTATCGGACCTACCAGTTCCACCTGATCTATCAGAAAGTCCACAACTTCTGCGTGGTGGATCTGGGCGGTTTTTATCTGGACGTGATCAAAGACCGTCAATACACCACGGCGGCGGACGGGCTACCGCGGCGGTCCTGCCAGACCGCCCTGTATCACATTGCCGAGGCCATGGTTCGCTGGTTGGCACCGATTCTGTCATTCACGGCCGATGAAATCTGGGGCTTCATCCCCGGCCGGCGCGACCCCTCGGTGTTCACCGCCACCTGGTATGAAGGTCTGGTCGCGCTGGACGATGCGACCGACCTGGACCGGGCGCTGTGGGATCAGGTCCTCGCCGCGCGGATGGCCGTGGGACCGGCGTTGGAGAGCGCCCGCAAGGCCAACCTGATCGGTTCGGCCCTGGATGCCGAGTTGGATCTGTACTGCGACCCCGGACTCTATCAGGCGCTGAGTCGACTGGAGGACGAACTGCGTTTCGTGATGATCACCTCGCAGGTACGGCTACACCCGATCGCCGAACAGCCGGACACGGCGGTCGGCACGGATCTGCCGGGCTTGGCGGTGCGGGTGAACGCGTCGAAACACGCCAAATGCGTGCGTTGCTGGCACCATCGAGCGGACGTGGGCACGCACGCCGAACACCCGGAACTCTGTGGGCGCTGTGTGGACAATGTTGCGGGGGCCGGGGAGGTGCGGATCTTCGCTTAGGTGATTTCCGGAACACCGGATAGCACTCACCATCGGCTCGGATGTCGATGCGACTTCAG